>NZ_CP022188.1:305433-610866 GCF_003111665.1 Parazoarcus communis | reverse complement strand
TCACCGACTGGCAGGCCTATGCCGGCAGCGCGAGCCCGATCAACTTCAACGGTCTGGTGCGTCAGTACTATCTGCGCAGCGCGCCCGAACAGGGCGACATCCAGGTCAACCTGGTCGACAAGGCGCATCGCAGCCGCCAGAGCCACGAGATCGCAGTGTCGGTGCGTGACGCCGTGACCGCAATTGCGCTGCGCAACGGGGGCAATGCCAAGATCGTCGAAGTGCCGCCCGGGCCGCCAGTGATGTCACCGATCGTGGCCGAGATTTACGGGCCGGATTACGCTGGTCAGATCGAGGTCGCGAAGCGGGTGCGGGCAGCGTTCGAGGGTACGAAGGACATCGTGGGCGTCGACGACTCGGTCGATGAAGCTGCGCCAAAACTGCTGTTGCGGGTGGATCAGGCCAAGGCGGCGCGCATGGGCGTGTCGCAGGCGGACATCGTCGAGGTCGTGCGTCTGGGGCTGTCGGGCGAAAACGTGACACCGGCGCATGGCGGCGACAACAAGTACGAGATTCCGGTGCGTATCCAGTTGCCGGCGACCCGGCAGTCGGATGTGGCATCGCTGTTGTCGATGAAGGTGCGATCCCGGTCCGGACAGCTGGTCGCGGTCTCCGAAGTGGTCGATGTCTTCGATACCCGGCGTGAGCAGATTCTCTACCGCAAGGACCTGCTGCCCGTGGTGTACGTGACCGGTGACATGGGCGGCAAGCTCGACTCGCCCCTGTACGGCATGTTCGACATCCGCAGCAAGCTCAAGGACATGGCGCTCGACGGCGCGCCGGGACTGGCAGGCACGCTGGGTGAGTGGTTCATCCGTGCGCCAGCCGATCCCTACGCGGGCTATCAGCTGAAATGGGACGGCGAGTGGCAGATCACCTATGAGACCTTTCGCGACATGGGCCTGGCCTATGCGGTGGGCCTGATCCTGATCTATTTGCTGGTTGTGGCGCAGTTCCACAGCTACCTCGTACCACTGATCATCATGGCGCCGATTCCGCTCACCCTGATCGGCGTCATGCCGGGCCATGCGCTGTTCGGTGCGCAATTTACGGCCACCTCGATGATCGGCATGATCGCGCTCGCCGGCATCATCGTGCGTAACTCGATTCTGCTGGTGGACTTTGTCAATCAACAGGTCAGGGAAGGTGTCGATTTTGCCGAGGCAGTGATCCGGGCGGCGGCCGTGCGTGCCAAGCCGATCGGTCTGACCGGACTGGCGGCGATGATCGGCGCGATATTCATCCTCGACGATCCGATTTTCAACGGCCTTGCCCTGAGTCTGATTTTCGGGGTGTTCGTGTCCACCGTGCTCACCCTGGTGGTGATTCCGGTGCTGTATTTCGCGGCGATGCGAAATCGCCTCGCCCAACTGACGGGAGAATCCGAATGAAGCTCACCACAAACCAGTTCGTCCGCATCTTTGCCGGCGCTTTCGTGCTCATCTCGCTTGCGCTGGGGGTTGAAGCCTCGCCGCTGTTCGTGAATGCGAACTTCCTGTGGTTCACTGTTTTTGTCGGCGCCAATCTGTTCCAGAGCGGCTTCACCGGTTTGTGTCCGCTGGAGAACATCCTGCGCAAGGTCGGTGTCAAGGACAGCTACTGAGCACTGCGGGCGCACGGGCGCCTGCGCGACTGAGTGGGCGGGGCGCTACAATCGGGCTGTTTTCATCCCGCGAACGCACGCCTGCCCATGAACGACCATGTCACGCCTCCTGATCGACGGCTCGATCGACGCATTCCGCTGGGGTGCGCTGCGTCCATTCTGCTTCGGGAAGGGCGCTCGGTTGCAGCCGAATGCATCGAGTTGAGCGTCAGCGGCATGACTTTGCATGCGGCCTATGTGCCAGGCGAACTCGAAGTGATCGACGTTGCGGTGATGTCGCCGGGGGCCGGCCTGGGGAGGCCGCCGCTGGTAACCCGGCTCAAGGTCACCCGCTGTCATGCGATTGGCGGCGGTCGTTACGAAATTGGCGGTGCAATCACTCAGGTGGTGGGCTGATCGCTGCAGCCTGAACGGGCGACGGTCAGGCGTCGCCCTCGGTGTTCAGCGCGGCTGACGCCGGAACATCAGCCAGACCGCGAAAATGGTGAAGGCGCTGAAGCTCAATAGCGACCAGTTGGCGAGGGACAGCCCCAGAAGCGTCCAGTCGATTGCGCTGCAGTCGCCGGCGCCACGAAACAGCATCGGCAGCACTTCCGTCAGCGGAAAACTCTCCATCAGATACTCCATCCCCGGACCGCACTCGGCAATCCCCGGCGGGTTGAGCTGGAGCCAGCTCTGGTTGGCCGCAACGCCGGCGCCTGCGATTGCGGTCAGCCCGATCAGGCCGGCGTAGATCCGGCTACCTGTTGCACCAGGGCCATGCAGTCCGCCGATCAGCCCGATCAGGCCGACTGTGAGCAACGCGTAGCGCTGCATGATGCACATCGGGCACGGGTGCAGACCGACCACATGCTGCAGATAGAGGCCGAAGCCGAGCATTCCTGTACACAGGGCGAAAAGCGCGAAAAACATCTGACGGGCGGACAGGCGGGAGAGTGTCATTGGCGGGGACTGCGTTGGAGCGAAGAGGATTGGGATTGTAGGCGATTCATGTTGCGCGTCACTTCGTAATCGGACCGCGGTTAAAGTTCCCAACGACCAGGCGACTCATGTCGGTGCGGCGTCACGCAATCAGCATCATGTGCCCGGCGTGGCGGATAGAGCAGTGACCAGCATGTCGATGAAGGCGCGCGTCTTGGCGGGCATCAGTCGTCGCCCGGGGAATACGGCCCATGCAGTGTGGGAGGGCAGGCACCAGTCCGGCAACACGCGCCGCAACTCGCCGCGACGAAGATAGGGCGATGCAAAGTGCTCGGGCGCGGCCGCAATGCCCGCCCCCGAGCAGGCCATTCGAATCAGCAGTTCGGGCGAGTTCGCGGTGATCCGTCCTGCAGGGACAAACCGGCGTTGTTCGTCGCCACGCAGCAGTGTCCATTGCAAGGGGTCGCCCGAGCCAGTCAGCAGGCGCAGGGCCATGTGACGTGCCAGCTCATCGGGTGATGCCGGGTCGCCGTGTTCCGCAAGGTAGTCGGGCGACGCGTACAGTCCGTTGTTGAAAACGGTGAGGCGGCGTGCGGCGAGCAGGCTGTTCTCCGGCAGTTCGCCCATCCGGATCGCAAGGTCGAAGTTTTCTCCCAGCAGGTCCACACGCCGCGGCGACAGGTCCAGTTCGAGCGAGATCGCCGGGTGCAGGGCAACGAAGGCCCCAAGCATGTCGGTCATCAACAGGGTGGCGAAGTCGCTTGGCATCGACACGCGCAGGCGACCGCTTGGCGCGGCCTGACGGTGTTCGGCCAGGTTCGCCACCGCTTCGACCTCGGTCGCCACCTGACGGGCGTGTTCGAGCAGCACCTGGCCGAACTCGGTCACCTGCAGGCGGCGCGTCGTGCGCTGCATCAGGCGCTCGCCGAGCTGTTCCTCGAGCAGGCTGATGCGTCGCGACACGGTCGATTTGGGCAGTCCGAGGTGCTCGGCTGCACGGCTGAAACTGCCCATTTCAACCACGCGGGCGAAGATCAGCAGATCGTTTGCGTCGTATTGTTCCATAATTGGGATAATGTTATCCGATGTGACGGATTATCATCTTGATTGTGCAGAAATAAAGTGTGGCCATCGAAACCCCACTTACCGGAGCACATCATGAACATCCTTCAAATCAATGCCAGCGCCCGCAGCGAAGGTGCAAACTCCACGCGTGTTGCCAACGCCATCGTGGCGCGCCTGCAGACGGCTTCGCCGGACGCCGTGCTGAACGTCCGTGATCTGGCCACAACGCCGCACCCGGTGCTGGACGAAGCCGCGCTGGGCGCCATCTTTACTCCTGCAGACAAGCGCAGCCCGGAGCAGGCAGCACGTGCGGCACTCGATGACGCCCTGATCGCTGAACTGCAGGCAGCGGACGTGCTGGTGCTGGGCGTGCCGATGTACAACTTCGGCATTCCGGTTCAGCTCAAGACCTGGATCGATGCGGTTGCACGCGCAGGCGTCACCTTCCGCTATACCGAGAATGGTCCCGAAGGTCTGCTCAAGGGCAAGAAGGTCTATGTCGCCCTCGCTCGCGGTGGCAAGTATCGGGGCACTGATCTGGACTCTCAGGTACCGCACCTCAGGACCTTCCTCGGCTTCCTCGGTATGACCGATGTCAGCTTCATCTATGCTGAAGGCTTCGCGATGGGGCCGGACGCCGCGCAGCAGGCGCTTGCCGATGCCGAGGCGGAAATCCATGCGGCACTGAGCTGAAGAACACAGCGGGGGCGGATCGTCCCCGCTCGCACAGGAGCTTGAAATGACAACGAAAGATCTTCAGCCTGCGTTGCAGGCCGAGCGTGTGCTGCGGCCGCGAACTGTGGAACAACTGGTTGTCGGGCGCCCGACCTCGGACGGCGCGGGCGTGAAGCTCACGCGTGTGCTGACACAGGCGCTGCAGCGCCGGCTCGACCCCTTTCTGATGCTCGATGCCTTCGGCAGCGACAATCCGGACGATTACATCGCCGGCTTTCCCGATCATCCGCATCGTGGCTTCGAGACCATCACCTACATGATTGCCGGGCGCATGCTCCATCGCGACAGCGCGGGACATGAAGGCCTTCTGGAGAATGGCGGCGTGCAGTGGATGACGGCCGGTCGTGGCGTGATCCACTCCGAGATTCCGCAGCAGGAAGAAGGCGTGATGGAAGGCTTCCAGCTCTGGCTCAATCTGCCTGCGCGGGACAAGTTGTGCGAGCCGTGGTACCGCGATTTCTCTGCGGCGGAGCTGCCGAAGTTCGAGACCGGCGAAGGCGTGGCCGTCACCGTGATCGCAGGCCGCAGTCACGGTGTGGAAGGCGCGGTCACGCGCGAGGCCAGCGCGCCGCTGTATCTCGACCTGCATCTGCTTGCTGGCGGGCGTTTCTTTCAGTCGCTGCCTGAAGCTCACAATGCCTTCGTCTATGTCTATCGTGGCGAGGTCACGATCGGCGACAAGCAGGTCGCTGCGCAGCGCATGGCGATCCTCACCAAGGGCGAAGGCAGTGACGGCGTGGTGCTCGAGGGCGCCGGGCCGGCGCGGGTGCTGCTCATTGCCGGCCAGCCGCTGAACGAGCCGATTGCGCAATACGGCCCCTTCGTGATGAATACCGAGCAGGAGATCTATCAGGCGCTCAGTGACTTTCGGGATGGCCGGCTGGTGGGTTGAATACCGTCCGTGCCTGGCATCGCAGCCCGAGGGTTCAGGCCTGGGCGAGGGCCTTCAATGCCCTGACCTGCGCCACGATGGGGGCCGGGACGGGCTGATTGCCGTCGAGCATGGCGCGGATCGCCGCCACGTTGTCAGCAATCGACGGGCTGTCGGGCAGGCCCGCAAGCGGCGGGGCGCCTCCATCCTCGCCCGCGACACCGATCCGGCTCGCGCCGTCGGCATAGATCTTCATCTCCGGGCAGCGTCTCGGATTGGCGTAGATTTCGCCTTCGGTGCCGCGCAGCAGCATCGCATGGCCACCATCCGCACGCAGGAACTCGTCCATGCGTTCCAGGTATTCGGGATGGGTGACGGCCACCACCCGCACGCTGCGGCCCCTGCATGGGTCGAGCAGCTTGGCCATGGTGTGGGCGCTGCTGCGTACGCCCATGCGCGGGCGTAGCGAAAGCAGACGGTCGAGCCCCGGCAGCAGGGTGCTGACCTGCAGACAGGTCAGATGCCGGCTGGCCAGTTGCGCGCCGGCTTCGGCAGTATCGCTGGCGGGGGTGATGCCGAGCGCAGCGAGCAGCTCGAAGGGGCTGACCCGGGATTCGAAATCGTGCCGGCCCTGAATCAGCACCGGCACCCCGTCGCGGGCCAGCAACATTGCCACCAGCGGCATCAGGTTGGGCTGGCGGCGGGCGCCGTTGTAGCTTGGCAGCACGACGCAACGCGGGCCGTCGGGAACGACGACCTGTGCGCCCTGTGTGTCCATGGCCTGTTTGAAGCCGAGCAGCTCGTCGAGCGACTCGCTCTTGATCCGCAGGGCGATCAGGATGGCGCCAAGCTCGAGGTCGCCCACGCTGCCGTCGAGCATGCCACCGAAGAGGGTGGCGGCCGCGTCGCGTTCGAGAGAGCGGGCGCCCTTGGCGCCGCGCCCGATTTCCTTGATCATGGGAGCACAGTTCATGAGTCGGGATTATCCGCTGCCCGTGCCGTTCGCGGTAGGGTGGGCGGGCCGGCTGCGCTGCTTTTCTATGAATTTCTCACGGAGCGAGAGTCGAAATGGAAGTCGGATTTATCGGACTGGGCCTGATGGGCCGCCCCATGGCGCTGAACCTGATCAAGGCCGGACATAAAGTGCATGTCTGGAGCCGCCGCCGCGAGTCGATGGCGCCGCTGCTCGAAGCCGGTGCCGGAGACTGTGCCAGTGCAGCCGAAGTCGCACAGCGCGCTGCGATTACCATCAGCATGGTGGCTGATGCGCCGGACGTGGAGCAGGTGACACTCGGTGCCGGTGGCGTGGCCGAAGGCGCGGGACCGGGCCACATTCACGCCGACATGAGCACCATCGCCCCTGCGGCGGCGCAGGCGATTTCCGCCGGTCTCAAGGCGCGTGGCGTGAGCATGATCGACGCGCCGGTGTCCGGTGGCGAGGTGGGTGCGATTGCCGGCTCGCTGACCATCATGGCCGGTGGCGATGAGGCCGCGTTCGACAAAATCAGGCCGGTGTTCGAGGCCATGGGCAAGTCGGTGACGCGCATTGGCGATGCGGGCGCTGGCCAGGTCGCGAAGGCCTGCAACCAGATTCTGACCGGCGTCGGGGTGGCGGCAGTGGCCGAGGCTCTCAACTTTGCCACCCGCAGCGGCGTGGATGCGGGCAAGGTGCGTGAGGCCCTGCTCGGCGGTTTTGCCTACTCGCGCATTCTCGAGAACCACGGGCAGCGCATGCTCGACCGCAACTTCCGTCCCGGCTTCAAGGCCTGGATGCACCAGAAGGACATGCGCATCGTGATGGAAGAGGCGCATCGACTCGGTCTTTCTCTGCCGTCTTCGGCGGCCACCGCGCAGATGTTCAATGCGATGGTCGGCAGCGGGCTGGGTGAGGATGACTCGATCGCGATGCTGAAGCTGCTCGAGCTCATGAGCGGCGGAGCCGGCGAATGAGGCTTGGTTTCATCGGCCTCGGCGCGATGGGCGCGCCGATGGCCCGTCATCTGCTGGGTGCCGGGCATGAGCTGGCGGTGTGGGCACGGCGCCCGGAGGCCGCCACCGACGTGGTCGCAGCGGGCGCGCTCGCCTGCGCCACGCCTGCGGAGCTGGCGGCGCGCAGCGAGGTCGTCATCAGCATCGTCACCGGCAGTGCCGATGTCGAGGCGCTGGTGTACGGCGAGCAGGGCCTGGCTAAGGGGCTTGCCGCGGGCTCGGTGCATGTGGACATGAGCACGATTGCGCCGGGTTGCGCGCGCAGGCTTGCTGCGCACCATGCCGGCCGTGGCGTGGGCTGGCTCGATGCGCCCGTGTCGGGCGGCGCGCAGGGCGCGATCGATGCCACGCTGGCCATCATGGCCGGTGGTGAGGCTGAGACGCTGGCGCGGGTGCGCCCGGTGCTTGAGGTCCTCGGCAAGCGCATCGTGCATGTGGGGCCGGCTGGCGCAGGACAGGTGGCCAAGGCCTGCAACCAGATGATCATGGTGGCGGCGATCCAGGCCGGCGCAGAGGCCATGCATCTGGCGCAGGCACATGGTGTCGACCTGGCAGCGGTGCGTCAGGCGCTGATGGGTGGGTCTGCCGCGTCGCGGGTGCTCGAAGTAATGGGGGCGCGCATGGTGAGTCGTGATTTTTCCGCCGGTGTCGAGGCGCGCCTGCATCACAAGGATTTCGGCATCCTGATGCAGGAGGCCTGTGCCTTGGGCGTCCCCTTGCCGATTGCCGCTCAGGTCTGGCAGCAGCTCAACGCCCTGATGGCTTCTGGCTTGGGTCATGACGACACTTCAAGCCTGTTGCGCGTGCTCGAGAGCATGAGCGGAACGGCTGCAGCCTGATCCGGCCCCGGTGGTCGCCGTCAGTGCTGCAGCGGTGGCGGCGCGAGTTCGGCGACCCCGACGGCTTTCATGCCGCGCAGCAGTGCCGTGAGAGCGTCTCCCGGCAAGGGACGGCTCGAAAGAAAACCCTGATAGATGCCGCACTGCCACTGGCGCAGCAGGCGCAGTTGCGCTTCGCTTTCCACGCCTTCGGCAACGACGTCCAGCCTCAGACTGTGTGCCATCGCGATGATGGCTTGTGCAATGGCGGCGTCGTCCGGTTCGTCGACGATGTCCTTGATGAAGGAGCGGTCGATCTTCAGGCGGTCGATGGGGAAGCGCCGCAGATAGGCGAGGCTGGAGTAGCCGGTGCCGAAATCGTCGATCGCAATCGTCAGTCCGAGCGCCTTGCACCGGCTCAGCGTGTCCGAACTGCGCTCGGGTTCGCGCATCACGAGGCTCTCGGTCAGTTCCAGCTCCAGGCGGGAGGCAGGCAGTCCGGTCGCCTCCAGCACGCTGGCGATCTGCTCGGGCAAATCGGGCTGGTCGAACTGGCGTGCCGACAGATTGACCGCCATCGGCGCATCGAGCAGGCCGGCGACGCGCCAGGCATGTGCCTGCGCGCAGGCGGCGCGCAGCACCCAGTCGCCAATCGGAACGATCAGGCCGCAGTCTTCTGCAATCGGAATGAAACGATCGGGCGGCACCAGGCCCTGTTGCGGATGCTGCCAGCGCAGTAGCGCCTCGATCCCGGTGATCTCGCCACTGTGGACATCGAGTTGCGGCTGGTAATGGAGGGTGAACTGCTTGTGCTCGAGCGCGAGGCGCAGTTCATTCTCAAGTACCAGTCGATCGGATACCTCGCGGGAATACTGGCTGTCGTAGAAGCGATAGGCGTTACGTCCGGCCGCCTTGGCCTGATACATGGCGGCGTCGGCGTGCTTGATCAGTGTTTCGGCGTCGTCGCCGTCTTCCGGATAAAGGGCGATGCCGATGCTGGGCGAGATCGTCAGGCGCTGGCTGCGGATGTCGAAGGGTTCGCGCAATGCGGCCAGGACGCGCTCTGCCACTTCGATGGCGCGGCTGCGGTCTGGCAGTGAAGGCAGCAGGATCACGAATTCGTCACCCCCGGTGCGCGCCACCGTGTCCTCTGCCCGGACACAGGTCATGAAGCGTCTTGATACCGCCTGCAGCAGCAGGTCGCCCGCGTGGTGGCCGAGCGAGTCATTGACGTACTTGAAGCGGTCCAGATCGAGAAAGAGCAGCGCCAGCGGCTCGCCGCGGCGACGGCATTGCTCCTGCGCCTCGGCCAGACGCTGACCGAGATAGTTGCGGTTGGGCAGTTCGGTCAGAGCGTCGTAATGGGCGAGAAAGCGGATGCGGGATTCGGCCGCTTTCTGCCGGCCAATGTCGGAGGCGATGCCCAGATAGCCGCGAATTGCGCCATCCGGACCGTGGAGTGGCGACACCGAGAGGCTGGCCGGAAACTCGTGGCCGTCCTTGCGGCGCAGGGTCATTTCGCGGGGTTCTGCTGCATGGCCGGCGCGGGCCTGGCCAATCATCGCGAAGAATCCGGGGCCGTCGCGGGTTTCCAGACGGGCGAGTTCGTCTTCCGGGCAGAACAGCAGCGGAGTGGCCCGGCCGACGAGCTCGTCGGCGCGCCAGCCAAAGATGCGTTCGGCTGCCGGATTGAAGAGTTCGATCAGGCCATTGGTGTCGGTCGATACGATCGCGTATTCCGAGCCGTCGAGGATGGCACGCTGTAGCGTGGTCGTGTTGCGCAGGCTGCGCTCGGCTTCGGTGCTGCGTGCGATCTCCGCCTGCAGGGCACTGTTGCTGCGTTCGAGCTGGTGATTCATGTGCTCGAGCGCACTGGTCTGGCGCAGCACCTGGCGCTTGACGCTGCGCCCGCGCGACTGCAGCAGCGCAACCAGCAGGGCGCCGAGGAGTCCGATCAGCGGGGCACCCCAGCGCAGGGTTTCGACCGACTGGCTTGGGTTCAGCAGGTAGTGGCCGGGCAGAGGGGAGACTTCGACGAGCCAGCGCTGTTGCCCGACCATGAGCTGTTCGACATACATCATGGTGTTCGGGCGCAGGTCGGGGTCCTGATAGATCAGTTTGGGCTGACCGTGACCAAGCTCGATGATTTCGAGACTGACATCGCGCGCATCGCGCCGGTTGTCCAGTACCCGGGCCACCAGCTTGCGCGGGTCTGCGCCACGTTCGATGCGTGTGCTCCCGAGCTCGCTGCGCAGGCGCTCGACCTGTTGCGCGGCGGTGCGCTGGAAGACGGAGATGTTCTGTCGCTCCTCCCCTTCGCGGGCCTGCTGCTCGAGCTTGCCCAGTCCGCCCCAGATGGCGGCAAAGACGATCAGCGGCAGAGAGAGGCGGAGCAGTGTGCCCGCCAGTGGCAGCAGTGGCGGCCGGTTCATGCCGAAGGGAGCGTCGTCATGAGCGGGGCTGGCGTGTCGGAGGTGCTCACGATGCGCTGGCATCGCGGGGGCGGCCGTACCAGCGGAAGCGTTCGATGACCTCTGCCATTTCGGCGGCCGAGAGCAGGACCGGGTCACCGAGTTGCAGGCTGCGCCAGTACTGTTCGCACAGGGTTTCGAACTCGATGGCCTGAGCGAGTGCGTGCGCGAGATCGCGCCCGAACACCACCATGCCGTGGTTCGCGAGCAGACAGGCGCTGCGGTCGACGAGTGCGGCGACGGCAGCATCCGACAGGGCCTGGGTGCCGAAAGTGGCATAAGGGGCACAACGCACGTCGGTGCCGCCGAAGCGGGCAATCATGTAATGGAAGGGCGGGATGTGCCTGCGCTGGCACGCGAGCGCGGTGGCAAAGGGGGAGTGGGCATGAAGAATCGCGCCCGCGCCGGGGCAGGCCGCGTAGATGTCACGATGCAGTTGCCACTCGGACGACGGTGCCAGTGAGCCCTTGGCGCTGCCGTCGGCGCCGAGTACCACCATGTCGGCCGGAGTGCAGGCACTCGCGGCGATGCCGCTGGGTGTGATCAGCAGACCCGTGCCCCAGCGCACGCTGGCATTGCCCGAGGTGCCGACGTTGAGGCCGCTGCGCCCCATTTCCAGCGCAGTGGCGAACAGCTCCTCGCGCAGACCTTCTTCGGTGATGCTCATTCGTGGCTCCCCGAGTAGGTGCTGCTCAGGGCCTCGGGTGCGATCACGCCGCGTTCAGTGATGATGCCGGTGATCAGGCCGGCCGGCGTGACGTCGAAAGCGGGGTTGGCCGCACGCGTGCCGGCGGGCGCGATGCGCAGCGAGATGGCTTCGTCGCGTGCGTCGACACCAATGGACGAGCAGACCTCGTCGGCCCCGCGATCCTCGATCGGAATCGCGGCCCCGTCGGGGCTGGCGAAATCGAGCGTCGAATAGGGCGCGGCAATGTAAAAGGGAATGCCAGCGGCCCGCGCGGCAAGCGCCTTGAGCAGGGTGCCGATCTTGTTCGCACTGTCGCCGTTGGCGGCAATGCGGTCGGCCCCGGTGATCACCACGTCCGCCTCGCCATGCATCAGCAGGTGGCCGGCGGCGTTGTCGGCGATCAGCATGTGCGGTACATCGGCTTCGCGTAGTTCCCAGGCGGTGAGCAGGCCCTGGTTGCGCGGACGGGTTTCGCTGGCGATGACTTCGATGTCGACCCCGGCGGCCTGGGCTGCGTAGACGGGGGCGAGCGCCGTGCCTGCGCCGAGTGTGGCCAGCCAGCCGGCGTTGCAGTGGGTCATCACACGCAAGGGGCGACCGCTACGGGCGGGAAGCCCGCGCAGCAGGGCGAGGCCGTGACGGCCGATGGCGTCGCATGTCGCGGCGTCGTCGGCGCAGATCGCAGCGGCGGCGTCCCACGCCGTGGCAGTGCGTCGGGCCGCCGGCAGCGGACGCAGAATGCCGGCCATACGGTTCAGCGCCCAGTGCAGATTGACCGCGGTCGGGCGTGTGGCGGCGAGCAGTGTCAGGGCGTGTTCGAGCTGTTCGTCTTCAGCGCCCGCGCGGGTGAGGGCGAGCGCAACCCCCATTGCAGCCGTGGCACCAATCAGCGGCGCGCCGCGAACCTGCATGGTCCGGATGGCGTGCGCCACCTCGTCGAGGGTATTCAGGCGACACTGCTCACGCCGCCATGGCAGCGCAGTCTGGTCGAGTATCAGCAGGCTGTCGCCATCGCGGCACAGCGTCGGAACGGGTTGTACGAACATGGTGTGGATCCGGACCGGGCTCGGGTGCGGGCGGCAAAGTGCGTCGCCGCAGGCCTGCTACGGTCCTGTCTCCTGCTCTCTGGGGCAAGTTAAGCCTTGGAATGTGCCAGTCCTCGGGTCTGTCCGCAAGTCCGAATGCCCGGTGGCGCGGCGCTTGCGATCGGGCGCGACTCTGCGAAAATGCAAATCCCAGCCATTGCCGATCCGCCAGGATTCCCATGCCGCATTTTCCCGCACCGATCGAATCGCGCCTGCCGACTGTCGGCACTACCATCTTCACCGTCATGTCCCGGCTTGCGCAGGAGTGCGGTGCAATCAACCTGTCACAGGGCTTTCCTGACTTCAATGCGGAGGACGTGCTGTTCGAGCGTGTCGCCCACTGGATGAGGGCGGGCTTCAATCAATATGCCCCGATGGCGGGCTGTCTGCCCCTGCGCGAAGCCATCGTACGCAAGGTCGAGTCGCTGTACGGAACGCGCTACGATGTTGAGCATGAGGTCACGGTGACCGCCGGCGCCACGCAGGCCTTGTTCACCGCGGTCAGTGCGCTGGTTCATGCCGGTGATGAAGTGATTGTGTTCGAGCCGGTGTACGACTCCTACGGGCCGGCGATCGAGCTGGCCGGTGGCAAGGTCGTCCGCATGCAGTTGCGGGCACCGGATTACCGTCCCGACTGGGCTGCAGTCGCAGCAGCGATCGGGCCGCGGACGCGGATGATCATGATCAACTCGCCACACAACCCGACCGCGACCGTGTGGTCCGCGGACGATCTCGCCCAGCTTGCAGCGCTCACCCGCAACACCGGCATCGTGGTGGTGTCGGACGAGGTGTACGAGCACATCGTGTTCGATGGCGCGGCGCATCAGAGCTGCGCCGCGCATCCGGAGCTGGCTGCACGCAGCATCGTCGTGTCGAGCTTCGGCAAGACCTATCACATCACCGGCTGGAAGGTGGGGTACGTGGTGGCGCCGCGCGAACTGATGGCGGAGTTCCGCAAGGTTCACCAGTTCAACGTGTTTACCGTAAACACCCCGGTGCAGCTTGCGCTCGCGGACTACATGGCGGATGCCAGCCGGCATCTGCAGCTGTCGGCCTTCTATCAGGCCAAGCGCGATTATTTTCGTGCCGGGCTTGCCGGCGCCCGCTTCGAGCTCCTGCCATCGGGCGGCACCTATTTTCAGCTTGCCCGCTACGGCGCGATTTCGGATCAGCCCGATACGGCGTTCTGCGACTGGCTGACGCGTGAGGCGGGGGTGGCCGCGATCCCGGTGTCCGCATTCTTTGCCGACGGTCGTGACGAAGGCGTGATCCGCTTCTGCTTTGCCAAGAACGAAAACACGCTCGCTGCGGCCTGCGAGCGTCTGCAGACGCTGCGCTGACGTCAGGCTCGCCAATCCGCTTCGCCTGCCCTTCGGTGCGCCTCGGCCGCCGGCGGCAGGCCCCGCGGGTGGCGGCGTTGCTGCCGTCCTGCGTGGTAAACTTGCGGTCTTATTTTCTCTCGCGGCCGGCTTTCCATCGTGCGCAATCTGCTGATCTTTCTGCTGGTACTGGGTGGTATCTGGTGGGTGCGTCGTGCCCTCAAGCGACCGCGGCGTGGCGCTGGGCGCGAGCCGCGCCTGAACGAGCCCGAGCGGGTGCTGGCCTGCGCGCATTGCGGCGTGCATGTCCCTGAGAGCGAAGGCGTTCGCGACGAAAGCGGTTTTTACTGCAGCGAAGGGCACCGCCGTCTGGGTAATGCCGGCCGGGGAGAATAGGCTTGGGTGAGTCCGTGCTGTCCGGCGTCGACCCTGCGCGACTGCAGTCGCTGCGCTTTTTCAACCTGTTCCGGCTCATCATCGCCGGCATCTTCCTGGTGGGCGGACGTGAGCTCAATCTGGGCAGCGAACACCCGACCATCTTTCTCGTCACCGCGATCTGCTATCTCGGGGCCGTTCTGACCCTCGGCTTCCCCGATGCTGCACGACGCATGGGTTTCGACCGTCTGGTGACGCTGCAGGTCGTCATCGACGTGTTCATGCTGACGGCGTTCATGTGGTCCAGTGGCGGATTCCGCAGCGGCATGCCGGTGCTGATGATGATCGTGCTCGCAGGTGCGGGGCTGGTGGCCGAAGGGCGCATGGTGCTCTTTCTTGCGGCGCTGACGACGCTGGCCGTGCTCACCGAGAATGGCTGGCGTTTCATCGCCGACGGCACGCCGGGCGATTTTCTGCAGGTCGGCATCACCTGCATCGCGTTCTTCGGTATCGCGCTGGTGGCGCGCCTGCTTGCGCTGCGGGCCAAGAACAACGCTTCGCTTGCCGAAAGACGTGGCAAGGAGCTGGTCAAGCAGCAGGCGGTCAATGAACGCATCATCCGCGACATGCGCGATGGCGTGATCGTGCTCGGGCCCGACGGTTTCGTCCGCCAGGCCAATCCTCAGGCGGCTGCCCTGCTGGGCTTGCAGAGCATGGATGGACTGGCCCTGGCCGACATCGACCCCGCGTTCGGCGACTGCCGCGCGCAGTGTGGCGGTGCCGACGGGCGTCTGATGCGGCTCGGGCCTGCACGCAGGCTGCTGCGCTGTCGCGTGATGGAAGCGGATTCCGAAGCGGCAACCGGGGGCGATGTCCTGATCTACCTGACTGACTTCGAGGATATCCAGCGCCAGATGCAGCAACTCAAGCTTGCGGCGCTGGGGCGGCTGACGGCCAGCATGGCGCATGAGATCCGCAATCCGCTGTCGGCCGTCACCCAGGCGGCAGAGCTGCTTCAGGAGGAGAAGCGGGCCGACATGCAGGGCCGGCTGGCGCGCATCATCAACGACAACGCGCAGCGCATCGAGCGCATGATCCGCGACGTGCTCGCCCTCGGGCGTCGTCAGCAGGCGCAGCCCGAGGCGCTGCCACTTGCCCGGTTCGTGACCGAGGTGGTCGATGCGCAGGGTCTGCGCGACGGGGCCGAACGCGCGATTTTCAGCGTCGAGATCGACCCTGAGCT
The DNA here is from genome assembly GCF_003111665.1 of Parazoarcus communis. Lineage (NCBI taxonomy): Bacteria > Pseudomonadati > Pseudomonadota > Betaproteobacteria > Rhodocyclales > Zoogloeaceae > Parazoarcus > Parazoarcus communis. The sequence continues at coordinate 595,683 of NZ_CP022188.1, read as the reverse complement.
CACGCTCGCAATCGATCGCGCGCACCTGCACCAGATTCTCGACAACCTGCTGGGCAACGCTCGCCGTTACTGCTCTGCCCAGCCGGGCTCGGTGCGCATCCGCGCAGACGTGGGCGCCGACGACTGTGTACGCTTGCATGTGCAGGATGACGGACCGGGGCTGGACAAGAACACCCGTGCCCACCTGTTCGAGCCCTTCTTCACCACGCACGCCAAAGGTACCGGCCTCGGGCTGTATATTGCCCGCGAGCTTGCCGACGCCAACGACGCCATACTGGAGCTCGTGTCGGACTCCACTGGCGCGCATTTCGTGCTGACCGGACGGAGTTGTCCATGAGCGTTTCAGATCGCCGTAACCGCAGCGCCAGCGTGGATGTGCTGGTGATCGATGACGAGGAAGATATCCGCGAACTGCTCGAGCTCTCGCTGATGCGCATGGGGCTGGGTTGCGATGCAGCGGGCACGGTGGCCGAAGCCAGGACCCTGCTCGAAGGTCGCCGCTATCGCCTCTGCCTGACCGACATGCGACTTCCCGATGGCGACGGGCTGGAGCTGGTTGAGCACATCCAGCGCCAGTACCCGGGCCTGCCGGTGGCCGTGATCACCGCCTTTGGCAGTATCGAGACCGCGATCCGTGCGCTCAAGGTCGGCGCCTTCGATTTCGTGACCAAGCCGGTTGAGCTCAAGGCCTTGCGCGAACTGGTGACGCACGCACTGAAGCTGCAGGCGCCGTCGGATGAGGCGCAGGGCGAAGGCGGGCGCAAGCTGATCGGGACCTCGGCTGCGCTGGCGCAGTTGCGGGTGCAGGTCGAGAAGCTGGCGCGCAATCAGGCGCCGGTCTTCATCCATGGGGAGTCAGGTACGGGCAAGGAAGTGATCGCGCGCCTGATCCACAGTCTTGGAGCGCGGGCGGCCGCCCCCTTCGTGCCGGTAAACTGCGGTGCGATCTCGCCGGAGCTGATGGAGAGCGAGTTCTTCGGTCATCGCAAGGGCAGCTTCACCGGTGCGGCGACCGACAAGGAAGGGTTGTTCCAGGCTGCAAACGGCGGCACCCTGTTCCTCGACGAGGTCGGCGAGCTGCCCCTGTCGATGCAGGTCAAGCTCTTGCGTGCCATCCAGGAGCGCGCAGTGCGCCCGGTCGGTGCGCATGCCGAAGAATCGGTCGATGTCCGCATTCTCTCTGCGTCGCACCGCGACCTGGCGCAGCTGGTGAATGAAAACCGCTTCCGTCAGGATCTCTACTTCCGCATCAACGTGATCACCCTGCGGGTGCCGCCGCTGCGGGAGCGTCCGGAAGACATTCCCGATCTTGCTGCGCATGTGCTCGGACGACTGGCCGAGCGTGAGGGCGGGGCGGTCCGGCAGTTGTCGCCCGATGCGCTTGCTGCCCTCTCCCGACACAGCTTTCCGGGTAATGTGCGCGAGCTGGAAAACCTGCTCGAGCGTGCCTGTGCGCTGTGCGAATCCGACCAGATCACTGCTGCCGATCTCGATCTGCAGCAGTGCGAGGGGCTGACGCAGACGGGGCTCGACCTGGACACGGGCGAAGACGACGATGTGGCCGACTCCGACGACGAGCGCATCAATGTCTTGCGTGCGCTCGACGAAAACCGCTGGAACCGCTCTGCTGCGGCGCGCCAGCTCGGCATGACCTTGCGTCAGCTACGCTACCGTCTGCAGAAATGGGGCATGGACTGAGTCCTGCCCGCCTGCCTTTCCTGCAGGGCGGCGACTCAGGCCGTTATTTCCGCCAGCAGGTCTACCGTGCGCGCGGTTGCGCCGCGGTTGATGGCGGCAAAATCGAGCCCCGCCCGTGACATCTCGTTGCGCCGGTCGGTATCGGCGATCAGCTCAAGTGCGTTGCGCACGCCCTGCTCGAGCGTTTCCAGCCGTGCTGCGCCACCATGTTCGATCGCCTGCTGTGCAACCTGTTCGAAATTGAAGGTATGCGGGCCGACCAGCACCGGCGTGCCCACCGCGCAGGCTTCGATGAGGTTCTGTCCGCCGAGGGGCAGCCAGCTGCCGCCGATCAGCGCGACATCCGCAACGGTGTAGTAGGCAAACATTTCGCCCATCGAGTCACCGAGCCAGACCCGGGTATCTCTGTCCACAGGGGCATTGTCGCTGCGCCGCTGCAGCTTCAGACCGCGCGACTGCACGAGTGCGCCGACCTCATCGAAGCGCTGCGGGTGGCGAGGCACGATCACCAGCAGGAGCTCGGGCGGCGCGAGACGGGCGAAGGCGTTCAGCAACAGGGTCTCCTCACCGTCGCGGGTGCTCGCGGCAAGCAGGATCGGCCGCGTGCCGCAACGGGTGCGAAAGATGTGGGCCAGCGCGGGGGCTTCCTCGGGCGGCGTCATGTCGAACTTGATGTTGCCGGTAATGCTGACGCGGCGCGCGCCGAGCCCGGACAGGCGTGCCGCATCGGCGGCCGTCTGGGCGCCGATGGCGCTCAGGGCGCCGAGGGTGAGCCCGGTCAGTGACGGGAAGCGGGCATAGCGACTTGCAGAGCGGGGGGACAGGCGGGCGTTGGCGAGCAGCACCGGAATCCTGCGTTGCTGGCAGACGGCAAGCAGGTTGGGCCAAAGCTCGGTTTCCATGATCACGCCGAAGGCCGGATGAAAGTGGCGCAGAAAGCGCCCAACGAAGAAGCCGAGGTCGTAGGGCAGATAGACGCGCAGCACCCGGGCTTCGTCTGCAAACAGCGCCTTCGAGGTTGCGCGTCCGGTCGGGGTCATGTGCGTGAGCACGATGGTGTGCTCGGGCCAGCGTGCCAGCAGGGCGCGGAGCAAGGGTTCGGCGGCCCGTGTTTCGCCGACCGATACCGCGTGAACCCAGATTGTCGGGCCCGGTGCGCGAACGCCGTAGCTGCCGAAGCGTTCCCTCACGTGGCGGAGGTAGGCGGGCTGCTTGCGCGCGCGCCACAGCAGGCGGAGCAGGACGAGGGGAAGGGCAAGCAACCACAGCAGGGAGTAGGGCAGGCGATGCAGCATCGTGGCCGGAAATGATGAGACGGGGAAAGTATAAGGGCGTGACATGATCGAAGGGCAATCGTCATGTCGCTCATGAGATAATCCGCGCATTCCTGTCATCCATTTCATCGCCATCATGAAAATTCTCGTCACCGGCGCTGCCGGCTTTATCGGCATGCACACCTCCGAACGCCTGCTCGCCCGTGGCGATGAAGTGGTCGGGCTGGACAACCTCAACGACTATTACGACCCGAGCCTGAAAGAGAGCCGGCTGGCGCGGCTGACGCCGCATCCCGCGTTCCGTTTCGTGAAGATGGACGTCGCCGACCGTGCTGGCATGGAGCGTCTGTTTGCCGAGGAGAAGTTCGACCGCGTCATCCACCTAGCGGCCCAGGCCGGGGTGCGCTACTCGCTTGAGAATCCGCATGCCTATATCGACAGCAACATCGTGGGCTTCATGAACATCCTCGAAGGCTGCCGCTACAGCAAGGTGAAACACCTCGTGTATGCGTCGAGCTCCAGCGTGTACGGTGGCAACACCCGCATGCCCTTCTCCGAGCACGACAGCGTCGATCACCCGGTCAGCATGTATGCCGCGACCAAGAAGGCCAATGAACTGATGGCGCATACCTACAGCCATCTCTACGGTCTGCCCACCACCGGGCTGCGCTTCTTCACCGTCTATGGACCTTGGGGACGGCCGGACATGGCGCTGTTCCTGTTCACCAAGGCGATTCTCGAAGGGCGGCCGATTGACGTCTTCAACCACGGCAAGATGAAGCGCGACTTCACCTTCGTGGACGACATCGTCGAAGGCGTGCTGCGCACGCTCGACCATGTGGCCGAGCCCGATGCTGGCTTCAATGCCGACCAGCCCGATCCCAGCCGCAGCAATGCGCCTTTCCGTGTGTTCAATATCGGCAACAACAATCCGGTCGAGCTGATGGCCTTCGTCGAGGCCATCGAGAAGGCCCTCGGGCGCAAGGCCGAGAAGAACTTCATGCCCTTGCAGGACGGTGACGTGCCCGCGACCTACGCCGACACGTCCGAGCTGAATGCGTGGACGGGCTTTGTGCCGGCCACCAGCGTGAGCGATGGTGTCGGCCGCTTCATCGAGTGGTACCGCGGCTACTACGGAGTCTGAGCGTGCGGCTGGACGCACGCAGCACGCTGCTCTGCTATCTGCTGTTGCTCGTGGTGTATGTCGGCGGGGCCATGGTCCCGCTGATGAACAATGATTCGGCGCATCACGCCGGTATTGCCCTGCACATGCACCTGTCGGGCGACTGGTTGCGCCTGATCACCCAGGGCCACGACTACCTCGACAAACCGCATCTGCTGTTCTGGCTGGCGGCCCTGTCGTTCAAGGTTTTCGGTGTCAGCACCTTTGCCTACAAGCTGCCGTCGCTGCTGTTTTCGCTGCTGGCGGTGTATTCCACGGTCCGTCTCGGACGTCTGCTGCACTCGGCCGAGGTCGGTCGCCTGGCGGGCCTGATTCTCGCCAGCGCAATCGCGTTCATTCTCGCCAACAACGATGTCCGCATGGATGCGCTGCTGACCGGATCGATCGTGTTCGCGATCTGGCAGCTGGCCGAGTTTGTGGCGGGTGGGCGCTGGCGCAACCTGGTGCTGGCAGGGCTGGGGCTCGCGCTCGGCTTTTCGACCAAGGGCATGATCGGGGTGGCAATGCCGGGCATTGCCGTCTTTCTTCACCTGCTCTACCGGCGCGACTGGGCGCGTCTGTTCGATCCGCGCTGGCTGGCTCTGCCGCTGATCGTGCTGGTCTTTGCCGCCCCGGTGCTGTTTGCCTACTACCAGCAGTTCGGGACCGACGGGGTGCGCTTCATCCTGTGGTCGCAGAACTTCGAGCGGCTGGCGGGCGAACGTTTCGGCAATGCCGGCGCCGAGGACCCGCTGTTCTTCTTCCACACTTTTCTGTGGGCCTTCCTGCCGTGGTCGTTTCTGACGCTTATCGCGTTATGGTCGCAGGGCGCGCGCGTGCTGCGCGGCAGACTGCGTCCGCAGGCGGGCGAGGAAATGCTCACCCTGGGAACGATCGTCGTGCTGTTCGCGATCATTTCCGCCTCGCAGTTCAAGTTGCCGCATTACCTCAATATCCTGCTGCCGCTGTTCTCCATCGTGCTCGCCGTCTGGCTTGCGCCACGGGTCGAACGGCCGGCAACGCGCGGCGTGTGGGCGATCCAGTGCCTTGCCGTCGCGGTGCTTGTGCTTCTTGCAGCAGTCCTCAACGGCTGGGTTTTTCCGTTGCAGGATCCCGGCGTGATGGCCGCTGGCGGCGTGCTGCTGGTCGCCGGCGTGGCGCTGAGCCTGAGTCGCACGGGCGGTGCGCGCGTGGTGCTGGCATCGGTGGCCGCTGCGGTGGTGTTCAACTTCCTGCTGGCGTGGAACTTCTATCCGCATCTGCTGCGCTATCAGGCCGGTACCGTGCTGGGTGAAGCGGTCGGACAGCTTGCCCTCGATCCCGAATCGGTGTTCTACCTCGACGATCTCGGGCGGGCGGGCAGCTTCGACTTCACCACCGCACGTCTGACTCCGACCCTGACGCTTGCACAGCTGCAGGCGATGACGACGCCGGTTGTGCTTTACACCTCGGACAAGGGCCGCGACGCGGTTGAGGCGGCCGGGCTGCACGTCGAAGTGCTGGCAAGCAATCCCGACTTTCGGGTGACCCGTCTCAATGCACGTTTTCTCAATCCGGCGAAGCGTCCCGACACGTTGTCGCAGGTCTTTCTGCTCAGGGTGGGGGCGCAATGAACGCAGGACGCTGGTTAGGCGGGGGGCTGATCTGCCTGCTCACGGCCTGGGTGGCCTGGCCGGGTTTTTCCGGTACGGCCGCCCCCGGCTTCGTGCCGCCGTCCGTGCATGCCGGCGCTGAGGCCGAGCCCTATCTGCGCAGCGCGCTCGTGAATGCTGCAACGCCGCCCCGGGTGCATGCAGCGTCGATTGCGGCGCTGCCCGACGGCCGCCTGTTCTCGGTGTGGTTCGGTGGGGAGCGCGAGGGCAGCACCGACGTCAAGATCTTTGCAGCCTACCGCGAGACGGGCGCGCAGGCCTGGGGCGAACAGCACGCCATTGCCTCGCCGGAACAGACGACGGCCGATACCGGGCTGCTGGTGCGCAAGATGGGCAATCCGGTGGCGTTTGTGACCCCGCACGGCGAACTGTGGGTGATCTATGTCAGCGTGACCATGGGCGGGTGGGCGACCAGCCACATCAACCTGATGCGCTCGCCCGATCTTGGCCGCAGCTGGTTGCCGGCCACGCGCCTGGTGACGTCGCCCTTCATCAACCTGAGCACCCTGGTGAAAGGTGGGCCGGTGTTCTTTGACAACGGTGAAGTCGGGGTGCCGGTATATCACGAGCTTGCGGGCAAGTTTGCCGAACTGCTCGTGCTCTCCGAAACGGGTGAGGTCCGGCGCAAGATCCGCATGGATCACGGTCACCGCACCTTGCAGCCGGTGGTGCTGGTTGAGGATGCCCTGCGCGCGATTGCGCTGATGCGCGATGGCGCCGAAAACCCGCCGCGGGCCTGGCGCAGCGAGACCGCGGACGGTGGGCGCAGCTGGAGCGCGCCGCAACTGACTGATCTGCCCAACCCCAACTCGGCGCTGGCTGCGCTGCGTCTGGACGACGGTCGCCTGATCGCGGTCGCAAACGATACCGAGGACGAACGCCTGCGCCTGTCGCTGCTGGTGAGCGAGGATGGCGGCGCGCACTGGCGTGCCATCCATCGCTTCGAGGACCGTCAGGCCCAGTTGGGGCAGGATCTTACGCTCGAGCAGTTCCGTCCCGTGCTTGCTGGCGATCTGGCCGCGCTCGGGCCGGGGCCGACGCCGGCTGAAGTTGCGGCCAACGCCGAGCAGGCGCTGTGCCGTCACGGCGACACGTGCAACTGGCAGTACGACTATCCGTATCTGATCCGCGCCGACGACGGCGAGTTTCATCTTGTCTACACCTGGAATCGCAGTTTCGTGCGCCACCTGAGTTTCAACCGCGCCTGGCTGGAGAGCAAGCTGTGATTGCGACCCTCACTGATACCCTGGGCTGGGCCCTTGCCATCGCGCTCTGTGTGCCGGGACTGGGCGGAAGAGCGTCGCGTGCGCTGGGTGTGCTCGCGACCATTGCGGTTGCGATCAGCGTGCCGGTGGCAGGGGTGAGTCTGATTGCCGCCTTGCGCGGGCTGTTTGCGGACCTGTCGCTGGTGACCGTTGTGGTGCTTGCAGCGCTCTTCATTGCGCGTACGGGCTGGGGTCCGCTGTTCCGTGATGGCGAACGTCGCGTGCTTGCTGCGCTGGCCGCGCTGACCGGCGTGCTGTTCTATCCTGCGGTACTTGGCCTGACTGCAGTCGATCCCTATTTCTGGGGCTATGGCGCGCCCGCGCTGCCGGTGCTCGTCGGTGGGCTGGGCGTGCTGGCGTGGATGACGGGTTTCCGGGTGGTGGCGCTGGCCCTGGTGGTGGCGCTTGTCGGGTGGCGCGTGCACCTGCTGGCTTCGCCCAATCTGTGGGATTACCTGATTGATCCGCTGTTTGCGCTGGGCGCACTGCTTGCCCTGCCGGTATGCGCGATCAGCTCTGCGAAGCGGGCGAGACGCAGGCCTTCGGCTGCAAGGTCGGTCGCGAAGTCGTCGCCTGCGAGGTAGATCAGCTCTGCTTCGCGCGGTGCGGTGAGGCTGTCGCAAGCGAGCAGTGCAGCGTCGACGCGACCCGGGTGAACATGCACCAGCGGCCGCGCTCCAAGGCCGCTGAGGAAGGCTTGCATGCGCGCGCGAAACGGACGTCCGGCAGCAAACTCGTGGAGCCCGGAAAAGCCCTCGTTCATCGGCAGCCCTGCTTCGCGGCCGAGCCGCTGCAGCCCACGCCCGAGCTGGCTGATGAACAGCGCCTTGGGCACCGAGACGCCGCGTTTCACGCAGCGCGGCGCAGGCTCGACGCAGTCGCGCACCCACACCCGTCCGCCTGGATAACGTCGCCTTAGCTCATCCACCACCGCTTCGCGGACGGTGGGCAGCAGATGAACATGCTGATGGCCGTCGATGTAATCCGGCGGTGCGCTCCACAGGTCTTCAAAGGCATCGAGTTGGGCGCGCAGTTCGTCACGGACCGCTGCGGCGGGCAGGCCGCGGGCGAGGGCGCGTGGCAGCAGGCGCGACAGGGCCGGCAGGCGCCCGCCGTGAGTCAGGCCGCGTGCGGGGCTGAGTGGCGCGTGGTCGGTCAGGGTCAGATGCAGTCCGACATCCGCCGGATGCCTTGCAACCGTCTCGCGCAGGATCGCCGCACCGCGTCGCCAGTCGCCACAGTTGCTCATGCAACTGGTGGCGGACAGTCGGCCGGCCGCAATCAGTTCGGCAATCGCGTCGCTGACACCGGGCGCGAGCCCGAAATCGTCGGCGCACAGCACAATCGGACGAGTCAAAAAAAAGTCAGCCATGGCAATCACTTGTAACAGGTGATCGGTCAACGCGCGAGCCTGATGGCCCGTTTACGTGATGTTCCTCCGCGTGGAGGTTTTTCGTGCGAGTTTCCCATCGTGTCCCGTCCTGATCTCAATGAGCTTCTTGCTGCCCCTGCTGTCGCGCCCGGGGTCCATCGAGCTTCGCTCTCGGTGGTGGTCCCGCTCTACAACGAGAGCGGATCGCTGGCGGCGCTGCATGCGCGGCTGTGCGAGGTGCTGGACGCCATGCCGCTCGCTAGCTACGAGCTGGTGTTTGTCGACGACGGTAGCCGCGACACCACTTTTGCCGAGGTGGCGGCTCTTGGCGTTCGGGATCCGGCGGTACGGGCCATCCGCTTCGCGCGCAATTTTGGCAAGGAGGCTGCGATGGCCGCCGGCTTGCGCGCGGCGGGCGGTGACGTGGTGGTGCTGATGGATGGCGATCTCCAGCATCCGCCCGAGCTGATCCCGCAGATGTTCGAACGCTGGCGCGATGGTGCGCAGATGGTGACGGCGGTGCGTGGCTCGCGCGATACGGATCCGTGGCTGCGCCGGCAGTTGTCGCGGGGTTTCTACAATCTGTTCAGGCGTGTGTCCGAAGTGGCGCTGGCCGAAGGCGGCGGTGATTTCCGCCTCTTCGATCGGACGGTGGTCGATGCCATCAACAGCCTGCCGGAACGTACCCGCTTTATGAAGGGCATCACCAGCTGGGTGGGTTTTCGCCAGGAAACCGTGGATTTCGAACCTGCCGAGCGAGTTGCGGGTGCATCTGCTTGGCCCTTGCTGCGCCTGCTGCGCTACGCAATCGACGGCTTTTCCGCTTTCAGCACCTTGCCGCTGCGGGTGTGGTCGCTGATCGGGCTTGGCATGGCAGCACTTTCGGGCAGCTACGGCCTGTGGCTGGTGTTGCGCACCGCGATCTGGGGCATAGACGTCCCAGGCTATGCCTCGATCATGGTTGCGGTGCTGTTCATGGGCGGCATCCAGCTCATCAGCCTGGGCGTGCTCGGTGAATACGTCGGGCGCATCTTTACCGAGGTGAAGGCCCGTCCGCTCTATCTGGTGTCGGAACGCATCGGCTTCGAGGGGCAGACGCGTTGAGCGGCGCAGGTGTAACAACGGTCGTCCGTCCGGGCGCGCGGGCCGCTGCCGGCCTGGAGCGCGCGTTGCCGACGCTCAACCTGGGGTGGGCGTTGCTTGCGCTCGTCGGCATCTTCATTGTGCTGAGCTTCAACCAGTACGGCATCAGCAACGACGAAGAGGTGCAGCACGTCTACGGACGGCTGCTGCTAGCGTTCTACGGGTCGGGCTTCACCGATCACGCCGCCTTCGAGTACAAGAACCTCTATCTCTATGGCGGCCTGTTCGACCTGATTGCCGCCGGGCTTGAGCGACTGCTGCCGTCCATCAATGTCTGGGACCTGCGTCATCTGCTGTCGGCCCTGTTCGGTCTGGGCGGGCTCGCCGGGACCTGGCTGCTGGCGCGTCGGCTTGCCGGAGGACCGGCCGCGCTCGCCGCGCTGGTCGTGCTGGCGCTGACCGGCGCATGGACCGGGGCCATGTTCACGCATACGAAGGATGTTCCGTTTGCGACCACGATGGTGTGGTCCCTGCTGTTCATCGTGCGCATCCTGCCCAGCTTGCCGCGCCCGGCGCGGGCTGACGTGATCGGACTCGGCATTGCCATCGGCTGTGCTTTCGGCCTTCGGGTCGGGGCGGTATTCGCGGTGTTCTATCTCGGTGTCGGCATGATGGCCGCAGCCTGGATCAGGGCTGACGAACTGGGCGCGCGCCTGCGCTTCTTCTGGCGTTCGCTGCGCGCACTGCTGCCGGCCGCCGGCATTGCCTTTGTGCTCATGGGGGTGTTCTGGCCGTGGGCGATGATGTCCCCGGCCAACCTCGTGAAGGCGATGACTGCGTTCTCGCATTTCTCCTTCGAACTCGACACCATTCTTGGTGGCACGGTGATGAAGAACGGCGACGTTCCCGGGTATTACCTGTCCTGGTATCTGCTCGTGCGCCTGCCCGAACTCTTCCTGCTCGGTCTGGTGCTGGGGCTGCTTGCAGCCTTGCGCATGCTGCCGCTGCTGCGAAAGGCAGCTTTCCGCCGGCTGGCGCTGCCCTGGCTGCCGCTGATCCTCGCCGCTTGTGTCCCGCTCGGATACACCTTGCTGGCAGCGCCGCCGCTTTACAACGGCATCCGCCACTTCACCTTCCTGTTGCCGCCGCTGGCGGTGATTGCGGGTATCGGGCTGACGCAGGCATGGTTTCATGCCGTGCGCTTCACACATGCCAGGCGCCTTGCGACGGCATGCTGTGCCGTACTCGCGCTTGGCCACGGCGCGGCGCTCGCGCATCTGCACCCTTACGAATATGTCGCCTACAACGGCTTTGCCGGGGGGCTGGCCGGCACCGTCGGCGAGTGGGAGCAGGACTACTGGGGCGCGAGCCTGCGCGAGGCGGCGGAGGATCTCAACGCCTATGTGGCGCACGAGGGCAAGAGCGGTCGACGGTACTCCGTGGCCGTGTGTGCGGAAGCGCTGCAGGCACAGGCGTGGCTCGACCCCAGATTCACGGTGACGAGCGACTGGACCGCAGCCGATTTCTTTCTGTCGCCAACACAGATGGGCTGCGATGGCGCGCTCAAGGGGCGTGTCATCGGATCGGTGGTGCGCGAGGGCGTGCCGCTCGCGATCATCCGCGATCGCCGCCACCTGACTGGTGACGAGCGCATTCCCCTGTGATCGCGCGTGCCGAACTGATCCGCTTCGTGCGTTTCGCTGCCGTGGGGCTGGTGGGAACCGCTGCGCACTATGCCTTGCTGCTGGTGCTCGTCGAGATGGGCGGTGCACCGCCCATCTCGGGTTCGGTCGCGGGCTTCCTGCTCGGGGCGATGGTCAATTACGCCATCAACCATCGCTTCGTATTCCGTTCCGGGCGCGCCCACGCGGAAGCCCTGCCGCGTTTCATGACCGTCGCCGGGGTCGGGCTGTGCTGGAACGCATTGCTGATGTATCTGCTGACCAACCTCATGGGGCTGCACTATCTGCTGGCGCAGGTCCTCACCACGGGTTTGCTGCTGGTGTGGCACTACGTTGGCAACGCGGTGTGGACTTTCCGCCGCGACAAGGCTGGCGGGGTCTAGCGCGGATCGTGCCGGGGCTTGAGGTGCCCCCGATGTGAACCGGGCCGCCGGGCCGCCGGGCTGCAGGGTGAACCGCAATTGTTTCTGCAGCGTGCCTGGCTCATGCTTGTCCCGTGCCAGCCTTCGCAAACGTCCCGCCGATGCCCGTGTCGTCTCCCGTGCCGCGCCTGTCGAACTGGTCCCATCGGGAACCGAACCCCCTTCCGGTCTGTGTCTGACGCCTTGCGTGCGTCCCGTCGTTCCGGGAAAAGTCGAACAGCCGGTGCAGACGAACGCGCACTTTCCAGAGGATCTTCATGAAAGCCGCTCTTCCCGCCGACGAAGGCGAACGTCTTCGACTTCTGCATGCCCTCGACCTGCTGGACAGTCCGCCCGAGCCCGCTTTCGACCGGATCACCCGCTTGCTGGCCCGGGTGCTGGATGTCCCCATCGCACTGGTGTCGCTGGTCGACGAACAGCGACAGTGGTTCAAGTCCCGGGTCGGACTGGAGGTGAGCGAGACGCCACGTGAGTATGCATTCTGTGCGCACACGATTCTGAAGGCTTCGCCGCTTGTGGTCAGCGACGCCACACAGGATCCGCGCTTCTGCGACAATCCGCTGGTCACCGGCGAGCCGAACATCCGCTTCTATGCCGGCGTGCCGATCCGCTCGTCCGCTGGGCTTGCGCTTGGCACCCTGTGCGTCATCGATGACAAGCCGCGCACGCTCAGTCAGGAAGAACTCGATACCTTGTGTGACCTCGGCGACCTGGCCAGCAAGGAGGTCAAGCTGCGCGAGACGCTGCTGCTCTCCAGCTCACAGCTGGAGCGCTCGCGCGAGATTCTCGATGCCAGCGAAGTGCGCTACCGGAGCATGTTCGAACTCGCATCGGTCGGTATCGGCTTTCTGTCTCCCGAGGGGGCCTGGATCAGTGTCAATCAGTCGCTCTGCAACATCGTCGGCTACAGCGAAGACGAACTGAACCGCCTGAGCTTTCAGGACATCACGCATCCGGACGACCTGGCAACGGACCTGTTGCAGTTGCAGCGCCTCGTGGATGGCGGGGTCGAGCACTATCAGACCGAAACGCGCTATGTCCGCAAGAACGGACGGCCGGTCTGGATCAGCCTCAACGTGACCAGCAAGACCGCAGAGAATGGCGAGCTGGAGTACTTTGTCGCCATCATCAAGGACATCCACGCCAGAAAGGTGGCGGAGGAGGCGCTTCATGCGATTCAGAACGAACTCGAAGACAGGGTGATCCTGCGCACGCGGGAGCTGCGCGAGGCCAACGCCCAGCTGCTTGGTGCCATCAAGCGCCAGCGCGAATCCGACCAGGCCTTGCGACGCCGCACTGCCGAGCTGAGCGCGGTGATCGAGCATGCGGACTATGCCTATATTTCGATGGACCAGTCGGGGCTGGTGACCGCATGGAACCGCAAGGCAGAAGCGCTGTTTCAGTGGTCTGCCGCGGAGGCGATCGGGCAACGTCTGGAAAGGCTGATCATCGCGCCCGAGGCGGGCCGAGCGCACGTCGAGAGCGTGGAGAATTACCTGCAGACGGGCACGACTCACGTCCTCGATCAGGCGCGCGAGGTGACTGCGCTGCGGCGTGATGGCACCAGCATCATGGTCGAGGTCCGGATCAAGGCGCTGGACATCGATGGCGAAAAGATCTTCAGCGCGTTCCTGAGTGATATCTCCGCACGCAAGGAAATCGAAGCGCTGCTCGAACGCGAAGTGCGACAGGACATGCTGACAGGCTTGCTGAATCGTCGCGCGCTGAGCGAGTTGCTGCCGCAGGCCATTGCACGGGCAGACCGCAGCGAACAGCCGTTTGCCCTGCTGTTTGTAGACCTCGACGGCTTCAAGGCGGTGAATGACGACTTCGGACACGAGAGTGGCGACATGGTGCTGTGCGCAGTCGCGGACAGGCTGCGTGCATGCCTGCGCAAGGTCGACAGCGCGGTGCGGCTGTCAGGAGACGAGTTCGTGGTGGTGGTTGAGGGCGTCAATGGCCTCGAAGACGGTCAGCGGGTGGCGACCAAACTGCTGGAGAGCATTGTGGAACCGATTGCGCTGCACCGGGTGTCGGTGAGCGTCGGAGCGAGCGCCGGAATCGCCCTCTATCAACCGGGTACGGGGATGTCGGGAGATGCGGTGCTGAACGAGGCGGACGCCCGCATGTATGAGGCCAAGCGCGCCGGCAAGGGGCGCATCGTCCCTGCCTGAAGGCGCTGCGAGGGCGCGGGGCCCGCACCCGGGCTGTGTTGCCCGAGTGCGGGAACGCCGATTCTGCTTAGACCGGCAGGTTGTCCAGCATTGCGTAGGTGTTGCGCAGCCAGGTCTTCACCCGCTGACGCTCGAGCATGCCGAGTGCGTCGCTGCCATTGCGCACGTTGATGGCCGCCCAGAAGCTGGCATCCTTGCGGTCGATCTTGCGCATGCTGCCTTCGTGCAGTTCAGGCAGGCTTACCACCTGGGCACCCAGTGCCAGTGCATCCTGGAGTTCCTGCGATGCGTCCAGTTGCGAGAAGTCGCTGCCACGGCCGAGATTCCTGACCACGAAGTAGTTGGGGCCGGCACCGTAGGTTTCAGTCAGTTTGCCCAGCAGGTCAACCGAATCCTTGCCCGCATCAGCGAGATGCCAGAAGTTGACCGCGACGCCCATCTCGGCAAAAAGCGGCAGCAAATCCGAGTCCTTGATCCAGCGTGCGAGCGGTGCGGCAGTCTGCGCGGCCAGATCCACGATCACGCTGTTGCCGGGTTCTTCGTCCGACGCGTCCTCGAAGCTGGCTGCGATCGTGTCGAGGCCTTCGTAGCTGTCCACGATCACTGGTGACGCGTAGTCGGCATAGAAGCGGGTGAAGGTGGTGTGCGAGCGATCGGTATCGAAGCCGGTAAAGGGGCGCTCGCGGTCGATAAAGTACTGCGCGAGGGCGCGGGCGGCGACCGATTTGCCGACGCCGCCTTTTTCGCCGCCGATGAAGTTGAGTGAACGCATGGTTTTGTCCTGTTGAGTGCGAGAGCGATACTGGAAAGCGGATGCCGGATACCCGCTTTGGCCAGAGTAGGGGCCTGAGATTGCCGTAATTCTATGTCAGATGTGACGCGTGTTCGTCTTGGATAGCAAGAAGCATGCGGACACGCCCGGTTGTGGATCACCGCTGCGCAGGTGGCTTGCCGGCGCTGACGCCGTGGATGGCGTACCGGAGATTGCGCGACGGGCGTGCGTTCCAGAGCGCAGGCGCACCGGACTGGTGCGTCAACCGGACATGCGCTGTTATCGCGGTCCCGCCAGAAAGCCGGCGTCCTCCTCGCAGAGGCTGGTGATCAGGTCGGCGATCGCCCTGACCCGCGGCGAGCGGCGGACGTCGGCGTGCAGCACCAACCATATTTCGCGGCTTGGCACAGGCTCGGCTGTCGTCACTTGTGCCAGGCTTGTGTCACTTCCCGCCAGGTAATGCGCCAGACAGGCGACGCCCAGTCCCGCCCTCGCCGCACCAAGCAGTGCAATCTGGTCATTGCTGCGCAGCACGAAACTGCGCTGGCCGGCGTACTGTTCCAGCCAGATCTGGTGCGGCTGGTGGCGCAGACTGTCGTCGAGGCCAATGAAGGTCCAGTCACCTTCGTCGTGCTTGCGGACGTAGTCCACATGCGCGTAAAGACCGAAGCCGATCTTTCCCAGTGAGCGCACGACCAGCCCTGGATCCTGCGGCCGTCCAAGACGGACGGCCAGGTCGGCTTCGCGCCGGGACAGATTCACCTCTCGCAGATCACCCACCAATTCCAGCGTAATGCCGCCCCAGTCCGCGTGCCGGGCGGCAATGCGAGGCACCAGAAACACATTGGCCAGACTGGGCGGAAGCGAAACACGTACCGTCCCGCTCAGGCTGCCGGTACCGATTGCCGCACGTTCGAAAGCAAACGCCTCGTCCTCCATGCGTTCGGCCAGACCGACCAGCCCCTCACCTTCTGCGGTCAGTTGCCAGCCGCGCGGCAGGCGGTCGAAGAGGCGCAATCCGATGGCTTGTTCCAGGCTCTCGACCCGGCGTGCAACGGTGGAATGCTCGACCACAAGCTTTCGCGCCGCGCCAGACAGGCTGCCCTCGCGCGTGAGGGCAAGAAAGTAGCGAACATCTTCCCATTGCAGCTTTGAGTCGGTTGATTTGCGCACAGAGGCTTCCTGAATTTAGCTAATTGGCGAGAGTTTTTTAGCGTCTTACCATCATTTGCACAAGTTCTCTTCAACGGAGTGCGACCATGAATCCGAACACCTCTTCGCAGTCCCCGCTGATGGGCTGCCTTCTGATGCTGGCAGCAGCGCTAAGCTGGGGCGGCATGTTTCCGGTGGCCAAGGCTACCCTGCAATTTGTCGATCCCTATTTCCTGACCCTGATCCGGTACGGCATCACGGCCCTGATCATGCTGGCGATCCTGTGGGTTGTCGAGGGGCGTGCTGCACTGCGGGCCGAGGGGCGGGGCCCGGCCCTTTTCCTGTTCGGCTGCGCCGGCTTCTGCGGCTTCAGCCTCTTCGTGTTTACCGGCTTGCGCGCATCGACACCCGCACACGGCGCCATTCTGGTTGCGCTGATGCCCTTGCTGACGGCCGTGGTCACCGCCGTCATGTCGCGCACCATGCCCGCGTGGCATACAGGAATCAGCATCCTGATTGCCTTCCTGGGCGTTGCCATGGTCGTGACCGATGGCCGTCCGCTTGCACTGCTCGAGTCGAACTCGGCGGGGGCGGATGGACTGATCCTTGCCGGCGTGCTGTCGTGGGTGATCTACACGCTTGGTGCGCGGCGCTTCGCCGGCTGGTCACCGCTGCGCTACAGCGTGCTGACGGTAAGCTTTGGCGTGGGCGGAATCGCGCTGAGTACGGTGGTCGCTGTGTTTGCCGGTGCCGCTCGGCTGCCGGCGGCATCTGAACTGACGGCGAGCCTTCCGAGTTTTGCCTACATCATCGTGCTGGCTTCGATTGTTGCGGTGATTGGCTGGAATGAGGGTGTGCGTCGCCTGGGACCGGTCAATGGCGTGCTCTTCATCAATTTCGTACCCATCACTGCTTTTGTCATACAGGCCGTCCAGGGGCAGCCGGTCAGTGTGTGGGAGGTCGGCGGCGGCGGGATGGTGATTCTTGCGCTGCTGCTGAACAATTTCATGCAGCGTCCGCGACGGCAGGAAGAGCCGGATCCGACATGCTCGCAGCCTGCATGAAGGAGCCGTGCGGCTCGTGCTGCAAGGCTTTCTCTGCAAATCGGGGGGCCGTGGTCTAGATTGTTATCGGAGCCGCCCAATGGCGGACGGCTCACGACTTTTTTCAGGGTGTCTGCCCATGCTGACTGTCGCGAACGACGTTGATTCTCCGACCGTGAAGGCGGGCGCGGACGCTGCTTTCCCGCCTTCGGCATCTGCTGTGAACACATTCTTCGTCGAGGTCGATGGAGGGCGCATCGCCTGCGATGACACTGGCGGGGACGGCCCGCTGATCATTGCGATTCCGGGCATGGGCGATGTACGTGCCGAGTATCGCTACCTGAGCCCGTTACTGGTCGCGGCAGGCTATCGCGTCGTGACCATGGACATCCGCGGTCACGGGGACAGCTCGGTGCGCTGGGATGACTACTCGGCGCGGGCGGTTGGCAGCGATGCCCTGGCGGTGGCCCGGCACCTCGGACGCACGGAGGTGTTCCTGTTCGGCAACTCCTTTGCCGCCGGCTCCGCGCTGTGGGCCGCCCGCGAAGCGCCGGATAAGGTTCTCGGCGTGGTCTTGCTGGGCCCGATCGTGCGTGATGGCCCACCTTCAGTGGTGACCCGTCTGGCATTGGCGCTCGGGTTTGGGGGGCCGTGGCGGGTCTGGTTCTGGCTCACCTACTGGAACAGCCTGTTTACGCTCGCAAAGCCGCCAGACCATGAGCGCTATCGTCGGGCGCTGGACAAGGCCTTGCGCGGGCCCGGGCGCATGGAGGCGCTGCGCATCATGGTCGGGCTGTCCAAGGCGGAGACGGCGTCGATTGTCGGCAGCGTCAAGGTGCCGGCGCTCGTGGTCATGGGGAGTCGCGATCCGGATTTTCGCGATGCCCGCGACGAGGCCGCCTGGCTTGCGGGGCAGCTCGGCTGCGCCAGCCTGATCATCGAGGGGGCAGGTCACTATCCGCATGTCGAGGCCCCCGGGCAGTTCGCTGCCGCCCTTGTCGACTTTCTCGGGCGATTGCGCCCGGCGACATCCTGAGGCTGGTGCGCTAGCGTTTACGCAAAGGGGGTGAAGCCCGGGAGTCATCTTTTGTTCATATGAACGTCAATGAAGCGCAACAGGGGGGCGCGATCATGTTCATATGAACAACGGGCAGATCATTCGCGCAGCAACTGGCCAGAGCGCCGACACGCTATCGGCGGAAGACCGCGTGAGGGCGATCCTCGCGCGGGTCGGCGAGCATGGCTATCAGTCGATCGACGTGCTCGCCGCGCTGTACGGCGTGACCACCCAGACCATCCGGCGCGATGTGAACACCCTGTGCGATCGTGGCCTGTGCCGGCGTCGTCATGGTGGCATCGATGTCCTGCCGGAA
Organism: Parazoarcus communis; assembly: GCF_003111665.1. Classification (NCBI taxonomy): domain Bacteria; kingdom Pseudomonadati; phylum Pseudomonadota; class Betaproteobacteria; order Rhodocyclales; family Zoogloeaceae; genus Parazoarcus; species Parazoarcus communis. Next base: position 577,559 of record NZ_CP022188.1, on the reverse strand, counting down.
GAGGAAAACGTGGCCTATCCGGCGCGGCAGATTCTCGATCGCGAGGCCAAGCGCCGGATTGCCCGCTGCGTTGCCGAAGCGATTCCGGAGGGTGCGACCCTGTTCTTCGGGATCGGCACCACGCCCGAAGAGTGCGCGCATGCCCTCATCGATCGCGCCGGTTTGCGCGTCATGACCAACAACCTGCATGTGGCGCTGGCCCTGCGCGGCAACCCTTCGTGCGAGCTGACCATCGCCGGCGGCCGGCTGCGCAAGCTCGATTGCGATGTCATCGCCGGAGAGGCCCACGGCTTCTTCTCACGCTTCTCGGTTGATATCGGCATCTATGGCGTCGGCGGCGTGGCCGATGACGGCAGCCTCCTCGATTTCAACCACGACGAAGTGCGCATGCGCACCGAATTGTCCGCCCACTGCCGGCGACGTTTCCTCGTACTCGATCACTCCAAGTTCGGCCGCGGCGCCATCGTGCGCGGCGGACATATCACCGAAGCCAACTGTGTGTTCACCGATCAGCCGGTGCCGCCCCCTGTCGCCGCCATGCTCGACGACGCCGGCGTCGTGCTGATTGTTGCACCTCCATCCGTATCACCCACCCCCTGAAGGAAGATCCGACCATGAACTTTCCGAAAATGCGACGTTTCGTCGCCGGCGTCGCGCTGGCCGTGACTGCCGTCGGCACCATTGCCTCTGCGCATGCCGAAGGCCACGCGATCTGCTACAACTGCCCGCCCGAATGGGCCGACTGGGGCTCGCAGCTCAAGGCCATCAACGCGCGTCTTGGCATCCAGGTGCCGCCGGACAACAAGAACTCGGGGCAATCGATCGCAGCGCTCATCGCCGAGAAGGCCAATCCGGTGGCAGACGTCGTCTATCTCGGCGGCATCGCTGCCGACCCGGCGCGCGACGCCGGTGTGCTGACACCCTACCAGCCCAAGGGCTGGGAGAAGATTCCTGACGGGCTGAAAGATCCGAACGGCCACTGGTTTGCCATCCACTCCGGCACACTGGGCCTGTTCGTCAATACCGCAGCACTTGGCGGCAAGCCGGTGCCGCAGCGCTGGTCCGATCTGCTCAAGCCGGAATACAAGGGCATGGTCGGCTATCTCGACCCGACCTCGGCCGCCGTCGGCCAGCTTGGCGTGATGGCGATCAACCTCGCGCTCGGCGGCAGCTACGACAACATCGACCCGGCGATTGCCTTCCTCAATCAGCTGTCGAAGAACCAGCCGATTGTGCCCAAGCAGACCTCCTACGCCCGCGTCATCTCCGGCGAGATCCCCATCCTGATCGACTACGACTTCAACGCCTATCGCGGTCAGTATGGCGACAAGGCGCCGACCCGCTTCGTCATTCCGCAGGAAGGCACCGTGGTGCTGCCCTATGTGATGGGTCTGGTGAAGGGCGGGCCGCAAGCGGACAACGGCCGCAAGATCCTCGACTTCGTGCTGTCGGATGAAAGCCAGACCATGTGGGGCAATGCCTATCTGCGCCCGGTGTTTGCCGAGCATCTGTCGGCCGAAGCCAAGGCCCGCTTCCTGCCCGACGCCGACTACGCGCGCGCAAAACCGGTCGACCTGAAAAAGCTCGCCGCCGCGCAGCCGATGATCGTCGAACGCTACCGCAACGAAGTGAAGTAACTCGCGCAATTCCGGGATGCACGGGCCGGCCGGACCGACCCGTGCATTTCCGGACGCGACCCCCGGACATGATCTTTCTACTCCTGCCTGCGGCCGCCTTCTTCGGGGCCTTCTTCATTCTGCCAATGTGCCGGCTGTTTCTCGTCGGCGGCAGCGGTGCGCGCGGCTGGTCGGCCTACACCGCCATCCTCACCGATCCGATCTACTTCAACTCGCTGCTGGCCACGCTTGGCGTCGCCGCCGCCACCACCGTGGCCACCCTGCTGATCAGCGCCATCGCCGGCGTGTTTCTGCAGCGCCACCGCTTTCCCGGCAATGCGCTGCTGGTGTCGATGCTCACTTTGCCGCTGGCCTTTCCCGGTGTCGTGATCGGCTTCATGGTGATCATGCTCGCGGGGCGTCAGGGCCTGATCGGCACCATTACCCAGGCTCTGGGTGGCGACAAATGGGTGTTTGCCTATTCGCTTGCTGGCCTGTTCATGGGCTATGTCTATTTCTCCGTGCCACGCACCATCCTTACCGTGATGAGTGCGACCGAGAAGCTCGATCCCCGGCTCGAGGAGGCGGCGCGTTCGCTTGGCGCGTCCACCTGGCGGGTGGTGCTCGACGTGATTCTGCCCGGCCTCAAGCCAGCCTTCATTTCCGCCGGCGCGATCTGTTTCGCGACCGCGGTCGGCGCCTTCGGCACCGCATTCACGCTGGCGGCGCGCATCAACGTGCTGCCGATGGTCATCTATACCGAGTTCACCCTGTCGGCCAACATCGCCATGGCGGCGGCCCTGAGTTTCGTGCTCGGCGCGGTGACCTGGCTGGTGCTCGCACTGGCGCGGACGGCTGCGGGTTCCACCGTCGCAGCCGCAGGATGAGGGGGCAACAATGAAAAGCCACAAGATGCTCTTCGGCCTGCAACTGGCGTTTACGCTGGCAGTGTGCGCCTTCCTGATCGTACCGGTCGTGCTGTCGATTCTGGCCGGGCTCACGTCCAACTACTTTGTCGGCCTCGAAAGCGGGCTGACCCTGCGCTGGGTGTTCGAGGTGTGGGACGGCTACCGCGACACGATCTTCCGCTCGATCGGCATCGCGCTCGCCTGCCTGCTCGTCACCCTGGTGCTTGGCGTGCCCACTGCCTATGTGCTGACGCGCTCGGGCTCGCGCCTGAGCCGGCTGGTGGAGGAGCTGCTGATGCTACCGATCGCGGTGCCCGGCCTTGCCACCGCACTTGCACTGATTTCGGCTTACGGCGGGATGGGCGGCTTTCGCACCTCATGGACCTTCATCCTGGTCGGACACGTGCTGTTCACCTTGCCGTTCATGGTGCGCTCGGTGCTGGCGGTGCTGGCCTCGATCGACCTCAAAACGCTGGAGGAGGGCGCGGCTTCGCTCGGCGCGAGCTTTCGCCAGCGCTTCTTCGACATCGTGCTGCCGAATTGCCGCAACGGCATTCTTGCCGGTTCGCTGATGGTGGTGACGCTTTCCATCGGCGAGTTCAACCTAACCTGGCTGCTGCACACCCCATTGACCAAGACCCTGCCGGTTGGCCTGGCGGACGCCTATGCGTCGCTGCGGCTCGAGATCGGCAGCGCCTACACCCTGATCTTCCTGCTGATGATCGTGCCGTTGCTGCTGGCCATGCAGGCCTTTGCCCGTCCGCGGCCCAAGCGCTTCATCAGCGACGATCCTGTTCCGGAGTCGAAATGACACTCGCCACATCTCCCAAGCCGCTGTCGATCAGCCTGCAGTCCTGCGCCAAGACCTTTGCCGACGGCACCCGGGTGCTGGAGCCGCTCGATCTCGACATCCGTGCCGGCGAAACCCTCGTGCTGCTCGGGCCCTCCGGGTGCGGCAAGACCACCACGCTGCGCCTCATCGCCGGGCTGGAACAGCCGGATACAGGTGGCAGGGTGTTGTTTGACGGCGTGGATGTCACGGCGCAAAGCATCGAATCGCGCAACGTCGGCATGGTGTTCCAGTCGTACGCGCTCTTCCCCAACATGACGGTGGCCGAGAACGTCGGCTACGGATTGCGCATCCGCAAACGGCCCCTGGCCGAGCAGCGCACGCGGGTCGCCGAAATGCTGGCAATGATGCGCATCGAGGCGCTGGCCGACCGCAGTATCGACCAGCTCTCCGGCGGGCAGCGGCAGCGGGTGGCGCTGGCGCGCGCGCTGGCGGTGCAGCCCCGTGCGCTGTTGCTCGACGAGCCGCTGACCGCGCTCGACGCCCAGCTGCGCGACGCCCTGCGGGTCGAGATCAACCAGCTGCTGCGCGAACTCGGTATCACCGCGATCTACGTGACACACGACCAGGCCGAGGCGATGGCGCTCGGCGACCGCATCATCGTCATGTCGCATGGCCGCGTGGCCCAGACCGGCACTCCGCGCGAGATCTATCACCAGCCGGCGTCGCCCTTCGTCGCCGGCTTCATCGGCACGATGAACCGGCTCAGCGGCGAAATAGGGCCGAACGGTTTCATCTGCGCCGCAGGCATCGTCCCCTGGCAGGGTGGGCACAGTGCGGCCAGCGAGATTCTTTTCCGACCCGAGGACGTGCGCATCGCAGTCGCGGGAGAGCACGCCGACCTCGTCGGCACGGTTGCCGCCGCCTTCTTTCTGGGCGACCGCACCCGGCTGTTCGTCGACGTTGGCGACCGGCAGCCGCTGGTCGTCGAAAGCATGGCGCGTTGCACGCTGCAGCTTGGAGAGGCGGTCCGCATGCGGGTGGACCCTCAGGGCGTGCTCGATCTTTCATCCGACCGCGCGAGCCACTGAAGGAGTGCGACCATGCTGATTGCGCAGATCACCGATACCCACATCAAGCTGCCTGGCAAGCTCGCCTACCAGCGCGTCGATACCGCGGCCATGTTGCAGCGCTGCGTGGCCGAGGTGCTGAAGCTCGACCCGCAGCCGGACCTGATCGTGATGAGTGGCGATCTCGTCGATCTCGGGCGGGCCGAGGAGTACGCCTGGCTCAAGACCCTGCTCGCCCCTCTGAAACAGCCGATCGTGGTCGTGCCCGGCAACCACGACGAGCGCGAGGCCCTGCGTGCGGCCTTTGCCGACGATGGCTATCTGCCGTCCTCCGGCTTTCTGCAGTTCGCGATCGAGGATCGCTTCCCCCTGCGCATCGTCGGCCTCGACACCCTGGTGCCGAACGCCGGGCGGGGCGAACTGTGCCGCGAGCGCCTCGAATGGCTGGATGCGACGCTGAGTCAGGCTGCCGACAAACCGACGCTGGTGGTCATGCACCATCCGCCGTTCCTGACCGGTATCGGCCACATGGACGACATCGGGCTCACCGGGCGCGAGGCCTTTGCCGAAATCGTCTCGCGTCATCCGCAGATCGAGCTTATTCTGTGCGGCCATTTGCACCGCAACATCCAGACCACCGTGGGCGGGCGTCGGGTGTTGACCAGCCCGAGTCCGGCACATCAGGTGGCGCTCGATATCCGCCCCGACGCGCCGAGCTGTTTCCGCATGGAGCCGCCGGGCTACATGCTGCACTGGTGGGCCGACGGCCGCATCGTCAGCCATGGCGCAGTGGTCGGCGACTATGACGGTCCTTATCCATTTTTCGATGCGGACGGACAGCTCATCGACTGAGCCGGTCTGCCCCAAACCTTTAATACACGATCAAACCCAATGTCTCTTGCGCTCTTCGATCTCGATCACACCCTGCTCGACGGTGACAGCAATACCCTGTGGCTCGAATACCTGGTCGACAACGGCCATGTGCCCGCCACCGTACTGGCAGCCCAGGCCGACTACATGGCGCGCTACGCGGCAGAACAGCTCGACATCACCGACTACTACGGCTTTCACCTGGGCCTGCTGGGGGAGCGGCCGCTGAGCGACTGGCTGCCCGTGCGCAAGGCCTTCGTTGCATCCTGCATTGCGCCGCGCATCAGTGTGGAGGCGCTGGTTGCGCTGGCCGAACATCGCGCTCAGGGCGACACGCTGGCGATCATCACCGCGACCCACAGCTTTCTGTCCGATGCGATCGGTGAGCTGCTCGATGTGCCTGTCATCGCGTCGCGGGCCGAGGTGCGCAAGGGCGCGCTTACCGGGCGTATCGAGGGGCCGATCTGCTTTCGCGAGCAGAAGCAGCCGTGTCTGATTGCATGGCTGCGGGCTCGGGGCATGGATGAGGGCGCACTCAAGGCGTGCCGGTTCTACAGCGACTCGGCAAACGATCTGCCCCTGCTCGAAGCGGTCAGCCACCCGGTCGTGGTCAATGCCGACGAGCGCCTCGCTGCCGTCGCCAAGGCGCGCAAGTGGCCGGCATTGAGCTGGCGCTGCGCCTGATCATGCGCGGTGTCGGGCGCGGGGGCGGTGAGCCCTGGTGCGCCCGACTGCTCAGGCTCAGGCCTTGAAGCGGGCTGTGACGTCGGTGACGCGCTTGCCGAACTGGCGCGCGGTTTCCAGGTCACCCGGCAGCATTTCGTCCGGGCTGCTGTCGGACGGCGACTGCGCCATCGCGCCGCTGAACGAGCCGACGTAGTTCAGGTCGTTGCGCTGAGCGGCCTTGGTGTTGCTCGGCATCATGCCCGTGCCCACCCAGATCCCGCTGTGCTGCATCGCCAGCGTAAACAGGTAGTGCAGCGTGGACAGCTTGTCGCCGTTCATCGTGGCGCTGTTGGTGAAGCCGGCGAAGACCTTGTCCTTCCACTGCTGGCCGAACCAGGCCTTGGAGGAGGCATCTGCAAACTTCTTGAACTGCCAGCTCACGGTGCCCATGTAGGTCGGGCTGCCCATGATGATGGCGTCTGCAGCGGCAAGCAGCTCCCAGCCGCCCTCGGGCAGGTTGCCTTCGCCATCGATCGGGATGAGCCGGGCGTCAGCGCCTGCGGCAACGGCTTCCGCCATGCGTTGGGTGTGACCGTAACCGGAGTGATAAACCACGACGACTTTGCTCATTTCTTGCTCCTTGCTTCAGTTTGAGGGGGTACTGCATTCCTTGGCCACCGCATGCAGGGCGCAGGCGGTGGCCGGCGTACATCGGAAAGGGATCAGGCCGCGGCGCGACGGGCGTCAATACTCCAGGCGCCGGCACCGAGGGCGGCCAGGGTGAAGAGACCGCCTGCGACGGCGACGTTCTTGAAGAACAGCAGCTGCTGAACGAACTGCTGCTCGGCCGCAACGCCCCAGTAGTTGTGGAAGAAGAACGATGCGACCAGCGTGAACACGCCCAGTACGAGCGCTGCCAGACGGGTGCCAAAGCCGGCGATGAGGGCCAGGCCGCCGACGATCTCTACGACGAGCGCAAGTGCCGCAGCAACTTCGGGCAGCGGGAGTCCGACGGACGAGATGTAGCCGACGGTGCCGGAGAAGCCGGTCAGCTTGCCGATCCCCGCCGGAAGAAAGAGAGCGGCGAGCAGCAGGCGGCCAACGAGGCTGAGGGGGTTCTGAAGGGTGTTGAACATGGCGATTCCTTTAGTGGGTTCTGTCTTGGGTTGGGGGCAGGTGCTTGGGGTCAGGGGTGTGTTGTGTTCATGCAGCAAGGTCAAAAACCAGGACTTCCGCATCCTTGCCGTGGCTCAGTGCGATGTGCGTCTCGTTTGCGAGCAGAGCCGCGTCGCCGCTCGAGAGCGTCTGGCCATTGACGTCGAGCGTGCCGCGCACCAGATGCACATAGCCTTTGCGTCCCGCTGCCAGCGTCAGCGCTGCGCTTTCGTCACCGTCGAACAGCCCGGCGTAGAGCGCGGCGTCGGCGTGGATCGTGACCGAGTCCTGTGCGCCATCGGGTGAGGCGATCAGCCGCAGGGCGCCGCGTTTCTGCGCTTCCGGGATCGTCTTCTGTTCGTAGCCCGGCGCAATGCCGGTGACGTTTGGCTCGATCCAGATCTGCAGGAAGTGCGTGGTCTGGTCCTGGGCGTGGTTGAACTCGCTGTGGGTCACGCCGGTACCGGCGCTCATGCGCTGCACATCGCCGGGCGGAATGCCCTTGATGTGGCCCATGCTGTCCTGGTGGGCCAGTTCGCCCGACAGCACGTAGCTGATGATCTCCATGTCGCGGTGGCCGTGCTTGCCGAAGCCGGTGCCCGCTGCCACGCGGTCTTCGTTGATCACGCGCAGATTGCCCCAGCCCATGTGTGCCGGGTCGTAGTAGCCGGCGAACGAGAACGAGTGCTGGCTCTTGAGCCAGCCGTGATCTGCGTGGCCGCGGTCCTGTGATTTGCGTAAGCTCATCATGTCTGGATCTCCTTGTTGATGGGATCCATTGTGGTGGCGGGGGGCGGGCTGATCAGTCTGCGGATTTGATGGCATCATTCAAATTATTTGAATGAAGGAGTGCCGCATGCTGACGCCCCGAGAGGCACTGACCCCCGACGCTCTGGCCATGCTGCAGGTCATTGCCCGCACCGGCAGCTTTGCCGCCGCGGCACGCGCAATGAACGTGGTGCCAAGCGCCCTGACTTACCGCGTGCGTCAGATCGAGGATGCGCTCGACGTGCTGCTGTTCGACCGCAGCTCGCGTCAGGCCCGGCTCACCGAGGCGGGTGCGGAGCTGCTGCGGGAAGGCGGGCGCCTGCTGGCCGATATCGACGCCGTGGCCAACCGCGTCAAGCGCGTCGCCACGGGCTGGGAGGCGCAGTTGACGATTGCGGTCGACGGCCTCATCAACCGCTTGACGGTGATGGAGTTGTGCGAAGCCTTCTTCGCCATGAACCCTCCCACTCGCCTGAAGCTGCGCGACGAGGTGCTGTCAGGCACGCTCGAGGCGCTCACCTCGGGGCAGGCGGATCTCGCCCTTGCCGGCATGGGGGTCGAGGGGGCGAGCACCGCGGGCCTGCAGCGGGAAAACATCGGCGAGATCGGATTCGTGTTCGCCGTGGCACCCCATCATCCGCTCGCGCGTGAGCCCGAGCCCTTGAGCGACGAAGTGATCCGCCAGCATCGTGCTGTTGCCATTGCGGACTCGAATCCGCGCGGCACAGGCATCACCACCGGACTGCTGCCAGGGCAGGACGTGTTTACCGTGGGCAGTGTGGAGGCCAAGGTGGATGCGCATGTGCGGGGGATTGGTGCGGGTTTTCTGATGAGCTGTTTCGCGCAGCCCTACATCGATTCCGGTCGGCTCGTGGCGAAGGCGGTGGCCCGCACCGAGCGCAAGGTGCAGGTCAGCTATGTCTGGCTCACGCGCGACCGCAGCGAACCGGGCCGGGCGCTGCAATGGTGGCTTGAGCAACTGAAGCGCCCGGTGACGCGCAGGGCCTTGCTCGGCGACAGGCCCGGCATCGGCCTGTGAACAGCGCTCACCGGGCCGGCCGGCTCCGCGTGGGTGCGGTCAGCGCGTGATCTGCGCCAGGCCCGCTGTGCCCACGGGGGCGGTCGCAAGCCACGGAATCAGCGCGCTGCGCGTGGCCAGTTCGTCGGCCACCCGGCGAATGAAGGGTATCTCGACCTCTCCGCGCTGGCTCAACAGCGGATCGTGCGTGCCGCTGGCGAGCAATGACTGGTTGATCACCCATGCAAAGGGCTCGATGCCGGCACGGGCCAGGTCGGCCTGCAGGCGCTCGGCTTCATGCACCGGCGTCGCCTCGGGCAGGGTGACGATCAAAACGTGGGTGAAGGCCTTGTCGCGCAGGCGCGGCAGCAGTTCGCGTACCGATTCGGGCATGTCGCCCTGGGTGCGCATCACTTCGCGATGGTAGGCCTCGGCCGCATCGAGCAGCAGGATGGTGTGGCCTGTGGGCGCGGTATCGAGCACCACAAAGCCGTCCTTGCCTTCGTCGATGGTGCGCGCAAAGGCGCGGAACACGGCGATCTCCTCGGTGCAGGGCGAACGCAGATCTTCTTCCAGCATTGCGCGGCCGGCGGCATCCAGGCTGTTGCGGGTCTTGGCCAGCACCTCCTCGGTGTAGTGCGCTACCTCGCGGTCCGGGTCGATGCGGGCGACGCTCAGCCCGGGCTCGCTGGCATCGAGCGCGGCCGCCACATGGGCTGCCGGGTCAGTGGTCGAGAGTACGACCTTGTTTCCGCGTTGAGCCAGTGCCAGCGCGATGGCGGCGGCAACCGTGGTCTTGCCCACGCCGCCCTTGCCCATGGTCATCACGACACCGTGCCCGGCTCGCGCGATTTCATCGACCAGCCCTGCCATTCCCGGAGGCAGTGCGGTGGAGGGCGTGTGCGCAGCGTCGGCAATCGCAGCCGTTTCCGGATGGGCCATAAGCCGCAGCGAGGCCAGTCCGACCGTGCCCCGGGGCAGGAAGGGGATGGTTACGCCGGGCAGTGCAGCGAGTCGCGCCGGCATCCGGGCAAGGGCGTCGGCGGCGCGGCGCGACATCGCCTGTGCGATCGCGTCGTCGGATGTAGCGGTGGCGAACACGCCGTTGATCGCGCACATCTGGTTGTTGATGCCCAGTTCGGTGAGTTCGCCAAAGGTCCGGTTCGCTTCCCGCAGCGACGCCTCGTCGGGACGGCTCACCAGGATGACGGTGGTTTCTGCCGCGTTGGCGAGTCGCGCGACAGTGGCGGCATAGAGGGACTTCTGCTTCTCCAGCCCGGCCAGGGGGCCGAGGCAGGATGCACCGCCGGTGGTGGAGTCGATGAACTCGTTCCACGCCGATGGCAGGGTGAGCAGGCGCAGCGTATGCCCTGTGGGGGCAGTATCGAAGATGACGTGGTCGAAGCCTGCCGTCGATGCCGGGTCGCCAAGCAGCTTGGAGAACTCATCGAAGGCTGCGATCTCGACGGTGCACGCGCCGGAAAACTGTTCTTCCATGCTGCGGATGGCCGCGTCTGGAAGAATGCCGCGATAGGGGGCGACCATGCGTTCGCGGTAATCGTGCGCCGCCGCTTCCGGGTCGATGTTGAGTGCGAACAGGCCGGGGGCGTCCGGCACGGCGGTGGGCGTCTGGCTCAGCGCAAGGCCGAGCACTTCGTCGAGGTTGGACGCAGGGTCGGTGCTGACGATCAGTACCCGCTTGCCGGCGTCCGCCAGGGCGAGGCCGGTGGCGCAGGACAGCGAGGTTTTGCCGACACCGCCCTTGCCGGTAAAGAACAGGTAGCGCGTGTAGGTGTCGGGCAATGCCATGGTCTGCTCCCTTGCCTCAGCAGCAACCGGAGTCGGGCGAGCAGCACGGGCTGCCGGCCTTGATGCGGGGTTTCTCGTCGCGGGTCAGCGTAATGCCGAGCTTTTGCGCCAGCTGCAGCCGTGACGGGTACATGCCGGTCGACACGATGTGGCCGTCCACCGCGAGGATGGGCAGGCGCTCCATGCCCGCTTCCATCTCCTTGACCACCGCCGGGTTGGCCACGAAAGCCTGGGGCTCCTGACCGAGGTTGTGGCGCGCGACGCTGATACCGTGTTCCTCGACCCACTTCAGGTCGGCCGCGAACTGGGCCAGCACCGGGTCGACATCGACACCGCACACGCCGGTGGAGCAGCACATCGCAGGATCAAAGACTTCGAGTTTTTTCATGACGATCTTCCTGGAGACTAACGGGCTTCGTACCAGCCCTTCGACGAATTCACGACCTTCACCACCAGCAGCATCACCGGCACTTCGATCAGCACGCCCACCACCGTAGCCAGCGCCGCGCCCGAGTTGAAACCGAAGATGGCGATGGCAGCGGCTACCGCGAGCTCGAAGAAGTTCGACGCACCGATCAGCGCAGACGGGCAGGCCACGTTGTGCTTCTCACCGACGGCACGGTTCAGCCAGTAGGCCAGCGCCGAATTGAAGAACACCTGGATCAGGATGGGCACGGCCAGCAGCGCGATGATCAGCGGCTGCCGGAGGATCGCCTCGCCCTGGAAGGCGAACAGCAGGATCAGCGTCAGCAGCAGTGCAGCAATCGACCACGGGCCGATCTTCTCCATCGCGGCGTCAAAAGCGGCCTGGCCCTTGGCAAGCAGCATCTTGCGCCACACCTGGGCGATGATGACCGGGATCACGATGTACAGCACCACCGAGGTCACCAGTGTGGCCCACGGCACGGTGATTGCCGAGATGCCAAGCAGCAGGCCGACCAGCGGCGCGAAGGCGAACACCATGATGGCGTCGTTCAGCGCTACCTGCGACAGCGTGAACAAAGGGTCGCCATTGGTCAGCTTGCTCCACACGAACACCATCGCGGTGCACGGCGCCGCGGCGAGCAGGATGAGGCCGGCAATATAGCTGTCGATCTGATCGGCCGGCAGCATCGGCGCAAACAGGTGGCGAATGAAGAGCCAGCCGAGAAATGCCATGGAGAACGGCTTCACCAGCCAGTTCACGAACAGGGTCACGCCGATGCCGCGCACGTGCTGCCTGACTTCATTCAGCGCGCCGAAATCGACCTTGACCAGCATCGGGATCACCATCACCCAGATCAGCAGGCCGACGGGCAGATTCACCTGTGCGTATTCCATGCGGCCAATGGTCTGGAACACGCCCGGTGCGAACTCCCCGAGCGTAATCCCGGTCACGATGCACAGGAACACCCACACCGTCAGGTAGCGCTCGAAAACACTCATCGGCGCGCCGGCGGCAAGCTTGGCAGTTGCTTCACATTGTGCAGACATCGTTCACCGCTCCAGTGCAGTCCGGACAGCGGGAATCAGCTGCGTCCGGATTTCGTCGCGTACCTTGATGAAACTCTCCAGCGGTTCGCCATGCGGGTCGTGAAAGGGCATGTGCATGCGCGGCACCACACGCGGGAAGATCGGGCAGCTTTCCTTGGCGTTGTCGCACACGGTCACCACCAGGTCGATCGGCTCGTCGATCACGGCGTCGATGGTCTTGGGGTGAAGGCCCGCGGTCGGCAGGCCGGCGGCCTTCAAGGCCTCGATCGCGCCATCGGCAACCTTCGGCTGCGGCAGCGTGCCCGCCGACAGGGCGCGAACCCGGTCGCCAAGCTCATGGTTGAGGATCGCTTCGGCCATCTGCGAGCGGCAGGAGTTTCCGGTGCATAACACCAGCACGGTCTTGAGAGTACTCATTTCGGTATTGTTTTCAGTCGTTGGTGTTCATTCGCCCTGCTTGCGCAAGTCGCCGATGGTGTCGAGCTTGTTCTGTAACGACAGGCGGTCGAGCTTGGCAAAGGGCAGGTTGGTGAAGAGCGCGATACGACGATTCAGCATGTGCAGCGCCCTGGATACGGCTTGACGCCTGGCAGTATCGTCACCCGTCACCGCTGCCGGGTCTTCGATGCCCCAGTGCGCCGTCATCGGCTGGCCGGGCCAGACCGGGCACACTTCACCCGCGGCGTTGTCGCACACGGTGAACACGAAATCCAGTTTGGGTGAGTCGGGTGTGGCGAACTCGGACCAGGCCTTGCTGCGCAGGCCCTCGGTGGCAAATCCCTGCTGCTTGAGCAGTTCGAGGACGAGGGGATTGACTGTGCCGCTGGGGTGGCTGCCGGCACTGAAGGCGTTGAAGCGTCCCTTCCCGGAGTGGTTCAGAATGGCTTCGGCCAGAATGCTGCGGGCCGAGTTGCCTGTGCACAGAAACAGGACGTTGAGCGGGCGTTCCACAATCAGGGCTCCTTGCAGGTGTGTGTGTCGGTCTTCAGGTTTCGACCCTGTGCCGCCGTGCTGCATGCGCTTGCCTTGGGCAGGCAGGCCTCGCCCTGGCAGCAGTTGCTGGTCAGAAAGACGATCAGTTCGTCCATGGTTGGAAACTCGGCCGTGTAGCGGATGAAGCGGCTCTCCTTCTGCCCGCGAATCAGCCCGACCCGGCTCAGATGCGCAAGGTGGAAGGACAGCGTGGCCGGCGCCATGCCGAGCTGCTCCCCGATTGAACTCGCATGAACGCCTTCAGGTCCGGCTTCCACCAGCAGTCTGAAGATGCTCAGGCGGGATTCATGACCCAGGGCGGCGAGGAGTTCGGCTGCGTTTAACGTTTCCATAGTTCGAATATTATCGAAATATGGACGAACGAGGATGAAGTTTTTGTTGCAGAAACCAGCCCGGCGGGGGCTGGGCCTACCCGCCGGGATCGCCGCTGCCGACCCGGACGTGGAGATCGTGCTTCAGATGGTCGTCCAGCAGCGGGATGCTCCGCCCGGGCACCTCGGCGCCATCCAGTTCCATGCGAGTTACCCCGGCTTCGCCGCCGCCGGATTGGGAGACGACGATGTTGTAGGACGTGCTTCCATGGCGGAACCGCATCGTGAGGCCGGGCCAGTCGGCAGGCAGGGAAGGGTTGATGTGCAGGACATCGCCCTCGCGCTTCAGACCCAGTAGCGACTCCACGGTCAGTCGGTACATCCAGCCGGCGGCGCCGGTATGCCAACTCCAGCCGCCCCGACCGGCGTGGGGCGCGCGGGCGTAGACGTCGGCCGTGACGACAAACGGTTCGACTTTGTAGACCTCAACGGCTTCTGCGGACAGCGCGTGGTTCACCGGGTTGATCAGCCTGAACAGCTCCCATGCGCGCAGCGCGTCACCCTGTTCGGCAAAGGCCATCGCGACCCACACCGCAGCATGGGTGTATTGGCCGCCGTTTTCGCGGACGCCAGGCACGTAGCCGCGGATGTAGCCCGGGTCGAGGTCCATCCGGTCGAAGGGAGGGTCGAGGAGCTGGATGAGACCATCGCCACGACGCACCAGGTGTTGGTCTACTGCGCTCATTGCAGTGCGGGCGCGAGCAGGATTACCCGCGCCCGAGAGTACGGCCCAGCTTTGAGCGATGGAGTCGATCCTGCATTCCGTGTTGGCGGCCGAGCCCAGCTGCGAACCGTCGTCGAAGTAGGCCCGCAGATACCATTCGCCGTCCCAGCCATGCGCCTCGAGATTGCGCCGCAGGTCTTCCCGTTGCGCGGTGCACAGGGAGGCAAAGGCCGTATCGCCCCGGTTGGTCGCCAAAGCGGCGAACTGCCGGAGCACTTCACACAGGAAGAAGCCCAGCCAGATGCTCTCGCCCTTGCCGGCGAGCCCCACCCGGTTCATGCCGTCGTTCCAGTCCCCGGAACCCATCAGGGGCAGACCGTGTACGCCCAGTCGGAGTCCGTGACGGATGGCCTGCACGCAGTGGTCGTAGAGGGTGGCGCTGACGCTGGAGTGCCCGGGCAGATCGTAGTAGGACTCGTCCTCCGAATTGATCAGACGGCCTTCAAGGTATCGTACCGATTCGTCCAGTACCGCGTTATCACCCGTGACCGTCACATAGCGGCTCACCGCCAGGGGCAGCCACAGGAAATCGTCGGAACATCGGGTACGTACGCCGCGGCCTGAGGGTGGGTGCCACCAGTGTTGCACGTCTCCTTCCACAAACTGGCGGCTCGCGCACAGGAGCAGGTGCGCGCGCACCTGGTCGGGGGCCGCATGCACAAGGGCCATCACATCCTGCAACTGATCGCGGAAACCGAAGGCGCCTCCCGACTGGTAGTAACCGCTGCGCGCCCACAGGCGGCCGCCCAGCACCTGGTAGATCAGCCAGCCATTGACGAGTACGTCGAGGCCTGGGTCTGGCGTAGCGATCTGCACGACACCGAGCACATCGCGCCAGTACGCTTTGATATCGTCCAGCGCCGTGTTCGACGCGGCGGTGCCGCTGAAGCGCTGCACGAGCGCGGCGGCCTCGGCAAGATCAGTCCCTGCCCCGAGGCGGAACACGATCTCGCGCTCCTCGCCCGGCGCAAGTTCGACAGCCACCTGGATGGCGCCGCAGGGGTCCAGCCCTGCGCCCACCCGACCGGACAGCCCGGCACGCTTCAGCGCCGTCGGGGCCTGCAGGCTTCCGTTGCGCCCCAGAAACTCTGCCCGGTCGCCTGTGACTGTGCGGTTCGGTGCGTCGGTGTGGAGGAAGGCGACGCGCCCGCCGAATTCGGTGCCATAGGGGTTGCGCGCATACAGCGCACCGCTGGGCGAGGCGAGCTCGGTGCTCACATGCATGGCCGACTTCTCGCGCAGATCCCCGAGTACCCACTCGATATAGGCGGTAGCAGAAAGGCGCCGCGGCCGGGGCGAGTCGTTCCTGAGCTTCAAGGCCATGAACTTCACCGCGGCATCCTTCGCCACGAATACAGTAAGGCATGAATGAATGCCCATCGACCGGGTCTCGAAAACGCTGTAGCCAAAGCCGTGGCGGATCACATACGGGCTGGCGGCACGCACCGGCAGTGGCGTGGGAGACCAGATCAGGCCACTTTCCTCGTCCCGCAGGTAGAGGGCTTCGCCGCTGGGATCGCTCACCGGATCGTTGTGCCAGGGCGTGAGGCGGAATTCGTGCGCGTTCTCGCTCCAGGTGTAGGCCGAGCCGCTCTCTGACACGATGGTCCCGAACTGGGCATTTGCGAGGACGTTGACCCAGGGGGCGGGGGTGACCTGTCCGGGCGCCAGGGTGATGACATATTCGCGGCCGTCGGGGGTGAAGCCGCCCGACCCGTTGAACAGGATCCGCTCACCGCAATCGACGGCAGCGTCCGGGCTGTCAGCGTAGGCCCGGCTAACGGCTTTGAGGGCGGGCATGGGTGCCGCTTTGGCGGGGGGGCGATGGTCTAGCTGTTCCTCCAGACTCCCATTGCCATCGGTGATCACGGCCCGGGCTACGGCATGGAACAGGAGCCGGTCCTCGGCCGAAATCAGCTCGGCCGGACGCACGAAGATTCCGCCCGGCTGGTCGATCACGCTGGCGCCCATGTCCGAGGCGATCAGCCCGATGATCTCTTCCTGCAGGCGTTGCCGGTAGCCGGCATGGTCCTCGTTCCAGATCACCAGGTCCACGGCGAGCCCGCGCAGGCGCCAGTAGGCGTGCGCCTGCACGAGGTGACGGACGAGGTCGATATGGGCGGCGTTGCCGATCTGCAGCAACACGATGGGCAGGTCGCCCGATATGGCGTAGCCCCACAGCCCGGACTGTCCGCGGCGGTTCCTGATCAGCAGCGCGGGGTCTGACCGCAATCTGGCGTTTGCGTGAATCACCGGACCGGCCAGGCGCGCGTAGAGCATGGCGTCGGATTCGCTGGCGTTGATCTGCTGCAGCACCACCTGGCTGTGCGTCCACGCCAGATCGAAGACGCGGTCTGCCATGTGCCGGTCCTGGAACTTGTCTACCAGGCAGACGGCCATTTCCCGCGTCGGCGCCATGCCGGAGACGATGTCGAGGGTCACTGTCTGCTCGGGTTCGATGGAGACAATCTGGCGAATCGCTGCGATTGGGTCGAGCACCGATCCACAGGTGCCGGAAAGCGCGCCGGCTTCATGCATCGCCGCAGGGTCGGCGGTCGTGCGGGTGCGTCCGATGAAGCGAAGGCGGTCGGTTTCGAACGATGCCGCTTCGGCTTGGGGGCCACGGACGATCATCAGGTGCATCATCCACGGCGTCGGCTCGTTCGCCGAGCGGGGCCGGCGCATGCACAGGATCGCCTGCTGCTGCGCAAGAATCTCGGTCTGGACAAAGAGCTTGGAAAAGGCCGGGTGCAGTGCGTCCGCAGCGGGCGGTGCAATCACGACTTCGGCATAGCTGGTGAGTTCGATGTCCCGGCGTTGCCGTGAGCAGTTTGTGATGCGGACCCGGCGCAGCTCGATGTCATCCTCCGGCGACACGACGATTTCGGTGTAGGTCTCGAGCTCGCCTTCATCCGTGCCTGCGAGCCTGTCCCAGCGCCGAAACTCGGCTCGCCCCTCGGAGAAGATCGCTTCATAGCGGTCTGTGCGTTTGAGCGCAGGCTGGTGGGTCGTTGACCAGAACGCATT
Source organism: Parazoarcus communis (assembly GCF_003111665.1). Lineage (NCBI taxonomy): Bacteria > Pseudomonadati > Pseudomonadota > Betaproteobacteria > Rhodocyclales > Zoogloeaceae > Parazoarcus > Parazoarcus communis. The sequence goes on along the minus strand of NZ_CP022188.1, from coordinate 560,301 downwards.
GCCGCCTCCCGGCGTCAGGTCGCGGACGTAACAGAAGGCGCCGTGATTGTCCTCGATGCCGTCCTCGCGCCAGCGTGTCACGGCGAGATCTTTCCAGCGGCTGTAGCCCCCGCCGCTGTTGGTCAGCATCACGTGGTAGGAACCATTGGACAGCAGTTGCACTTCGGGTGCGGGCGTGTCCGCAGTCGTGAAGTGCCTGATCGGGACCGCTGCGGGGACTGAACCCGTTCGCAGGTCGGAGAACTCGGTTGCGTTGGAGAACAGGATGGCGGTTTTCGGAATCCGCTCCTGGAGCAAGAGCATGACCGCCTGAAACTGAAGATTGGATTCGAAACGCCGTTGCATCGGGCGGTCGAGTATTTCATAGGCCAGGGCGAGCAGACTCATGCCCTGATGGTGCGCCATGAAGGCATGCACCGTTGCCCACTCCTGATCCCGGCGTTGCCGCGAAGGCGTGTAGTCGATGGCCTCGAACATGCCAAATTGGCCAAGGAAGCCTTCGGCCGCCAGGCGCTGGAGGTTTCGGCAGGCCGCCTCGGGGGCGACCATCAGCGCCAGGACCGATGCGTAGGGGGCCACGACCAGATCGTCGGCCAATCCGCGCTTGAGTCCCAGGCCGGGTACGCCAAAAGCGCGGTACTGATAGGTCAGCTGGGTATCCACCGTGTTGTACGCCGACTCCGAAATGCCCCAGGGCACCCCCCGCTGCTGCCCGTAATCGATCTGTCGTGCGACCGCTGCCTTGCAGGTCTGGTCGAGCAGGGTGTTGTCATAGGTGGGCATTACCAGCAGCGGCATCAGGTACTCGAACATCGACCCGCTCCACGACAGCAGCACCGGCTTGCCGCCTGCACTGGTGAGCAGCCGGCCGAGTGCGAACCAGCTCGCCTGGGGCAACTGGCCCTGGGCAATCGCCACGAAACTGGCAAGCCGCACCTCGGAGGCCAGCAGGTCGTAGCAGCTCCCGTCCACGCGCCGTTCCTGCACGTTGTAGCCGATCGTCAGCAGATGGCGTGACTTGTCGAACAGGAAGTCGTACTCCATGAGCGCAAAATCGCCGGATTGCCGGGCAAGTGCCTGCAGGCGCGCGATGCGGTCGCGCGCACGGCTGCTCGCCTTGATGACTGCGTCCTGCAGATCGACAAGCCAGCTGCGTTCGGCGTTGGTCGCGCTGGCGTCGGCCTCCTCGTCGATCTGCGGACACAGCAGCGTGTCCATTTTCGCCAGCGCCTGCAGCGTCGGAATGCCGGGCATCCTGGCCTCGATGTCCATCAGCCCCGGCGGTGCAAGAGGCAGCTGCAGCCACGGCGCCAGATGGGTCAGCTCGGCGAGCGCGTCGTCCACCTGCTGCGCCAGGGCCTGGGCCCAACGGTTGGCCTCGATTGCGTGCGGTGTGTTTCCGGTCTCGGCAGGCGCTTCGATGCGCTGGGCGATGATGACTGCGTTGCTGTCCGCCAGCACTTCGAGGGCCGTCCGGATTGCTCCGAGCGTCTGCCCGGGTGCGTCTGCAATCCCGTTCAGCGTCTGTCTGAATGCGATAAGGGGGCCGTGGTCTGCTGACTGGCTGGTCTCGAACAGGAGTTCCAGGGTGTCATTCAAGCCGTCGAACAGCTGGGGTGGCAGGATGGGGTCATCCGCGAGGGCAAGGAGGCCGCCCTGCAAGGTGAGGAGGTGGCCCGCGAGATTGCCGCTATCGACCGTAGAGATGTAGCGCGGTGGCAGCGGCTGCAAGGTTTCGGTGTCGTACCAGTTGTAGAAGTGGCCGCGGTAGCGCTCAAGGCCCGCCATGGTCTCAAGCGTACGGGAGGTGCGTTCGGCGAGCTTTCCGGCGGGGTGGTAGCCGAAGTCATAGGCCGTCAGATTCGCCAGCAAGGCCAGGCCGATGTTGGTCGGCGACGTGCGGTGGGCGACGACGGGTTTGCGGTACTGCTGAAAGTTGTCGGGGGGAAGCCAGTGGTCGGCAGGGCCGACAAATGTGTCAAAGAAGGCCCAGGTCCGGCGCGCCAGTGTCCGCAGGAACAGGGTCTGTTCGGTCGTCAGGGCGGCCTCCCGGCGTGACACTGGGCGACTGATCCACCAGGCGATGGCGGGAGATGCGAACCAGAGCAGCAACAGGGGGGCGACGAACAGCAGGGAATCCGGTTTGTCGATGGCCAGCCAGATTGCGATCGTGCCCGCGATCACAGGGCCGGCGGCCATGCTCCGGAATGCAGCGCCAAGGCCGCTGCGCTGGTGCGTGGAGGCTTCGCGGTCGACTTCGCTGGAGGGCTGCCACTGCAGCAGTCGGCGATGGCTGACGCTCATCCGCCAGAGGGTACGCAGGATCGCATCGAGGCTGAACCAGGCCTCGTAAGGGAGGCAGGTCAGTTCGAAGCTCACCTGCTTGAGGTGGCGCGCCGTATTCTGGCCAACGGTGACAAGGTGCTGAACCAGCCTCGAGCCCTCGGGCTTGCGAAGCAGGCCATGCAAGGCCGTGACCATGCCAGGAAGAAGCAGGATGGCAATGATTGAAAGCGTCCACAGGCCGATGGCAGGCAGGACTGCACAGCCGGTCACGAAGAGCAGCAATACGGCGGTGGGGACGAGGCTGCGGCGCAGGTTGTCGGTCAGCTTCCACTGAGACAGCAATGACAGCGGATTTCGCCGTCTGTGGGTAAGGTTTCCGCCTGTCCCTGACGGGCATGCACAGGGCACCGAGCTCTTCAGCCACGCAGCCAGCTGCCAGTCGCCACGAATCCAGCGATGGCGGCGACTTACATCCACGCTGTAGCGTGCCGGGAAGTCTTCGTACAAGAGCACGTCGCTGATCAGGCCCGAGCGCGCATGGCAGCCTTCCAGAAGGTCGTGGCTGAGAATGCGGTTCTCCGGGAGGAGCCCGTCCATTGCCCGCTCAAAGGCATCTACGTCATAGATTCCCTTGCCGTTGAACGAGCCCTCTCCGAACACGTCCTGGTAAACGTCCGAGATCGCCCGAGTGTACGGGTCGATTCCCGGCTCGCCGGCATACAGGTGCGCATAGCGCGAGCGGCTTGCGCCCGGCAGGCTGATACCCAGGCCAGGCTGAAGAATGCCGTAGCCTTCGACGACCCGGCGCGTCTCGATATCGTAGCGGGGGCGGTTGAGGGGGTGATCCATGGCGGCCACGAGCAGTTGCGCAGCATCCCGCGGGAGCTGGGTGTCCGTGTCCAGTGTGATGACGTACTTGATCCGGGAGAGCACCGGAACGTCGCCGACGATCTCGGAGAAGCGCGCTTCGCTCCGTCCCCGCAGCAGGGCGTTCAGGTCCGCCAGCTTGCCGCGCTTGCGCTCCCACCCCATCCAGATTCTTTCCTGGGGATTCCACCGCCTCGGGCGGTGAAGCAGAAGAAAGATGCCGCTTCCTTCCCTTGGGTATTTCTGGTTCAGTGTGTCGATACCTTCCCGGGCCAATGCCACCAGGCCCGCATCCCCGGACAGTGACTCCTGATCCGCATCGAGAAAGTCCGTCAGCAGGGCGAAGTGCAGGCTGTCATCCGGATTGGCGAGAAAACGTACTTCAAGTGCCTCCAGCAGGGCATCAACATTGGCCGCGCTGGTCAGCAGCGTCGGCACCACCACGAGCGTGCGTGAAGTGGCTGGAATGCCAAGGCTATAGTCCAGGCGGGGTAGTGGGCGTGGTGTGACCAGCAGGGTTGTCAGCCAGTTGACCAGGGCAATCGCAACCTGGCTTGCTGCCAGCAGTGCGATGACGGCAGCGGGCAGTTGGGCCCAGACCGCCAGCGCAGGGACAAGCTGAGCAAGCAGGATGGCGCTGATGAGCACGGTGAGCAGTCCCGCCGCGCCCAGATACAGCAACAGCGGTTTTGCGCTGGCGTACCTGCGTATTGCCGCGGTTCCGCGAAGGTGAACGCCTGTTGCCCGCTCCAGCGCCGGACGGCCTCTGCCGACGAGGTAGTAGCCCACATGGGCGCTGCGACTCGCGAATTCGGTGCCTGCATCGTCGCTCGCGCCGGCGCGTGCCAGCCCGACCGCTTTACGAGCGACCTCTACCTCGGTCATGTCGCTCGTTCTGGCAATTTCCTCTGTGGCATGCCGATAGCGATCGCGGGTGGCGAAATCCATCTGTTCGTATGCGCCACCCGGATCGCCGAGCAGTGTTTGTTCGACCAGACTCATGCTCTCTACGAAGTCGCGCCAGTCCATGGCGCCAAGTACCCGCAGACTGCCGATGCTGTTGCTGATCGAGACCTGGTCTGCGGCCTGTCGCTGGTTCTCCGCCTGCACGAGCTGGGCGATGGTCAGGCCCGATTGGGCGAGTCGCTGCTCGATCCAGGTCAGGGGGAGCGCCAGCGCCTGGCCGTGTCCCTGAAGCCGACGCACGAATTCCGCCACAAAGGCGCTGACCATGGGAGGCTCGGAGCGCACCATGTCGGCGATGGCGAGGATGAGGCTGTTGGGGTCGGATTCGACTGTCTGCGTCAGCTTGTCTGCCCAGACATCTGCCTGCTTCCGTTCCGCGCAGGCGGCGGCGATCTGGACGCCGACACGGCGCAGGTTTTCGATGACGGCGAGGCGCAGCATGATCGGAATGGCCCACAACTCACCGAGCTTGAGGACAGTGATCGTCTGGTAGGACGCCACGAAGCGGCTGAGACCTTCGGCATCGACACGGCCATCGCCATGAGCAATGGTTTTCAGTGCGATATCGTAGACCCGCGGCCGTCCTGTCGATGGTCCCTTGCCGAGTCGGGGGAGCTCGAGGCTGTAGTCCTTCGGCAAGAGACGCTTGGCCGTGCCGATCTGCTCTTCGATGAGATAGAAGTTGTCGAGCAGCCATTCCGCGCCGGGCGTAACGCGGTTGCCCTCGGCCACTGCAGCCGTGAGCTGAGTGCAGACCTCGACCAGCGTGCGTTCGTTGTCGGCCAGGCGGCTCAGCAACTGGTCCGATGGGCGGCCCGGCGTCAGCACATGCCCACTGGCCAGGGCCTTGCCGTACAACGCCAACTGATCGGCACTGAACAGCTCCGATCGCAGCGGGAGTTCATCGTCACGTGCCTGACTCTGGCTGCGCCCGCTGCCAAAGCGTGTCTTCATGTACTGCAGATATCTGGCAATGCGGGATTCAGTACTCAATTTGATTCGATCCCCGATAACGTTCGACAGACCACATCCGCGGCGCCGTTCGGAAACAGGCAGCGGATTGGTCTGCGCTGGGCCTAGATCTTGCCTAGGAGCACCAGGATGAGCAGGACAACGACCACCAGTCCCAGCCCGCCAGTTGGGCCGTAACCCCAGCTGCGGCTGTGCGGCCAACTCGGAAGTACGCCAATCAGCATCAAGATCAGCACGATCAGCAGAATCGTTCCCAATGACATTTCAACCTCCTCTTCAATGCGACGGCATCAACGCCTTGCAGATGCGCGTTCGGCTCCCGTCGAACGCCTCGGAGCCGGGCTCGATAAGGGCCTATGCCTTGCTGATGGCTTTGGCGACTTCCTGCTTCAGGTCGCCATAGCCGGCTCGAAGCTTGCCGCCGAGCTGCTCAACCTTGCCTTGCTGCTGCAGTTCCTCCTTGCCGACGATCCTTCCGGCGATTTCAACGGCCTTGCCTTTGGCTTCCTCGATACGTCCGGCGACTTGATCCTTGTTCATGGTGCTTCCTTGATGGGCTGGCTTGTGAGCGACGTGTCGGCCACCCTTGCCGGACATGCACTGTTCCTTGCCACGGCCGGAGTTCAGTCAGGTCTGCTGGTTTGGATAGACTGAATATGAGCCACTGGCGCGTGTCCGTCTGTCTGCTGGCGCACGAACTGATCTTGCGGTGGCAATTACGGTTACACGATGGTGAACTTGTTGCTGAGCTTGACCGGGTGCGACTTCAGGGCCGCAGCCGGCGCGACCGCAGATAATGCGAGCATATGCAAGCATGCTTCAATCATGGTTTTGGCATGATGTTTTTGGTGGCTGCACGGCACCCGCCAGCGCCGGTTTCAAGCCCCCGGCGGTCAAGTGTCGTGATGTATCGGCGCCGGTGTTCGAGGGGCCTGGGTGCCCGCAATCACGCCGCTTCGGTTGTGCCTGCGTGGCATCCGTCCGTGTGACCTGAAATACCGCCGAGTGGCCGTCGTCGCAGGTCTATACGCCCCAGGTGACGGGGGCTTTTTCGGCGAGTGAGTGCTCCAGCAGTTCGAGCAAAGGCAGACCCCGTTGATGGAAGGAGATGTCGCCGTCCGGGGTGTGTTCGGTGTCGTCAACGGGGGGCTGGCCGGCATGCGCGGCGACGTCGGCGTCGATGGCCTGCCTGACGCGTGAAATCGCGTCGGGAAGTTGCTCCACGGTGATGATCCCTTGCTGTGCATCCTGGTCCCTGCCCAGCACCTCCAGCATTTCCTTGCCATTTTGCTCAAGGGTAATCACGTTACCGCTGGCGGCGGACTTGAATATAATCAGCATGACAGGATCTCCAGTGTGGTCCGTGATGGCCGCAGATCGCCGCAGGAAGTCGGGGCGCATGGCCAAGCCAATACGATTAATGCTACGCGGTGAGCGGTGGTCGTCTGTGCGGTGGGCAACATGTCCTGCGGGCTGGTCGGGCGCGGGCCAAAGACTGGCCGGCAAGCCGGAGCATGACTGGCACAATCCTGAATGACGTGCCCTCTGTATTGCTGCTGCAGGTTCGAAGCCAGGTTGCTCACGAAACGACTCACGTGTCGATCGAATAGGGCAGCAGGCGGTCGAACTCTTTCTTCACCACTGCGTAACACTCGCAGGCTCTGGCTTCCAGCCGATGCACGCCGTCCCTATGCGGGTGTCTGAGCCAGGTCGGCGAAGCGCTGGATCATCTCTGCCAGCACGGAAAAATCGTGAGCATCCACCAGTCGCTGCTGGGCTCGTTCCACTGCCGCGGCGTGCTCGGTGTTTGGCCGGTGCTCGAGCAGCACACGATAGGCTGCGATCTCTTCGCCCAGGTACCAGAACTCGTCGTTGGTTTCCTTGCGCTTCTTGTCCTCGTCGCGCAGCAGCTGGGCGCAGCGGATGTTCAGCAGGCGGCGGTGGATCTTCAGGGCCTGTGCCGGCAGCTCGCCGGGCAGGGCGCGCACCTGCACCCCGAGATCGCGGCTCCAGTTGCCAATCGCGGTTGGCAGGCTGGTGGCCATGTCGACGATGTCGAAGGGTTCGCGCAAGGTGCCCACGATGTCGGCCCGCAGGTTGCGAAATCCGACGTCCGCCAGCAGCAGGGTCGGCTTGTCCAGCGCCCGCATGAAGCCATACTCCAGCGCCACGTTGGGATTGAATTCGTCCTTGACCCGGTCTTCCAGCACCGCCAGACCGTACTTGCAGCACAGCATGTACACGCACACATTGGTCCACACCTGGCGGTCGCGCGGATACATCCGGTCGTCGGCGCGCAAGCCCTTGAGGCCCTGACGGCACAGCGCCCGACGCAATTCCTCGTCCAGTTGTGCAAGCAGGCGGTTGCCCGAGTCGAAGCGGGTCATGATGAACACGTTGCGGCTGTAATCCGGGTGATCCTGGAAGAAGCGCTCGCAATCGGGTTTCAGGTGCGCATAGCCGGGTGGCAGGTGGAAGTCGTCGGTCACGGGGTGTGCTCCTTGGTCTCAAGGCTCAGGCCGGACAAGGCCCTGAAGCGTTCCAGATAGCGGCGTGCCATGGCCACGTCGGTGAACTGTTGAAGGGCCCGGGCGCGCGCAGCCGAACCCATGGCCTGCAGGGCGTCGGCATCCATCTTGCGCCAGCGTTCCATGGCCAGGCAAAAGGCGCCATAGCTGGTGTCGTCGCAGTAGATGGCGTGCTCGCCCAGCACTTCCACCAGCCCGTCGACCGGCGTACAGACCACCGGGATGCCACGGGCCGCGCCCTCCAGCGCGGCAAGGCCGAAGGGTTCGTAGGTGGACGGCTGTACCAGGACGTCGATCGCATTGAAGAAGGCTTCCAGACGGGCGCCGCCGCACCAGCCCAGGTAGCGCACCCGCGCCTCGATCCCCAGGTCATGCACCAGATCGCGCGCGTAGGCGCTGAAGGCCTTGCCGGCGATCATGGCCTCGAAGCCGTCGAATGCCGGTTCGGTCAGGAGCATCTGGACATATTCCGGATGCTTGCGCGGCACCAGCCGACCGCAATAGCCCAGCACATTGCGGCGCGGTCGTGCGAGCACGGGAGCCGGCGGCACGATGCCGTTGGCAACGACGCTGACGCGCGGATTGAGGCGCTGGTATCCCAGCGTGTGGTAGTAGCGTCGCTCGGCCTCGGAGACCAGCACGACTTCGTCGCAGGCAGCGATGAGGCGCTCCTGATCCATCACCGCGCCGTGGAGATTCACCGCATTCGAGATCTCCTCGTAGGCCAGCAGGGAATGGATGGTGAACACGGACCGGGCGCCCCCAGTGGCGTCGAGCAGCCCCGGCCGATGGTTGTAGGAGTGGATGTGCACCACCGGCGCATGAAAGTGGGCGAGCTCCGCTTCGCTGCCCACGGCCACGCATGGATGGCTGCCGAGGATCGCCTCCACCTCGTAAGGCTGGTACTCGTGATCGGTGACGTACCACAGTGCGCGCACGCCAATCGCCGCAAAGCCGCTGGCCAGCGACTCGATCACGCTGCCGACGCCGCCCATGCGGTTGTGCGGCATCTCGTTGGTGATCTCGATGACGTCGAAGTTGCGCTCGGTGGTGTTGGTGATCACGGCAAAAGCTCCGCCAGGCCGGCATCGTCCGGCACCTGCAGCGTGCCCAGCACCCCGACCGCCCGGCATTCGATGGGGAATCGCTCGGGCGCCTCCCAGCTGCCGTCACTGCGGCGGGCCGCCAGAAACACACCGGCCACACACTCTGTGAGGCAGGGATTGCAGTCTTCCGTATGAAAATTATGTACCGCCAGCACCCGGTAGGCACCGGGCGCGACAGTGCTCAGATCAATCCGGATCTCGCTTGCCGAGCGGTAGCTCAGGCCGAAGCGGCTGACCTCGAACGGCGCCACCACCAGCACCGCCCCCGCCAGGCGGCATGGGCGAGGCCCCGAAGAGATAGCCCGAAACCCGGGCACCTCCGGTGGATCCTCCCGCGCTGCCACGCCGGTAGGGCCTGCCTGATTCCGCTGAGTCCTGTCCATCGTGGATGACTCTCAATAGAAATGCCAAGTTGATGCCGGACAAAGGATTGGGTGAGCCCATTCTGGCCCAGGGGCTGGCATGGCTCAAGCTGAAGTTTGCTGCGCGTGCCACCATCAGGCCGCGTCGGAGCACGTTTAATGGCGCTTCCCTCTCCGGCGCACGCCTGCATACCGGGTGCAGGTGGTGCTGAACAGGATCAGGCCACCGGTTTCGATCAAAAAGCCGAGGTTGCCGGACTGTTCAGAAATCAAACGACTCTGACCCCCTTTGATCCCTGCGTCCTTTGATCCGAATGCCATGCGGCATCAACTGCAGCGATCCGGACGGGGACGTAGCGCGAGGTCGGACCTGGCCCCTATGCTGTGGTCAATGTATGGTGCCCGTTCGGGGCAATGATCAGGAAAATGCCGTGGGAATCAACGAGAGCAACGACGAAGACGGACTGGTGTGCGCCTACCTGCAATGGCCAGACGGCCGCTGGCAGGCCGTCGACTGGGACGGTGTGCGCGCCTGGCGGCCTGGTGACGGTCTGCTGTGGATGCACTTCAACCGCTCGGCCGAAGCGACCCGGTCCTGGCTGCATGAGGGCAGCGGGCTGGATGCGCTGGTGGCCGACAACCTGCTGGCCGAGGAAACCCGGCCGCGTGCGCTGGCCATGGACGGCAATCTGCTGGTGAACCTGCGGGGTGTCAACCTCAATCCCGGTGCGGATCCCGACGACATGGTGTCGCTGCGCATCTGGCTCGAACCCGGGCGCATCGTGACTTCCCGCCGACGCCGGTTGATGGCCATCGACGACATCCGCGAACACATCACCCGGGGCAAAGGGCCGCGCGATACCGGGGATTTTCTGGTGGAGGTTGCGGGCCTGCTGGTCAATCGCATGTCGCCCGTCATCGAGCAACTCGACGAGGCAGCCGACGATCTGGAGGAGCAGGTGGTTACGGGGGAGCGCGAGGATGTGCGGACCCGGCTCGCTTCGCTGCGGCGCCAGGCCATCAGCCTGCGGCGCTACCTGGCGCCGCAGCGCGAGGCCCTGTCGCGTATCCTGGGTGAACCCGTCGACTGGTTGCACGAGCGGCACAAGGCGCAGTTGCGCGAAATTTCGGACCGCACCATGCGCTACGTCGAAGACCTCGACGCCATCCGCGAGCGGGCCGCGGTGATCCAGGATGAGGTGGCCAACCGTGTGGCCGAGTCGATGAACAAGAACATGTACATGCTTGCCATCGTCGCCACCATCATGCTGCCGCTGGGTTTCATCACCGGCTTGCTCGGCGTCAACGTGGATGGACTGCCTGGCGCCCATGACGCGCCCTGGGCGTTTGCCGCGCTCAGCGCCTTCCTGCTGGTGCTGGTGTTCCTGCAGGTCCTGGTGATGCGCCGCCTGAAATGGTTCTAGCGCCCGTCGCTGCCTGGGAATCAAAGGGGGCGCAGAACGCTGTTGGTGGACTCGGTGAGGTGCGTACAGGCAGCCACCCGGATCTCCAGGCTCTCGTCGCTTGCTGACCAATTGGTTCCGGGCGATCTGCCGGACGGCGCCGAACAGGGGCGGCGTCTCTGTTCATGTGCCGGGTTGAGGCCCTGATCAGAAAACAGGGGAAAGGGACTCCGGAAAGCCCTCTCCCCGATTTCTGTTACATCAGACTGCGCTTTCTTGCCGCAAGCGCAGTGAGGGCCAGACCCGCCAACAACAGCGTTGACGGTTCAGGAACCGAGTTGCCATTGGAACTCGCTCCGGCGCTAGCCACCAGACGGTAGGTATCGCTCGAGCCTGGAAGCGTGCCCGGACTTTCTGGAAATCCCGCAGTCAGCGTCTCATTGGACGAAAACAAGACGGTCAGCAGGGCGTTGGCGGTGGCGTCACCGTTTCCGAAGAACACGCTACGATAATTTTCAGACGTGTTGCTATTGTCCCTGTCGACATCGACAAGTGTCTGGTAAATCGCCCCTGGACCGAATCCACTGAAGCTCATGTCGAGCACGTCGAGGCGCGTGCCGATTGAGTTGAATGTCATCGAGACAGAGCCAAAAGAGGTTGTCGGGGGCTGGCTGCTGTAGCCGGAAACGTGGAAGTTCCTGCTCGTGTCGCCGATTGAAAAGGTAAGGCCCGTAATCGAAGCCGAGTCGGATGTGTTTTTCAATGTAAGCGTAGGCGAGTTTGTATTGCCCGATACATCGAACACAAAACCAATCAACGCTGCATTCGCAGTGTGCGGCAGGGCGGCGAAGCACAGTGCGCCGATCAAGGCCGAAATTGTATTTTTGATCTTCATCACTTTCCCCTTTTTACATGTTTGCAATTAGGAGAAGCATGATTTAGGCCGATTTATATATAAATATGTTTACAAACGACAAATTCAAAACGTCGCTCATCATTCCATGAAGAGTGTAAAAAATGCCGACACACGTTTGCTTCAGAGAAGAATGAATTTTCCTCAGGGTGGGTGGTTTGCGCTTTCATGGCCCTGTATTCATGTGAAGTGGCTCGCCACAGTATTGCTTCGTGCAATCTCGGGGTGTATTCATAAGACATTTATTGCGAGCAATGGAGTCTGTGGTTGATTTGTCTTAAATATATGAATATAAATAATAATGTGATTGATTTTTGCGGGGCTACAGGGGCTGCTGGCGATTCTTTCTATGGGAAGTGCCAGATATTATTGATGGAGATCAAAGGCGGGAACTTCTCTATCAATCTCAATGAATTGACGACTGGTCGTGCGCCGGAATAACCCGAATCGAATTATTGGCCTCGCGGGCGACTGAAATCGATTGCTCGGCATGATCGTGTTGCTGCCTGACCATGGCGAGGGCTGACTCATATGTCCGCGAGCGAAATTCGACAAAAACTGGAAAATCGTTTGAGCGTGAGCTCGCCGGACTGGCGGGTGGCAGATCGCCCAATGGAACCTTACTTTTCGAGCGGCGAGCGGGGCACGAAGCAGCAGACTTGGCCTGCCTCGTCGAAGCGGACCTGGCAGGCGGTGACGAGCCGGGTTTTGAGTCTTTTCCGGGCGCGCAGAATGCGCGACTTGGCGGCAGGGAGCGTGAGCCCGAGGCGCTCGGCGTAGGCCTGCTGGGACAGGCCCTCGATGTCGCACAGGGTCAGCGCTTCGCGATCTTCAGGCGCCAGTTCGGCGAGTGCGCGCGGCAGGCAGGCGGAGAGCGCCTCGACCGGCTGGTCCGAGTTCTCGGGTGCGGGGTAGTCGGCGTCGTCGAGCGGGATCTGCTCCTTGGTCAACCGGTAGCGGTCGATGAGCAGGTTGCGCGCGACGTGGAAGAGCCAGGCCCTGGGGTTGCCGATGCTGCACAGGCCACGGTCATGCAGCATGGCCCGCAGGAAGACTTCCTGCACAAGGTCCCGCGCTTCGTCGGCATTGGTAACGCGACCGCTGACGAAGCGGAGAAGCTCACGGCCGTGGGCCGTCCACGCCTCATTCACGCATTTCATGGGGCGGGGGCTATCGGCATTTGTATTGATCAGTGTGGTGGTCGTGCCGCGCAGTTTAGAGCGAATGGCTCGAGCAGGAAATCCCGACGTCAGGCCAAGGGCCGTTTCATGGAGGCGCTGATCGGGCAGCCCTGAGCGTGCTTTGTGCTCTCTGCCGCCGCGCGGTCTGGATTGTTGATCTCGTTCAGGCCCGGTAGCGCTCAAGCGCGAGTGCGCTGTACCGCCCCCGCGACCATCCGGGTGAGGCTTGTCAGGTCAAACACCGGAAGGCCGAAGCGCTGGTGCAAGGCCGGGGCGAAGTGCGACAGGTCGGTGCACTCGAGAACCAGCGCGCCGACGTTTGGATTCGCTGCCAGCATGCGCTCAACCACCGTGCACAGTTCGTCGGCGAACACATCCATGTCCAGATCATTGTGGCGGCCGTGGAGGATCACGTCGGCAAACTGCGGCTGCTCCTGCATGCCGGCGATTACCAGTGGCTCGTCGGCAATGCCTGCGCCACGCAGATGATCGATCGAGAGCGCGTTGCTGTTGGCGACAACGACGCCGACCTTTGCGCCACTACCAAGCATTCGCGATACCAGCGGCACCTGGATCAGGCTGGACATGAAGACCGGCACCCTGACCGCATCCGCGATCTCACGCTGGTGAAGCGCGAGGAAGCCGCAGCTGCCCGTAATGGCACGCACGCCTTCGCGCTCCAGTTCGCGAGCCGCCTCGATGAAGGGTTCGAGCAGTGCAGGGTCGCGTTCCCGGATCAGGCGGTCGACGGTTGCCCCCTTGACCGTTTTGTAGAGAACCGGAAAGTCGAAACTCGCGGCGTACTTGATATGGCCTTCGGGCTTGGGGAAAAAGGACTCAAGCGAGATGACGCCGAGCGGGATGCCGTAGTAGTTGAAACCACCTTGCAAAATCATGAAGTTCTCGAGCCTTTACGGGTAAGCAGAAACGGGACGTCAGTGGAACCTGGAGGGCGAGAAGGGGGCCAGCAGTGAATCCTGCTGCCGGCCCTGGATGGCTTCAGCGACCAGTTTGCCAGTGGTGGCCGCGAGCGTCAGGCCGAGATGACCATGGCCGAACGCCAGCATGAAGTTCGGGTGCCTCGGCACGCGACCGATGACGGGCAGCGAGTCGGGGGTCGATGGTCTGCTTCCAACCCAGGTCGATTTCACCGTGGGCTTCTGCCCCATCATTCTTGCTGCGACGTCGAGCATGATCTCGGGTTGCCTCTCACCTTGCGGTGCGTCCGGATCGGCGAATTCCGCCATGCCGGCAATTCGGATGCCGCCTTCCATCGGCGTCATGAACACAGCGTAGTCCAGCCAGCCGACTGGCCGATTCAGACGCCACTTGTCGGCTTCCAGCACCAGGTGATAACCGCGTTCGCTGACCAGCGGGATTTTCACGCCGAGTTGTTGCGCGAGTCTCGCGCCCGCAACGCCGGCGCAGATGACGACGCTGTCGAAGGTGCATGAGCCCTGCGCGGTGTTCACGCGGCACTTGCCGTCGGCGTCGGAAACGGTCGTCACTTCATCGAGTAGCAGCTTGCCGCCCTGGGCTGCGAAATGGCGCGCATACAGCCTGCTCAGCTCGACCGGGCTCACCGTAAACCGGGTTTCCGGATAGAGTACGCCGCCAGCATGAAAGTGGCTGAGGTCGGGTTCGAGCTCCTGCACCGCTTCAGCCGACATGACCTGCACCTTCACGCCCTGTTCCTCGCGCTCTCGCAGGTGTCCGGCCAATGCAGCCTCGAAGCCTTCCCTTGTGGAAAACAGGGCAAGGCAGCCGTCGTGGCGAACGAGCTTTGCTGCGCCCGTTTCACTCAGCAGGGCTTCATCCGCTGCAGGCGCGGTTTGCTGCAGGCTGGTCAGTGCATCGCGCCCCTGGCGATACTTCTCGGGCGTGCAGGCCTTGATGAAGTGCCATCCGTAGGGCATCAGATGTCTTGCATACCGCGCCTGCAAGGACAAAGGGCTGGTTTTGTCGAGGAGCATGCCCGGGATCTTGCGAAGCTGCGCATAGCTGGCAATCGGGAGGCGACCATAGTCGGCGAACAGGCCGGCATTGCCAAAGGATGCGCCCAAGCCGGGCTCGTTGCGATCGATAAGCGTCACTTTGGAGCCCATCTTCTGGAGCCACAAAGCGGTCGACAGACCAACGATGCCTGCACCAATAACCGCAATATTTCCGGGTTGCGTCATCGCGCGTTCTCATCATGCGGACGCAAGGCAGTCGCCTGAATCTCGACCTTCAGTTCCGGGCGTGCCAGGCGCGCCTCCACGCAGGCGCGGGCGGGCGGGTTCGAACCGTCAATCCAGGCGTCCCAAATGGCATTCATGGCCTGGAATTCCCGCATGTCGGTGAGCCAGATCGTGACCGATAGCAGATTTGACTTGGTGGTTCCCGCTAGCGCCAGCAAGGCTTCTATCTGCGAGAGAATCTGGCTGGTCTGACCGGCGACGTCGGCGGAGGCGTCCTGCGCGACCTGTCCTGCAAGAAAAACCATCGGGCCGCTGGCGACGACCTGGCTCATGCGGTGATTGGAGCGGTGACGTTCGATTGTCATTTCACGCTCCCTTCGCTTCCCGATCCCTGCGGCATGCTGCCGGCCGTGAGCGCACAAGACGCATTTGAGGAGGTGTTCGCCAGTGTTTGATATCGTTTCACTTAAAGTCTCCTTTGACGTGAAAGCACCAGGGTGGGGCGTCGCGTCAAAATGAATTCGTTGCGCTGATGCCGTGCGCGAGGTCTTGCTGCCCGGTGGGTGCGCGCTGGCGCACCCACCGGATTTCCAACGCAGCTGTGCTCATCCGGCGACGGCCTGATCCCAGGCTGGGCATTCACCGGGGGCCGGATTCGCGCAGGGATGTTGATTACTGCTTCATCTTTGCGGCTGCGTTTTTCATGATGTCGTAGGTCGTCAGCATGTCCTTGGTCCAGCTTTCGCCGTGACGGAAGTCGATGTTTGCGCCCATGTTTTCAAAAGCCTTGTGAACCTTCGGGTCTTCCATGACCTTGGCACTCGCCGTCACGAGCTTCTGAATGACTTCCGGCGGGGTGCCCTTGGGGGCGAAAACACCGGACCACCCTTCAAAGCTGCCCTTGATGCCGTAATCGGCAAAGGTGGGGACGTTGGGGTACTCAGCCATCTTCTTGTTCAGCACCAGAAGCCTTGCGCGGCCGGATTTGACGTGAGGTGCAAATGCCGGCGGGAACGAAACGGCGGAATCAATATGGCCGCCGATGAGCGCGACCATGGACTCTGCCGTCGTGTTGCCGTGGACGTACTTCACGTCGTAGCCCGCCTGGTCGGCAATGATGCTGGCGAGCACCGTGCCGGACGAGGCAGCACCCCAGGAGCCTTGAGTCAGTCGGCCGGCTTTTGCGGCAGCAATGAAATCGTCAAAGGTCTTGTACGGGCTGTCGGCGGGTACCAGGATTCCCAGCGGGACCGACGACAGCTTGACGACGGGCTCGAAACTGGAGAAATCGTAGGGCGTCTTGCTGAAGTTCGGGGTCACCAGAACGTTGCTCAGACCGGCGTTCACCAGGGTGTAACCGTCGGCCTTGCTGCTTGCCACAAAGGTGGTGCCGATCACGCCACCGCCACCCGCCTTGTTGATCACCACGACCGGCGCGCCAAGTGCGCCCTCCATTGCATCCGCCCAAAGGCGGGTCGTCAGGTCGGAGTCACCACCCGCGCCCCAGGGCACGATGACGTTGACCGGTTTCTCGGGGAACTCAGCCTGAGCGGCGGTGGCGCCGACGGTCAGGGCCATTGCTGCAGTGATGCTCAACAGCGACTTTGCAATCTTGTTCATCTCAATGCTCCTGTTAGGGTGATCTGTTTTGATTTACGACGAAAACTGAATCTCACGGGTGAATCAGGTGTTCATTGCATTTCGAGGGCATGCTTCTTGTTGCAAACGATGGCTTCGTTATCTCCGGTGGCGAATTTCCATTAAGTGATTGAAAGCGTGTGATTGCTGGCGATGCCTTCAGGCGGGTTGCTCACTCGCGCTTCTCGCCATGGCCAGCATGGCCTTCTCCTTTTTCTTCGCGCGCACTGCCGAGAAGACCGAGAAGACTGACAGCGCGGTGAAGACCCAGGCGTAGGGAGAGGCAAGGATCATCCCGTAGTCGGTTCCGATGATGGCAATCGACTGGTCGAGGTTCTGTTCGAGCAGTGGCGTGAGGATGAAACCGATGATGAAGGCCGCAGCATTCAGCCCGCCCAGACGCATGCCATAGCCGATCACGGTGAAGCAGATCAGAATCAGGACGTCATACAAGTCCTGGTTGGTCGTGAAGGCGCCGGCAATGGCAAACACGGTGACGCAGGGAAAGACGAAATAGCGCTGGATTGAAGCGACCTTGGTCCAGAAACCGAATCCGGCCCGGGCGATCAGCAGAAGGAACACATCGGTGATCAGAAAGCCGGCAAAGATGGCGTAGATGACGTCAGTGTGTTCATAGAAGATGGTCGGCCCAGGGGTGATGCCGTGGATGAGGAAAGCGCCCATCAGCAGTGCAGTGACGTCGTCCCCCGGGATGCTCAGGGTGAGCATGGGAATCATGCTGGAGCCGCACACTGCGTTGTTCGACGACTCGGCGGCGGCGATGCCGTGCAGGGAGCCCTTGCCAAACGTTTCCGGATTCTTTGACGTGCGTTTGGCTTCTCCGTAGGCGAGGAAGGCTGCGGCGCTCGAGCCCAGTCCGGGGAGTGCGCCGATCACGGTGCCGATGCCTGAGGACTTGATAATAGTGCCGAAGACCGAGCGGAATTCCGGCCAGGTAACGCGGTTGTCGTCCGGATTCTTCGACTTGCTCAGTACCAGATCATGGTGCGGCGTCTTGCGATTCTTGACCGCTTCGATGACCTCAGGCATGACCAGTACGCCGATCAGCAGGGGCAGGAAGGTGAACCCGCTCATCAATTCGGGAATGCCGAAGGTAAAGCGGGTTGCGCCTGTGATCGATGACATGCCGACCATCGCAAACAGCATGCCGATGCAGCAGGAGAGCAGGCCGCGAGGCACCGATTCGCCAGTCATCGAACCGACCACAGTGAAGGCGAAGATGAGCAGGAAGACCTTTTCAATCGGCCCGGCCTGCAGCGCAATGACGGAGATCGGTGCTGCCACGAAGATGAGCACCAGCGTGGCAAGTGCCTCGCCGGTCACCGATGCGTAGAGGGCCATGCCCAGCGCCTTGCCGGCTTTGCCTGCCTTGGTGAGCGCGTTTCCGTCCTGCGCTGTGAGAAAGGATGCCGCTGCGCCCGGGGTATTGATCAGGATGGCAGAGATTGAGCCGCCGTAGATGCCCGCCTTATAGACCGCGAGGAGCATCGTGATGCCGATGACTGGATCGACGTAAAAGGTCAGCGGGAGAATGATCGCAATCGCCATGATGGCCGAGATGCCGGGAATGGCGCCGAAGACGATGCCCACGCAGACGCCGGCGATGATTCCCGCAATCGGGCCGACGGCCATGATGGTGTTCATGCCGGCGAGGAAATTGTTCAGGACTTCTAGCATGCTCGTCGGCCTTTCAGGTGAGGGACCAGGTGGGAAGAAACACGCGCAGCAAATGGCTGCTGGTGTAGAACACCACCAACGGCGTGACGATCGAGACCGCCGCCATTGCCAGCCATTGCCGGCCTTCGAGCAAGATGGCAATGCTGAACATCGCAAGTGAGGTGGTCAGGATGAATCCGAGATGCGGCATGGCGTACCAGTACGACACCAGGATGGCTACATAGGCCGCGATGCCGAGAAAACCCTTGGTATCTATCCGCTCCGTCTCGCCCTGCGGGGCACCACTCAGGAGCCTGAACAGCGACGGGATGCCAATCATCGCGGCGAAAACGGTGATGAGCGTGGCGACGATTCGGGGAAGGAGCATGGAGCCGAGTTCGGTTTCGACGCCGCCCTCTACCAGCGAGTCGTTAGTCAGGATCACTATTGAGGCGATGATCAGTACGCTTGAGAGCGCGACATCAATTTTTCGTCTGTCCATGAGTCATTCCTGTCGGGGAGTGGTCGGTCTTGTCGTTGTATGAGGACTGATTGCTTCACTTGCCGGGGCTGCGAGTTGGGGCCTGGAGACCTTGACTGTCGTTTGCTGCACTCTTGAAACTGTTGCCTGGTGTAACAAATCTGTTGCGTTTTTTTGATATTGGTCAAGTTTTCGCATAAGAACAAATCTTAAATCCTGAAGAGTTGATCAGATTGGCTGATATTATTGCCGTATGAACCTTCGACAGATGGAAGCTTTCCGGGCTGTGATGCTTACGGGATCGGTGTCAGAGGCGGCCACACGGCTGTTCAAGACGCAACCGGCGGTGAGCATGATGATCGCTGCGCTCGAGGCAGAGATCGGCTTTCAGCTCTTCGAGCGGCGCAAGAAACGTCTCTACCCGACGCCTGAGGCTAACTACCTCTACTCGGAGATCGAGGGAATTTTCTCGAGGATCCACGACGTATCGCAGACGATCAAGGACATACAGAACAAGCAGTACGGGTTCTTGCGTATCGGTTGCATGCCTGGCCCCTCGTACTCGTTCATGCCGGACCTGATTGCTGACTTTCTGGACGAACACCCGAAAGTGCAGGTGTCCATGCAGACACGCACGTCCGACGGCATCAAGGAATGGACCGCCTCCGCCCAGTACGACGTGGCCCTTGCGGAGATCACCGGACCCCTGCCATCGATCGAGGCCGAGATCTTCGATCTGGAGTGCGTCTGTGCAGTACCGGCAGGCCATGCGTTGGCAAGCGAGCCGGTTCTCACGCCACAGTTGCTCGACGGCGAACCCATGATCACGCTCTATCCCGACCATGCCACCGTCCACTCGTTGAGCCGGGCGTTTGACGCAGCGGGCTGCCAGCTGAGCGTGCGCGTGCGCACGCGTTTCTTCATTCCGGCGTTGCGCTTTGTCGAGCGCGGCCTGGGGATCTGCCTCATGGACCCGATCACGGTCGCGAGTTACGCGTCCTTCGCGTGCGCGAAGCAGATCGTATTCAAGCCGTTCAGGCCGGTTGTGCCGCTCCGGGTCGGGATCCTCTTTCCTGCGCATACGCCAAGGTCGCAGATGACAGAAGCCTTCGCCGAACAGTTGAGGCAGAGCTTGCAGATTCTGCAGCAAGCGCCTGCGGGCCTGCCTTAGAAGTCTGGCGCATCGCGCCCGGTAAGCCGGGCGTCGAGCAGGGTGCGGCCGCGGGTGATCGCGGTGTCGAGTTTCATCGCACTCACGAAGGGGCTGAGTCGTGCTTCGGCCGCTGGCGCGAACAGTGTGAGCTCGTCGCGCATCCGGGTGACCGCCACATAGAAGCGGTTGTGCTCTTCGGTGCGGTCCCAGCCGGCCAGCGGGAAGTTTCCGTCGGCCAGGCCGGGCAGCATGACGGCGTCGAACTCCTGTCCTTTTGCGGCTTCGACCGTGCACAGCAGCACGGTCTTGCGCTTGCGCAGTTCTGCCGATTTTTCCTCGGCGGCGCGCAGCCATTGTGCAAATTCACGCAAGGGCTGGTTGATGCTGCGTGCAGCATCGACGAAGCCGTCTACCGATCTGGCGACCATGTCGGCGGTGCCGGGATCGATGAAGAGACGTTTGGCCACGCCGCGCAAATCGAGCGCTGCGACTGCCCGACCCAGAGCGAGGTGCGCGGGCTCGTCTTCGGGGCCGTCTCGCAGTGCGGCCAGGGCGCGTGTCAGGCGCAGGCGGGCGTTGCGTTGTGCGGGGGCTTCGTCGACGGTTTCGCTGTCTTCTTGCTGCTGACGGAGCAGGGCGTTGGCTTCGTCATGCCGGCTTTCGCCGCGCAGGCGCGTGATGTTGTCGAGCAGACGGTGCGCGGCGCGGGTTTCTGCTTCGTCCGAAAGTTCGGCTGCCGCCTTGTCGGCGACGGTCTGGGGGCGTAGCAGCCGCCCCTTGAGGAAGGCGTCGAAAAGTTCGGGCTGGGCGGCGGCGGTTTTCAGGTCCTCCACGCGGCGGTCACCCCATGAGAGTTCCTGCCACAGTTCGAGCGCCTGCAGAACCTGGAAGCGCTTGTCCACGCCCGGAATGGATTCGTAGTCTTCCAGCGCGAAGGCGATCACGCCGCGCAGCATGAGGATCTCGGAGCGCAGCAGGTAGCTCTGCAGTCCTTCCAGCCGCCAGCCCAGGCCCGCGCGCAACAAGGCGTTCTCGATCGCGATCGACTGATGCGGGGCGCGCAGAATGACGGCGCAGGCGTCCAGTCGCTTGCTGCGTTGCTGCCAGTCGAGCAGGGCTGAAACCAGTTTGCCGGCTTCGTCCTCGCTGTCGGCGCAGCGCACCAGCCGCAGCCGTGCGTCGTGGTCGCGGCCGGATTCGACGGGCTTGCTCTTCAGGAAATGCGTGGCGACGGCCATTGCCGGACCGTGGCGGAAAGTGATGGTGAGCGGCAGACGCTTTACGCCGCTCCAGTTTGCGCCCAGCCGCGCGCTCAGGAAGCTGGCGTCCGCGCCTGCCCAGCGGTGGATGACCTGATCGAAGTCGCCCGCACCGGTGAACCAGGCGCGACCATGCTCGATCAGGTGCTCGAGACAGGTGAGGGTGGCGGGGTTCATGTCCTGCAGTTCGTCGGCGATGACCACGCGATAGCCCGGCAGGCTGACCGGCACGTTGCCTTGCGTGAGCAGCATGGCCAGATCGTAGGTGGCGTCGAATTCGGTGCGCCAGGCGCAGCCGTCGCCATCGCCGGCACGGGCCTTCTCCAGCTGACGGAAGAGCGCGAACAGGCCTTCCGGCACGTTGAGCGCCTCGGCCCGCGAGGCGACACTGTCGTCATCGTCGATCTCGGGCGAGACCTGTTGCGCCTTCATCTGGCGGACGATCTTCAGAAAGTCGGCGATGGGGGCGTTGTGTTCGGGCAGCCAGAGCTCGCGCGGGTTGCGCCGTGCGGCGTTGATGCGCTGGACTTCGGTCACGGCACTGCGCACATGCGGTGCGACGTCTTCGAAACTGGGCAGAAAGGGTGTTTCCCGCCCCTCGTGATCGCGCAGCACCTGAAGCGCGAACTCGTCGAAGGTCGTGCAGCGCACGCGGCGCGCCAGTCTGTCGTCGAGACCGATCTCGACCAGGCGTGTCTTGAGCACCCTTGCCGCTTCAGCAGAAAAGCACAGGGCCACGATGTGATCGGGCGATACGCCACGCTTGACGGATTCGGCGATGCGCAGCGCGAGTGTGGTGGTCTTGGCCGCGCCGGCATTGGCCATGGCAATGATGTAGCGCGCGCTGTGGGTCTGGATTGCACGCTGCTCGGCCGTCGGCTCAAAACCGACTGGATTAAAACGCGGTTCGGCCTTCATGCTGCCTGGCTCGCAATGAGGCTGGACGTTTCAAGCAGGCGTGCAAATGCTTCCTCGTCAATTGGCCTCGAGAACAGGTAGCCCTGCGCGTAGTCGCATCCCGCGCAGCGCAGGAGGTCGCGCTGTGCAGCGGTTTCGACCCCCTCGGCGACCACCTTCATGCCGAGTTTGTGCGCCATCACGATCATCGCCTCGGCGATGGCGAGGTCGGAGGCGTCGGTGGTGAGGTCGCGGACGAAGGAGCGATCGATCTTGAGGTAGTCGATATCGAATTTCTTGAGGTAGGACATTGCCGAGTAGCCGGTGCCGAAGTCGTCGATGCTCACCTGCACGCCGGCGCTGCGGAAGGTCATCAGGGCTTCGATCACGACCGGGCGGGTGTCGAGCAGGAGGCCTTCGGTGATCTCGACGGCCAGGACGCTTGCGGGCAAACCGTGTTGTCGCAGGTGCTCAATCCAGCCTGCGCTGCTGCCGCTCATGAACTGGCGCGGAGACATGTTGACGCTGATCTGGATGCCGGCTTCGGCGGTGTCTGCGTCTGTCTTCGGCCCACGCAGTGCATGCCAGCGGCCTGCCATCTGCATCGCGCGTTCGAACACCCAGTGGCCGATCTCGGAGATGACCCCGATGTCCTCGGCGACCGGAATGAATTCATCGGGTCCGATCAGGCCCCGAACCGGATGCTGCCAGCGCACCAGGGCTTCCGCCTTGACGATACGGTTGTCGGACAGGTCGACGATGGGCTGAAAGTGCAGGACGAGTTGTCCGGCCTTCACCGCGCGGCGCAAGTCGTTACCGGTCTGGAGGCGCTGCATCGCACTGATCTGCATCGGCTGCGCGAAGTAGCAGAAGCTGTTTCTGCCTTGGGCCTTGGCGGCGTACATGGCCTGGTCTGCGTAACCGAGCAAGGTGTCCATTTCGGTGCTGTCGTCGGGGTAGAAGGCAATGCCGATGCTGGCCGATACATAGGCCAGCTTGCCATCGAGATCGAACGGCATCTGCATCTGCTCGATGATGTGCTGGGCAATGGTGCCGGCCGTGTCCTTGTCCGTGAT
Source organism: Parazoarcus communis (assembly GCF_003111665.1). Classification (NCBI taxonomy): domain Bacteria; kingdom Pseudomonadati; phylum Pseudomonadota; class Betaproteobacteria; order Rhodocyclales; family Zoogloeaceae; genus Parazoarcus; species Parazoarcus communis. The sequence goes on along the minus strand of NZ_CP022188.1, from coordinate 537,356 downwards.
GCAGGGCGCGATCACCACGAATTCGTCTCCGCCAAGGCGCGATACGGTATCGCTGGCACGCACAACCTTGCTGATGCGGGCGGCGGCCTCGATCAGAAGCATGTCGCCGAGATCGTGGCCAAGGGTGTCGTTGACCTCCTTGAAGCGGTCGAGATCAATGAACAATTGTGCGAACCGACCGCCGCCGCGCTGACTGCGTTTGACCTCTTCGCGCAGCCGGTCCTGGAACAGGCGCCGGTTGGGAAGGCCGGTCAGGGCGTCGTAGTTTGCCTCGTGCCAGACCGCTTGTTCCATGCGTTTGCGTTCCGAGATATCCAGCAGAACACCCACCAGTCCGCCCAGTTCGCCGCGTGCATTATTGAAGGTCGCCTTGTAGAGCATCACCTCGTGCCGGGTGCCGTCTGCGTAGACGACGCTCGTTTCATAGGTCTGTGTGCCACCCTGATCGAGCAGGGCCTTGTCGGCTGCAAAATACCGGTCGGCCAGGTCGCGTGGCGCAATGTCGTAGACCGAGCGCCCGATGAGCGCATCGCGGGTCAGCCCGACGTAGCCCTCGAACGCCGAATTGCAGCCCATGTAGCGTCCGGATTCATCCTTGAAGAAGACCGGGCTCGGGATGGTGTCGACCAGTTGCTCGATGAAGCGCAGTTGATCGGCCACCGCGCGCTCTGCCCTGCAGCGCTCGGAGACGTCGAGCAGGATGCCGATGATCGCAGGCTTTCCCGAGAAAGTGGTGGCAACGCCGAAGACCTCGACGTCGAGCCTGCTGCCGTCGCTGCGTACGCCTTCAAAGCCGAAGAAGCTCGATTTGACTTCGCCCGACAGGCGACGGTCGATCTCGCGCTTGGCAAGGGGTTGATAGGCAGGGGCGATCAGTTGCGTCGGCCCCATGCCGGCGCACAAGGCCTCGGGTGTGTAGCCGAACAGGTCTGCCAGACGCTGATTGACGAAGATGAAGCGGTCGTCCTGGATGACATAGACACCGCTCAGCTCGTTGCTGACAAGGCCCGTGAGGAGGGGGGCTGCCTCCTGCTTCAGTCTGTTTTCGAAGTCCGCTGACAGCATCACTTCAGAACACGATTGGGTTGTGCGGTCAGGCCGCTGTCGCGGGCTGCCGCCGTGATCGGGGCGAAAAGCAGGGCCGGGGCCGGGTGCCGGTGTCGGGGCCTCGATCGATCATCCTGTCTGTTCATGCGGCATTGTCGCACATGAAAACATGCGCAGGAGGCCGCCATGCGGGCGGCGTTTTGCGCCCGGCAGCAGCCGTTGCCGGGCGGTCCTTTCAGGCTTCCGGTGAGCGAGGTTTCCTGTTCGTTTCGTCGAGCCACCACTCCGTCAGCGGCCTGCCATCGCCCAGCCCGGAGAGCTGTTGATCGATCGCGTCGTGGTTACCCCACACGACATCGCTCAGCATGCCCTCGGTCACCTGTAATTCGATGTCGCTGCAATAGAGCCCGAGTTCGCGCTGTACATAGAAGCCGTAGGTACGACAGGCCACCGGGCGCTGCGCATAGACCGGGCAGGCGCCGGTGGCCTCGTCAAGCAGGGGGCAGACGACGGGGCGGGTGTCCGTGCTGGCCAGTGCGGCGACTTTCCGGTTGATGTCTTCGAGCCGAGCGGCCGTCATCTGCTTCAGTCCCCTCTGCAGCAAAGCCCATTCCGCCGCCGTCAGCCTGGGGATGTCGGCCAGTCGCCGGCAGCAGCTGTCACAGCCCTTGCCGCACAGCCAGTCTGTACGTTCTGCGCGGATGGCTTGCACGCGGGTGTCGATTTCGGCGTGGAGCTGAAACAGCGGCTTGTCGTTGGGCACAAGGAATCCTGGGTGAGGCGCTGGCTGGCGCGGGCGGGGCGATTGTACGCCGCACGGCGCGACCTTCCATAAGCGGGTTCACCGCACTCAGGCAGACGGCGCAAAAGCCGCATCGGGGATGGCCGGGGTGCCCCCGCCCATGCGGTCGGCCAGCACCCGGGCCGACCCTGCGGCCAGGGTAAAGCCGAGGGCGCCCTGGCCGAGGTTGAGCCATACGCCGGGCACTTTCGATGCGCCGATGATGGGTCTGCCGGTGGGCGTGGTGGGACGCAGGCCGCACCATTCCCGCGCTTGGGGCAGATCGGCTGCCGTGCCGAAGTTCTCAGCGGTCTCACGCTTCAGCATGTCGATTCTGGCGGGCTTGATGCTGCGGTCGTGCCCCACGATGTCGGCCATGCCTGCAACCCGGAGCTGATCTCCAATCCGGGCGTAGACGACTTTGCGCTGAAAGTCGGTGATGCTGATTTCCGGTGCCTTACGTGGCGCCACAAGGGGGGCGCTGATGCTGTAGCCCTTCAGCGGATAGATCGGCACGCCGACCCCGACGCTGTGCAGCAGGCTCGCTGCATCCACCCCGTTTGCGACCACGCAGGCGTCGCCCCGGATGCGTCCCCGGTCGGTCTGCAGTGCGTGATAGCGACCAGCGGCCAGTTCGATGCGTTCGACCCGCTCTGCCATGCGGAAGGTCACCGCGCCGGGGCCTTGGCGCAGTCCCTTTTCCAGTGCCTCGCACAGTGCAAGGCAGTCGCCCACTTCCTCACTCGGGGTGTGGATGCCGCCGGCGAGGTGTGGCGCCATGCGCTCGAGCGCCGGTTCGACGTCGAGGCAGCTGCGTACGTCCAGTGCAAACTGCTCGCCGTCGGCGCCGGGGCTCGATGCCAGCAGGCGGCGCGCGGCGGCGAAGCTGGCCGGGTCACGGTGGAGCACCAGCTTGCCGTTGCGACGCCAGGCGAAGTCGAAGTCTGGCGTCTTGCGCAGGTCATCCATCAGGCGTCTGCTGTAGAGCGAAAGTGGCAGCAGACTGGCGATCGAGGCGGCCTGATCGCGGCCGTTGCATGCACGCAGGAACTGCGCGATCCATGCCCATTGCCGGCTGTCGAAAGCGGGCTTGAAGCGTATTGGGGCGTCGCTGCGCAGCATCCACCCGGGGATCTTCGCCAGCACACCCGGTTCGGCGAGCGGGGCGACGTAGCGGTAGGAAAGCTGGCCACCGTTGGCATGGCTTGCACCCTGGCCGACGCGCTCGCATGCATCGACCACGGTGACCTGATGTCCGTCTGCGCGCAGAAACCATGCGCTGGCCAGGCCGACGATGCCGCAGCCTACGATTGTGATATCCATGTCCTCATGCTCATGTGTGTGCAGCATCGCCGCGATTTCACATTGCCGGGATGTTCATCCCGAATCCGCTTGTGAATGTACGTCTTGCAGGACGCGAGACGATTGCGGATGATTGTGTATCCCATGTCTTTGGAGCATAGGTCGTGCGCTTGCGACATATCGAAGTGTTCCGGGCGGTCATGCTCAGCGGCTCGGTCAGCGGCGCGGCGCGCATGCTGCACGTGTCGCAACCCGTCGTGTCGCGCGTGCTTCGGCATGCCGAGGCAACGCTCGGGTTCGCGCTTTTCGAGCGCGCAGGTGGACGCCTCTCGCCTGCGCCCGAGGCCGAGGCGCTGCTGGTTCAGGTCAAGCGTGCCTATGCCGAAATCGAACGCATCGACACACTGGCTGCCAATCTTCGGCGCGGTGCGTCGGGCCTGTTGCGCGTGGCGGCAACCCCTTCGCTGGCCTCACAGCTGCTGCCCGATACCCTGTGTGCCTTGAGTGCGCATCACCCCGACGTGCAGTGCGATCTGTGGGCGATCCATACCCGCGATATCGAGGAGCATCTGCTGGCGCTCGAGATCGACGCCGGCATCGCGCTCGAGCCGCCGGCGCATGTCGCAATCAGCGCATCGGTGCTGTGCGAAACTGAAATCATGCTGGCGGTGCCGCGGGCCTGGCTGGAGGGCCCGCGCGCGGCAGATGGCTTTCTGTGGTTGCAGTCGCGACCCTGCGTCACGCTCTCGGATGCGACGCCGCTGGGCGAAGCCCTGTCAGCGCTGCTCGATGCTGCCGGCTGGCAGGTGCGGGAGGCGTTTCGCGTCCAGACCTACGTGCTTGCCGGCGCGCTGGTGGAAAAGGGCCTGGCCTATGCCTTTGTCGATGGATTCACGGCCGCCACGCAGGACCCGGCGCGCGTGCGCCTGGTCCGGCTCTCGCCCACCGTCCCGGTCCAGCTCAGGCTCATGCGGGCGGCGAGTGCGGCGCCTTCGGTCCTGCTTGGGAGTTTTGGTCAGATGCTGGGTGTTGCGGCCACGACGCAGCTCGAGCAGCTTGCCGCGAGCATGAAGCAGCCTGCGCTGGATCTTCGTGGCCGTGCCAGCGATCAGGGCGACTAGGCTTCGAGCGCTGCGGCCAGTTCGAGCAGGCTGGCGCAGGAGACATCCACTGTCGTGCCCGCGGTCGTCTCGCCCATGCCCGGCCCGTATTCGTCCGGGCGCGCGATGAAGGCGGTTCGCAAGCCCGCTGCGGCAGCGGCTGCGAGGTCTGACGTGTGGGCTGCCACCATCATCGTTTCGCCCGGTTCGAGGTCGAAGGCCCCGGCCGCGGCAAGGTAGACGACCGGCTTGGGCTTGTAGTCGCGCGCCAGTCGACCAGTGTGCCGAAGACGTCGAAGATGAGTGCCTTGACCTGATGCATGAAGCCTCCCGGGGAAAATACGGTCAGGTCTGTGCGTAGCGCGCTACATCGAGTGCGGCGGCAGCGTCGCGCTTTTCGACGACCTTGAGAATCATCAGCAGTGCCGTGCCGACGAGCATCACCGCTGCAGCCATGTAGAGGCCGGCGTTGTAGCTGCCGAGTTGCGTCGCGAGCCATCCGGTTGCGGCGGGTCCGATGATCTGTGCCACGCCGTAGGATAGTGTCATCTTGCCCATCATCTTGGCGGGGCGCGTCGGATAGTAGCGGCCGGCCATGGTCAGCACCAGGCTGACCATGCCGATGAAGGTGCCGCCGAACAGCAGCGCGCCGAAGACGGTGGCAACGAGCCCGCCGACCACGACCGGGAGCAGGATGCCGACGATCTGCAGCACGGCAGCCAGAATCAGCGCATTGAGATCGCCCGTGCGACGGGCGATCAGGTCCCAGTTGAAGCAGGCCGGTGTTGCCGCGATGCCGATGGCCATGAATACCAGCGTACCCTGGCCTCCGAGGCCGGGGAGTCGATCGACGATGGCGACGATGAAGGTGGCGCTGACCACGTAGCCCACGCCGGCGCAGAAATAGGCTGCCATGAAGATGCGCATGAAGAGTGCGCTGGGGGGCTTGTCCACCAGTTTTTGACCGGTTTTGGTGAGGCCGCTGCTATCCGGCGGCGGCAACCAGCGCAGCGCCGGGTACAGCAACAGACAGCCGATGACGGTAAAGGCGAACCATTGCTCGCGCCAGTCGAGCCATTGGCTCATCAGGGCCACTGCAAGCGCGCAGCCGGCGATGCCAATGCCGATGCCGGCGAAGTGGATGCCGAGTTCGCTGCGATGATTGTGGCGGATCAGCCAGTTAAGGATGAGGCCGGTGCCAAGCAGCATGCCTGCTGCACTGCTCAGCCCGGCAAAGAAGCGCGACACAGCCCACACCGTGACATCGGTGCTCATTCCCATCAGTGCCGTACTGACAATCGCGACCACCATGCCGACGCGGTACAGCTTGTCCTTGAGCACCAGGTCGCTGATCAGCGAGGCGATGATCGCGCCACTCAGGTAGCCGGCATAGTTGATGGCCGCGAGCCAGCCAGCCTCGGCAATGCCGAGTCCGGCCTGTTGCTGCATCAGCGGCAGTAGCGGCGTATAGGAAAAGCGGGCAACCCCCAGTACGAGAATGAGGCTGAAAATGCCGGCGCTGAGTACTTGGAGGCGTTGTCTCTGATCGCTCACGGTATGCATCCATGGTTCTTTGTGGCGTAACCATAAACAGCGTAATCTATCTGCGCAAATGATTTGTTTAGAACTGAGTGTTCTGTATTGGAGATATTGGCATGGAGCTCGTGGCGCTACGCACGTTTCAGGCGGTGGTCGAAGAGGGCGGAATTCTGGCCGCCTCACGCAAGCTAAACACCGTGCAGTCCAACGTCACCAACCGCATTCAGCGTCTGGAACAGGAGCTTGGTGCGGAGTTGTTCTTTCGCAAGGGGCGCGGCATGGAGCTGGCGCCATCGGGGCGGGTGTTGCTCGATTACGCACGCCAGATGCTTCAGCTCGAACGCCAGACCAGCGCCGCCGTGCGTCTGGTGGGGGAGAGCACCGGCGAACTGCGCGTCGGTTCGATGGAGACCTTTGCCGCCCTGCACCTGCCGTCCGCGCTGAGAGCGGTGCGGGCAGCCCACCCGGGGCTTGAACTAAGGGTGCAGACGCAGACCAGTGCGGCACTGACCGAAATGGTGGTCGACCACAAACTTGATTGCGCCTTTGTTGCGGGGCCGGTCATGCATGCCGACCTACACTTCGACGAAGTGGTGGTGGAAGAGCTGGTGCAGGTCAGTGCGTCCGGCACCAACCCGGTCAGCCAGCCGCTGATCATCTTTCGCGAGGGCTGTGCCTACCGGACGCGTGCGCTCTCGTGGCAGCGTGCATCCGGCAGTGCGATGGCGGATGCGATGGAGTTCGGCACGCTGGAGGGCATCCTCGGCTGTGTTGCAGTCGGCCTGGGGTGGACGCTGATGCCGCGACGAGTCGTTGAGCAGTCGGCGCATTTCCCGGACCTGGTGATCGAGACCCTGCCCGAGGAGTTCGCGCACGTGCCCACCGGCATGATCCGTCTGCGCTCGGCGGCACCGATGGCCGCGATCGAAACGCTTTCGAATGCAGTGCGCGCGGCAAGCTGAGTCGTTTGCCGCGCGCGTCGCCGAAAACTCAGGAGGCTTCTTCGATCCGGGTGGAAAGGTCGAGCCAGATTTCCTCCTGGGCGTCGAGCTCTTCGGTCAGCTTCTGCACCTCGATACCGATCTCGCCGATTTCCTGGGGCGGTAGCGGCGCAGCCAGGCGTGCTTCAAGCGCATGCTTCTTCGTCTGCAGTTCGAGAATGTGCTGTTCGACCTTGCCCAGATCGCGCCTGAGCACCTTGACCGCCTCCGGGCTTGGCTTAGCGGCCGCCTTGACCGGCGCTGCGACCGGCGCGGCTTCTTTCGCCGGGGTCTTCAGCGACTCCTTCAGTGCTTCGCGGGCGCGCTTGGCTTCGTCGAGCAGGTAGCGCTGATAGTCGTCGAGGTCGCCGTCGAAGGGCTCGATGCCGCCGTGCGAGACCAGCCAGAATTCGTCACATACCGAGCGCAGCAGCGAGCGGTCGTGGCTGACCAGCATCACCGTGCCTTCGAACTCGTTGAGCGCCATTGCCAGCGCCTCGCGGGTGGCGAGGTCGAGGTGGTTGGTCGGCTCGTCGAGCAGCAGCAGGTTGGGGCGCTGCCACACCAGCATGCACAGCACCAGGCGGGCCTTCTCGCCACCGCTCATGGTGCCGACGGCCTGCTTGACCATGTCGCCGCTGAAGTTGAAGGTGCCGAGGAAGTTGCGCAGATCCTGCTCGCGCCCACTCTGGCCGGCAGGCAAGCCTTCGCGGGCCATGCGCACCATGTGTTCGAGCGGATTGTCCTGCGGACGCAGCACGTCGAGTTCCTGCTGCGCAAAGTAGCCGATGTTGAGGCCCTTGCCTTCGGTGATCTCGCCGGCGGTGGCCTTGAGCGCGCGGGCAACGGTCTTGACCACGGTCGACTTGCCCTGACCGTTGGCGCCGAGAATGCCGATGCGCTGGCCCGCCATCACCGACTTGCTGACATTGCGCACGATGGTGGTGGGCGGTGTGCCGGCCGGTGCGTCCTCGGGGGGCGGGTAGCCGAAGCAGGCGTGCTCCATGGTCAGCATCGGGTTGGGCAGGCTGACCGGCTCCTTGAACTCGAAGGTGAAGTCGGCGCTGGCCAGCACCGGTGCCAGGCGCTCCATGCGGTCGAGCGCCTTGACCCGGCTCTGTGCCTGCTTGGCCTTGCTCGCCTTGGCCTTGAAGCGCTGGATGAACTTCTGCAGGTGGGCGATCTTGTCCTGCTGCTTGGCGTAGGCGTTCTGCTGCAGCTCCATCTGCTGCGCGCGGGTGTCTTCGAAGGTGCTGTAGTTGCCGCCGTAGCGCGTGAGCTTGCTGTTGTCGATGTGCAGCGTGACGTTGGTGATCGCGTCCAGAAACTCGCGGTCATGGCTGATCACCACCAGGGTGCCGTCATAGCGCTTGAGCCAGGATTCGAGCCACACCAGCGCGTCGAGGTCGAGGTGGTTGGTCGGTTCGTCGAGCAGCAGCAGGTCGGACGGGCACATCAGCGCGCGTGCCAGCTGCAGGCGCATGCGCCAGCCGCCGGAGAAGCTGTTGACCGGATTGCACAGTTCGGTGGTCTTGAAGCCGAGGCCGAGGATCAGCGCCTGCGCGCGGGCCTGGGCGTCATGCGCGCCGGCGTCATGCAGGGCCATGTAGGCATAGGCCATGCGTTCGCCATCGTCCCCCGCTTCTGCAGCGGTCACTTCCTTCTGCGCAGCGAGCAGGGCGACGTCGCCCTCGATGACGAAGTCGGTGGCGGACTGGTCGGTTTCGGGCATGTCCTGCGCCACCTGCGCCATGCGCCAGTGTGCGGGAATGCTGAAGTCGCCCGAGTCTTCGTGCAGGGTGCCGTTGAGCAGCGCGAACAGGGTGGACTTGCCGGCGCCGTTGCGCCCGACCAGGCCGACCTTCTCGCCCGGGTTCAGGGTGACGGATGCATTGTCGAGCAGCACCTTGGCACTGCGGCGCAGGGTGACGCTCTTGAGGGTGATCATGCTGGTGAAACTCCGGTGGGTGGCCTGTTGGCAGCACGGTGCCGCGAGGCCGGTAAATCGATGTATTGCAGTAGTTCCGGGGGTGGCGGTCGGGTGCGGCCATGACGGCGACACCCGGTCGCGGAAGTTAGCCGTGGCGACCGTATCCCGGCGCTATCAGCCTGTCGGAAGTATTTCGTCCGTGTGCGTTGGGCCGAAGTATAAAGCAGTCGATCGGCGATGTCGGACGCAACGGCGCAGAAGTGGTGGACGAACCGGTCCCGGGACGTGGGTCGTTTCTTGTTTTTCCTCAAGGATTGTTGTCGCAGGCATGGGCACGATGTGGGTCGATGCGTTGCCGGCCGCAAGGAAAGTCCGGACCAGATCCTGATGGAAGAGACCACGATGTTCGATACTGCTGTTCATTCATTTGATGCGCGTGGCGTTGCCAAGCGTTTTCGTCATGCCGCCATTTTCGGCGCACTCGAGGCTTTGTCCGACGGTGAAACCATGCGCTTCGTGAACGACCATGACCCCCTGCCTTTGCTCGATCAGATCCAGCAGCGCTATGGCCGTCAGGTGGGGATTAGCTACGTGGCGCGTGAGCCGGGCAACATCGTCATCGATTTCAGTGTTCAGGTGAGTGAAGCCGCAGCGGGCGCTGCGGCCGCGGGCACGGCTGCCGGCAGCTGCGGTGGCGGCAACGGCTGCGGCTGCTCGGGCGGCTGAATCGCCATCGGGTGACTCGCCTCAGGTCGAGTCGCCCTGGTGTGTTCGTCGCGGTCGGAACTGGCGGGTGTCGCGATAGTAGTCGCGGCATTCGCTGTCCGGCGTGAGGCCAGGGATGCCCAGCAGTGGCAGCGGCAATAGCGCACGCGGCGTGAGGACGGTGGCCGGGTCTGACACATGGGCCGCGAGCCAGGCGTCGCACTCGGCCTGCGCCACGGGAGGCGGCAGCGCCAGCCACTCGGGGCCGACGACGCGGTAGATGGCCTTGGCGCACAGCCCGAAGAAGGGGTGTCGAAGCTGGTCCCAGATGCCATGGCCGATGACGAGAAAGCGGGTGCTCGCCATCAGCTGCGCCCGCTTCGCCCAGAAGGCTTCTTCCCACGCATGGGCAGCGAGCAGGGCTGAAATCTCTGGGCTGGATGACACCACCACGATGCCGCATTCGTCGAGCTGTGTAAGGGTGTCACGCATCGGTCCGCGCCCGCTCAGGCCGGCGTCGATACGTGCCTGTATTTCCCTGACATGAAGGGCGTTGAAGCAGGCTTTCGTCCGCGGCCATGCACACCATGCCAGTGCGTTGAAAAAGTCGTGCCAGTCACTGGGCCGGGTCGGTACCTCGCCGGTATCGAACACATGCGCCTCGTAGCCGGGCAGCACGGCTGGCGGCGATACGAAACGGATGGGCTTGCCGCCGGCGCTGCGTGTGTGTGGGGCAGTGTGCTGCAGCAACTCGTCGAGCGCGCCAACATCGGGCAGCATGGTGCTGGAACAGCGTTCGAGCAGTCCGGCAATCGGTTCGTACAGGGTGCGTCCGGCAAGGGCAGCGGGCGCTTCGCAGTCGGGAGTCATGCCTGATTCCGGCGTCGGTGAATCGGTGCGGAGCCGGTGACCGGCTGCGCTTGAAAAGGCCGCAAGGATAGCAGCAGCGGTGGACTCGGGACCCTGGTCGAGGTGTTGTCATGCTCTTGTAATGATGACGCAACCTTGAGGCGCGATGCTTGGGTAGAGCATTCAAGCGTCAGCACCGGATTCATCCTTCCAGGCGAAAGCCGCGCTTTGCGTCGGGATGGGGGCCGACAAGCTGTCCGCTCAGACCAATCCGGTGGTTTGCGCCCATGTCGATCGAGTTGCCCTTCCAGCCCCGCCTGCCTGCCTTGCCCATTTTCGTCGCCCCCGACGCGGGGTCGTGCTGCGTGTCAGGCGACATCGCCCGGCACGATCTAAAAGAAATCTGGACGGCCCGCGATGGCAGCCAGTTGTTGCTGCGTCCGGTATGTCCGGACGATATCGCCAGATCGCGCTCCTTTCTGCGCGGCCTGTCATACGGCGCACGCTATTTCCGCTTCGGGCGTGGGGACTTCCAGTTCGCAGAGGCAGAGTTGCAGGGGCTGTGCAACCCGGATCCACATGAATGCACGGAATTCATCGTGCTTGCGCAGCCTCGCGATGAGGCGGTGGAGATTGCTGCCGCCCGCTACTGTCTCGAGCCCGACGGCATGACTTGCGAGTTTGCCGTCGTGGTGACCGACGCCTGGCAGGGCGCCGGGGTCGGCCGCCGGCTGATGACTGCGCTGATCCGGCACGCCAGCGGCCGGGGGATGAGAACGATGTACGGGCAGATTCTGGCCACCAATGTCCGCATGCTCGAATTCGCCGCCAGTCTGGGTTTCGGGATCGAAGCCAGCGGCCACGGGCCTGCGGTGCGAATGGTGCGCCGGTCTTTTCCTGCGGGTGCAGTGAAGGCGTGATTCGTTTCCCGAAAATCAGGAATTGATTGCAGTCAATCCAATCTGGAGGCGTGTTCGCTAGCATGGAGTCATTGCCGGTAATGATGGCATGAACCCGGCGCTTTAACCCCCAGGAATTGACGGAGAAAACAGATGAACAAAAACACATTGATCATGGCTGCAGCCCTTTCGGCGTTGCTCGCCGCATGTGGCGGACAGGATTCCGGCTCTGCGGGCAGCACGGCAGCACCGGCTGCTCCCGCGCCCGCACCGGTTGCGGCAGCACCCGAGCCGGCGCCGGCCCCCGCTGCCCCGGTGAATGCTGCAGGTGAGAGTGTGTACAAGAAGACCTGTGCCTTGTGCCATGCGGCCGGAGTGGCGGGTGCGCCGATGCCGGGCAACAAGGACGAGTGGGCGCCCCGAATTGCGCAGGGTATCGACACCCTTCACAAGCATGCACTTGAGGGCTTCACCGGTGAGAAAGGCATGATGCCGGCTCGCGGTGGTGCTGCAACGCTCAAGGACGAAGAGGTGATGGCGGCTGTGGATTACATGGTCGGCAAATCGCAGTAAGCGCTTGCGGCACTTTGTCGCGACACGAGAATGAAAATGGAGGCCCTGGTGGCCTCCATTTTTTTGCCGCTGCAGTTTGTGACTCCTAGCGCAAATGCGATGCGTGGCTGGCGTCGCGCAGGCGGGCGAGGGCGTCGGCGTCGATGTCTCCGAGCTTCACGATGCGGCCACCGCGTGCTGCGACAAAATCGGCTGCCTCGGCGGTGCTGTCGAATGCGGGCAGGTCCGGGCCGCGCATCGGCCCGCGGGCAGAGGAGCCAAGCACGAAGCTGGCTTGGGCGGCGTCGAGCCAGCGCCCGCTGCGATGGTCAACCACATAGCGCTTCGCAATATCGGGGGCACTGTGTTCTGGGTCGAAGCGCCCGGGTTCCTGCAGAAAGATCAGCAGATCCACCGGCGAGTCAAAGAAGTGTGCCGAACCGTCCTCGAAGATGACTTGCGCCACCCAGTTAGGAAAGCGTGCGGGATACATGCCGCACACCGGGCAGCGCGCATCCGCAGGGGCCGGACGGGCGTCGTACTTGCCCAGGCCCGAGGTCGGGCTCCACGGATAGGCGGCGGATGCGCGCGACGGCGGCACGATACAGATGTCGTCAGCCGCAGGCGAAAACTCGACGCCGGGCCGCATGGCGTACTGCCACGACAGCGCGGTTGCGGTCGCAATGCACAGGGCGGCGCTGCCCAGCAGCAGCCTGCGCAGTGTGCCGCCGCTGTTCATGGCAGCGGGAAGTCCAGTTGCGGGTCGCGCAGCAGGGCTTCGATCACGGCAGACAGGTTGTCTGCAGGGGATGCGTCGGTTCGGGTCAGCGGATCGGCCACTGCGCGGCCGCCAGACAGGTGCAGATGGTTGGGATGGGTGGCGAGGGTCGGGTGTGTCGGTGCGGTGTCGATGCCCATCTCGATCTCGTTTCCGCCGGCCTGGAATCTCCAGCGCAGCGAGTAGGCATCGGTCGACGCGTAGCGAATGGTGAGCTGCACGCCGTTGTCCAGACTGAGCGCGAGTGCGTCCTGCGTCAGCTGCGGTGCGCCGTGCAGGCGGTCGCCGAAATGGGCCACGACGTGTTCGAGCAGTTCGGTGTGCTGGTTCATCAGCGGTTGACCTCCTTCAGTCGGGCGGCAAGCGTTGTGCGGGCCGCCTCGCAGGTGTCGGCCAGGATGCGTGCCGCGAGGTAGAGCTCGTAGGCTGGATGCTCGGCGACCGTGCCGCTGACGATGCTGTCGAGGAGCGCGGCTTCGTCTGTGGCGCCGGCGTGCTGCAGCACCCGTCTGCGGTTCTCGCGCGTCTCGTAGATCACCTTTGCGGTCTGTTGCAGCTCTGCAGCGATCTCGGGTGAAACATGTTCGTAGATGGATTCCATGGCTTACATCCTCTTGTCGTGCAGGGCGCCGCCGTCGAGGATCGCCATGTCGGGCGTCACCTCATCGAAGCCCAGCACCTTGCCGCCTTCGGTGTCGGCAAACTTGCGTGCATCGTCCGCGCTGGCAAAGGAGGCGATGGTCGGACCCATTGAGCCGGTGCGTTTCGAGCCATGTACATAGGTGGCCGTTCTGGCGTCGATCCAGTGGCCTTTCGGGTTGTCCCAGTCGGCTTTGGCCATGTCCTGCACGTACATGGCACTGACGCGGCGAGCCTGTTCCGGGTTGAGGTAGATCGAGAACATTTCCACCGTGTCGCAGAAGAACTCGGGCTGGGTGAGGCCGTCGAAATGGATCTGGGCCTTGGGGCCGGGATAGTCGGCCAGCAGCATGCCGTCGAGGGCGCAGCTGGTGCTGCGGTCGATTTCGACGGCAAGGATGCCGCTGTCCGTGCCCTTGTCGGCGCCGCAGGCTGCCAGCAGACCAGCGGCAAGCAGTACCGTGAGCGTGCTGCGCAGGCGGATGAGGGGGGAGGGCGAGGGTTTCATTTTTGTACTCACTTTCTGAAGCGCCACGCCGCAATGCCGAGCGGCAAGGCGATCCAGGCAAACATGACGGCGCCCAGCAGCGCGGGGTTGGCCAGGCTGGGGGGGAAGACGGTTGCGAGGCCGTAGAGCGCGCGCACATCCTCGAGCGAAAAGATGTTGAGGATGCGGAACACGTCGGCCGGGTTGAGCAGCAGCAGGTAGGGAAAGAGTTCGCCGCCCCACTGTCCGCCGCTGACGACAAGCGCACCGAGCAGCAGCAGGTCAAACACCAGCACGAAGAAGAACCACATCGCGATCGCGAGACCGGAGGCGCGGGTGCGGTCACCGGCGAACACCGACAGCATCACCGCCAGGCTGAGAAAGGCGCAGCCGAGCAACACCGAGCTGAGCATGAAGCCGAAGTAGTGGAAGAGCGCGTTGAGCTCAAGCTGCGACGACAGCACCACCGCCACCAGGCCGAAGCCGGCAACCGTGGAAAAGGTGAGTGCGGCAGCGAGGCCAAAATACTTGCCCAGCAGCAGCTCCACCCGGGTGATCGGCATCGACAGCAGCAGGTCGAGCGAGCCGCGTTCGCGTTCGCCGACGATGGCGTCGAAACCGAGCACCAGCGCGATCAGCGGGATGAGGTAAATGACGAGGCTGACGAGGCTGGCGATGGTGACGTCGATCGAACGAAAGCCGACCGCGCCCTGCTGCGCCGCGCCGAAATAGGCGATCACGAGGGCGAAGACAGTAAACACCAGTGCGACCGCAAGCACCCAGCGGTTGCGGATGCGGTCCCAGAATTCCTTGCCGGCGATGGTGGCGATCTGTGCGATTTCCATGTTCGCCTCCTTAGTCCGAAAAGCCGAAGAACACGTCTTCGAGCGAGGGTTCGCGCACGGTGAGGTCGCGCACCCGTCCATCGAGTCCGGCCAGGGCCTCGATCACCGCCATCTTCGATTCGCGCCGGCACTGCACAGCGACGTGATCGTCGCGGGCCTCGATCGCGATCACCGGCAGGTGGCCGAGCGCGTTGCGCACCACGTCGAAGTCTTCGGGCGCGACGTGAACGCTGAACCACAGCGGCAGATCCATCTGTTCGCGCAGTGCCTGCACCGTGCCGCTGGCCTGCACCTTGCCGGCCGCCATGATGGCAAGCCGGTCCACGCGCTCCTGGATCTCGGCGAGGATATGGGAGGTGATCACCATGGTCACGCCTTCGCTCTTGAGCTGGCGCAGGATGGCGTAGAAGCCGCGGATGGCTTCGGGGTCGAGGCCGGTCGTGGGTTCGTCCAGAAACAGGATGCGCGGCTTGCCGAGCAAGGCCTGGGCAAAGCCGAGGCGCTGCCGCATGCCCTTGGAGTACTCGCGCACACGGCGCTTTGCCGCATGGGCCAGACCGACGCGCTCCAGCGCAGGCGTGCAGTCCGCCTGTGGCGCTGCCTTCAGGCGGGCGAAAAACTGCAGCGTCTCCAGCCCGGTCAGGTTGTCGTAGAGCACGACGTTTTCCGGCAGGTAGCCGACGCTGCGGCGCACTGCGCGAAAGTTGCCGCCGCCGACGACGGCGCCGTCGATGCGGATCTCGCCGGCCGTTGCGGGAATGAGGCCGAGCATCATCTTGAACATCGTGCTCTTGCCGGCGCCGTTATGGCCGATGAGGCCAAACAGCTCGCCGCTGCGGACGTCGAGATCGACGCCGTCAACCGCGTGGATTGCGCCGTAGTGCTTGCGGACCCCGCGAGCGACGATCACGGCGTCGCCCGAATCAGTCGGGGTGGGGGAAGTGTCTGCCACGCCATTGGCTCCAGTCAGAGTGAGTCGGCTGCATATGCGGCTTGGGGTCGACGATGCTCGGTGCGCGCAGCAGCGGAAACTGCTGCGCTACCAGGCGCAGGGTCTGCACCGCCGGGCTGGCGAGCAGCAGCTTCATCATCGGGTGGCGCCATGACAGGCGGTCCACCATGTCGTTGGCTTCGTACTGCACGTCGCCGATGCCGTCGCCGTTGCGATCCCAGCCGACGTAGTTGCTCCAGTAGTTGCCGCCTTCCTTGCCCCAGATCTCGTCGCGTGCAGCGACGTACTTGATCTGGGTGCGGTTGGAGATGAAGTCGTTGCCTTCGGCCTGGTTGCGGTAGGACCCCGCCCACAGATGCACGCCGACGTCGTTGTCGACCACCAGGTTGTTGCGCAGGGTGTTGAACTCGGCGTCGTAGATGAAGAAGCCGCGTGCGTTGCCCGCCACCACGTTGTTCTCGATCACCGAATCCTGGATGGTGCGCAGCATGATGCCGTGGTCCGAATTGCCCCAGGCGCGGTTGTTCCGGATGACCTGGTTGCGGGTCATCATCAGCGCCAGTCCGCCACGGTTGTAGTACGAATCGTTGTCTTCCCACACGTTGTTGTGGGAGTTCATGTAGTGGGTGCCGTAGCGCACGTGATGGATGCGGTTGCGCGCAAACACCGCGTGGTGCGACACATCCACGTAGATGCCGTCGCGCACGAAGCTGATGTTGTTACCGATGATCTGTGCGCCCTCGGTGTTGTAGAGCTGGATGCCGTTGCCGCGGTGCTGCGACATCAGATCACGCTTGCCGGCGATCAGGTTGTCGCGGATCTCGACGTTCTTCGAGGTCTCGATCCACAGCCCGAACAGGTTGTAGACGAGGTCGCAGTTGAGCACCCGCGTCGAGTCCGAGCCGGGCTGCAGGTAGATGCCCGCATTCTGCTTCTCGAGATCGGCGCCGGAGTTGATCACGATGAGGCCGTCAATCGTTACCTGCGGGCTGCGGATGCGGATGGTGTCGCCGCGGTGGCCGCCGTCTAGGGTCGGACGGTCGATACCCTTGAGCGTCAGTGGCTTGTCGAGAACGAGGTTCTCGCGATAGTGCGCACGCTCGACGCTCACCGTGTCGTGTGCAGCGGCGGCGTTGATGGCGGCCTGTATCGACTCGCCCGGGCGGACTGTCCACGTGGCGGCGTGCACCGAGGTGCACAGCCACAGCAGCAGGACAGGAAGGGCGAAACGCAGCATGATCGGGGTGAGTCCTTGTGAATGACACGTATGGGAGGACAGAGGGCGGTTCAGATGCTGACCAGGCCCAGACTCTTGAGCGACAGGAAGAGTACGGCGCCAATCAACAGGTTCTTGAACGAGACGTAGCAGATCATGTCCATCACCGTCGCGCTGCGGTAAGCCGCGCCCCACCACGGGCCTTCCTTGACATAGGGTTTGGCGCCGAGGCGGACGACGACTTCGAACACGCTCCAGCCGAACCACCAGCCGATGATCGCGCCGGCCTCCAGTCGTCCCATGGCTGCGAGCACCCACACCACCGATGCGGCCAGCCCGAGGGCCAGCCCGGCGGCCTGGATGGCGCGCTGGCGCTGGAAGCCGGTACGGCTCCATGGCCACAGGTGATCCCAGAGCTCGGCGCCGATGCGACCGGCAACGCCGGTCTTGCCGGCATAGGGCGGGTCCATCGGCTCGGTCGGCATTTTCGGATTAACCATTTTGTTTCCCCATGATCGTGGTCAAGTGGGCAATCATTTCGTTGCCGCGACCGGCTTGATCGGAATGTAGTAGCCGTCGGCGCCGATCGGCGTCAGCGTGAGGCCGGCCTTGGTGCGGCGCTTGCGCTCCTGCGACAGCGGGGGGCAGGCATGGTCTTCGTAGTAGTAGACCATACAGTCCATGCACAGCAGGCATTCACGCTGGTCGATGCGGCCGTCCTTGTCGATGGCCTGTGAGCCGCAGCCCACGGCGCAGGCCTTGCAAGAGTCACACTCCTGTTTGCGCTTGAGTCCGAACCAGCGGAAGGTCGATGGCATGGCGAGACCGGCGCCGAGCGGGCACAGGTATTTGCAGAACGGCCGCTCGGTGAAGATCGACAGCCCGAGCAGCGCGCTGGCAAACAGGGTGTAGGGCCAGCTGCGGTTGAACAGTCCGACCAGGAAGGTGGTCTTGAACGGTTCGACCTCGGCCAGCTTTTCGGCCAGCCCCATCGAGAACATGCTCACCGCCAGCAGTCCGAAGAAGACGCCGTACTTCACCCACTTGAGCTTGTCATGCAGGGGCTTGGGCAGCTTGAACTGGTAGCGCTTGAGGCCGACCCAGCCGCCGATCTTGTACAACAGTTCGGACAGCGAGCCGAAGGGACAGGCCCAGCCACAGAACAGGCCACGCCCCCACAGGAACACGGTGATGATGATGAACCACCAGAAGATGAAGATGAACGGGTCGGACAGGAACAGCTCCCACTGCCACTGGAACAGCAGCGCATGGAACCAGGTCAGCACCTGGGTGATCGATGGCTGGGCCAGCAGGCCGAAGCCGACGAAGCCGATGCTGATCACCCAACCGACGTACTTGAAGGCATTCACCGGCCACTTGTTCTTGCGCGTCGAGCGCCGCACCAGGGTGTCGCGCTGCGAATAGACGACGGCGATGGCGACGAGGAAGGCGGTGAAGGCAATGATGGTGACCATGCGCTCCTTCCAGATTTTCAGCCACACCGGGTCGGGCTTCACGATCTCGGGGTGGCCGCCTTCCATGTAGGTCGCGGGCAGCCAGTATTCGGTGTCGAAGTTGGCGAAGGTCTTGGCGCCGGTGGCCTTGTCCATCTTGTTGGCGAGAAACACCAGCTTCCACGGATAGGCTGCAGAGAAGGCGCCCGAGCGCACGATGAAGATGGCCGATTCGCTGAATGCGGGCGCGCCGGCTGCGGCAATGCCGTAGAGGTTGAAGTAGTCAGTGTCACGGAAGGTGAAGGCGTCGCGTTCCTGGCGTACCTGCACACGGTCGTAGATGCCGCCGCGCACGAAGCCCGAACCCTTGAACGATTCGATACCGGCGCTGCGCACGATGAAGAGGGCGTGATCGCCTTCGCCCAGCCGGCTCATCAGGCTGTTGTAGGGGCCGTCGCCGAGCACTGCGCGACCGACGGTGGGCTCGTTGAGATAGCCGAACCAGAGGTCGATGTAAGGCTGTCCGCGATGCGGCAGGCCGACCTCTTCGGCGGCGACGGTGAGGCGCTGCACGCTGCCGTCTTCCACCAGTTGCTGCCAGCTCGGCTTGGCGCCGGTATCGATGAATTTTGCCTGCGGACGGATGGTCGGCTTGAGAATGCCGACCTGCTTGGCGACTTCGCCGCCGGACAGCATCATCACCTGATTCTGCGCGATAACGGTCACGGTGGCGCCGGTGATGGCGTCGAGGCCGATGATGTCCTGCTCGGGGCGCGAGCGCCCGATCTCGATGTTGTCCCCGACGAACTTGCCCAGGTACTGGTTGTTGAATTCGATCAGCGCTTCTTCCGGGATACCCAGCAACAGGATGGGCTCGGAGTGCTTGAGCACCTTCACCCCGGTGAAGTGACCGGTGGTGTCCATGCCGATCAGGGTGACCACCGGTTTGCCCGAGTAGGCCGGGATGTCGGTGATGTCGGTCGATAGCATGACGTAGCCGAGCAGCTGCTTGCCACCATCGGCGCTGCGATAGGCCTCGACATAGGGGGGTTGACCCTTGCGCTCGGAGAAGCTGTCTGCGCCGGGCATCACGTCGGCGCAGGCGACGTAGTCGCACATGTGCGGCGAGGTGCTCAGTTCGGGCGGAAGCTGAGCTTCATACGAATTGGCTAAGGCCGATCCCGCGCAGGCCCCGAGCGTGAGCGCGAAGGCCAGATTGCGTAGTGCTGCGAGGGCAGACATTCGGGAACTCCTCGAAGGAAAACAGTAGATGCGGAAAGACTAATTTACTGAGGCAGCGGGTGCCTTGTTTGGAATCAAGTTGGCCGGGGCGATGAAAAAAAAACGGGGGGCATATGCCCCCCGAAAACTGCTTGTCATCACCCGGTGCCGCAGGGGCTACCCTGCAACACCATGGCTTTCGGTCAGGCCTCGACGATCATGCGCGAGCGCATCTCAAGGTGCAGGGCGTGGCAGAAGTTGGTGCAATAACACCAGTACACGCCCGGCTTGTCGGCAATGAAGGTCACCGACTGGGTCTGTTGCGGATTGACGATGAAGTTGATGTCGTACTTCGGAATCGCCATGGCGTGGGTCAGATCCTCCACCTTGTCGAGGTTGGTCAGGATGATGGTGACTTCGTCACCCTTCTTGACCTTGAACTCGCGCAGGCTGAAGGCAGGTGCCTGGCTGGTGAGTTTGACCGTGACCTTCTTGCCGTCGCGGAACACGCCCGATTCCTTCGGATCCTTGACCGCCAGCGGGAACTCGTCGAGGTTGTAGATCTGACGCGTCTTGATGATGTCGCGGCGGATGATGATGGAGTCGTGCGGCTCGGAATACACCGAGTGGTCAGCCACCAGTTTCATCTTGTCGCCGCTGATGTCGATCAGCTGCGCGGTTTCGGCGTGCAGCGGGCCGACGGGCAGGAAGCGATCCTTGGAGAACTTGTTGTCGGACACGAAGAAGCGGCCGTCGGATTCCTTGGTTTCACCCATCGAGGTGAAGCCATGGCCCGGCTGGTAATGCACGTCGATACGGTCGACGACGGCCTTTGCCGTGGTGTCGCCCTTGAACGACTTGATCGCGGCTTCCACGTTCCACTTCACGATCTGGCTGTCGAGGAAGAGCGTGGTGTAGGCATTGCCCTTGTTGTCGAAACCGGTGTGCAGGGGGCCGAGTCCGATTTCCGGTTCGGCGACCACGGCTTCGCGGGCTTCCGGCAGTTCGCCGTCGAACCACTTCAGCACCAGCGCGTGCTCGATCACGGATGCAGTCGGCGACAGCTTGCCGGAGCAGGCGTAGTACTTGCCGTCCGGGCTGATGTTCACGCCGTGCGGGTTCTTCGGGATCGGCACATAGCAGGTCAGTGCGGTCTTGGGGTCGGCGTTCGAGGCGCGTGTGCCATCGACCACGGGCACCTTGGAGCTGCCGATGGTGGTGAACTTGCCGGCCTTGACTGCTTCTTCGATACGGGCGACGTTGAAGAACAGGCAGGCGTCCATCTCGGCGCCCATCATGCCTTCGTAGTGGATGCCCATCTCGGTGTTGTACTGGTTGGTCGCGGCCAGCTTGCCGTCGTAGGAACTGGCGACGAGGTCGCAGTTACCGTCGATCAGCACCTGCCAGCGCACGTCCATGGTCTCGGCATCGACGCAGGTAAACAGCGACTTGTACTTGCTGCCGTCTTCCATGTCGCGGCCGTCATTGGGCAGCGGAATCGAGAATTCGGCACCGCAGAACACGCGGGTGGTGTGGTTGATGGCTGCATCGACCGGGTCGCGCTTGTCGGGGAAGGTGCCGTGGAAACCCTGGATGTTGGGAATCTCGGTGATCTTGTCGGTCTCCATCGTGTCCATGCGGATACGGGCCAGGCGACCGTGGATCTTGTCGTTCACGAACATGTACTTGCCGTCGTAGGTGCCGTCGGTGTACGAGGGGTGAACGTGGTGGGTGTCGCCGGTGGTGTATTTCGGCGTGCCGTTGGGCTTGGTGCCCAGGATGGCCTTGGATTCGTTGGTCGTGCCCCAGCCGACCAGGCAGTCCATGTTGAACACGGGGATGCGCTTCAGCTCACGACCCGAGGGCAGGCCGTAGATACGGCATTCGCCCGAGTGACCGCCGCTGGAGAAGGAATAGTATTCGTCGAGCTGACCGGGAGCGACTTCATACTTGCCGACTTCAAGGTGCTCTGCAGCTGCCATCGGTGCCGTTGAGGCAGCAGGTGCGGGTGCTGTTTCCTTGTTGCAGGCCGAAAGCCCGACCGACAGGCCTGCACCGGCGAGGCCGGCGAATGCGGCGGTGTTCAGAAACTTGCGGCGGCCCGGATCGGGCATCTCGCCGACCGGCTTCATCTTGGCTTCGTTCATGATCGTATGGCTCCGTTTCAGCTGTAGTAATTGCATGTCGAGGCACCGGGCGCATCGCGTGCTGCGGGCGGAAACGCGGGCTGTCTGCCTGCGACACATTGTCCTGTGACGTTTTGTCGCAGGGGCACTTTAGGATTGCTGGATATTGAAATCCTTGATTTAAGACAAGGACGGGAAAATGGCCGATCGATTAGATGCACCCTGTTCTCACTCGAGTACCGGTATGAGTACGTCCGAATCCGCCCCAAACCACGTGTCTGTGACGTATTCCGTGCCGCGGGCGCCAAGGCCCGTCGAGGCGCTGGGCGAGGTGCGCACGGATCGCGAGCGCCTGCTGCATTTGCGCTGGTTGTCGGTGCTTGCAATGGCCGTGGTTGCGCTATTGGTCTTTCCGCAGGTGGCGCCTGCACATCCGCGCAGCCCCCTCTTTGCCGTGATACTCGCGCTGGTGGCGATCAATCTGCTGATGCATGCCGGTGTGCTGTCCGGCCTGACCGGACGTCGCGGGGCGATGTTGCAGCTGATTGCGGACATGCTCGCGTGGGGCGCGTTTCTGTACTTCGGCGGTGGTGCGACCAATCCGGCGATTGCCTTCCTGCTGCCCCTGGTCGCCGTCGGGGCGACCATCCTGTCGGCCCCGCAGGCCTGGGCGCTGGCGGCGCTGGCCGTGCTTGAGTACTCGCTGCTGTGGCGCTTCCATCATCCGGTACAACTGGCGGATGCGAACATGGCCATGACCTGGCACCTGGCCGGCATGTGGCTGGGCTTTTCCTTTTCCGCGCTCACCGTGGTGTGGTTCGTGGTCCGTCTCAACGCAGCCTTGCTGCGTCGCGAGCAGGCGCTGGCCGCGAGCGATGCCGCACGTGCGCGTGATGCCTATGTCGTCGGCGTGGGCAAGCTTGCCGCCGGCGCAGCCCACCGCCTGGGCACGCCCCTGGGTACCCTGCGCATCCTCAGCGATGAACTGGCCCGTCGCACCGACCTCGGCGACGACGCACACGAGGACATCGAACTGATGCGGACCCAGGTCGATCATTGCCGGGACATCCTCAATGGCCTTGCGCGTGAGGCGGGGCAGCAGCGTGCCGAAGGTGGCGGTGCGGTGAGTGCCACCGACTGGATCGACGGGGTGCTGACGCGCTGGCGCGGGCTGCGTCCGCACGCCAGCGCCGCGCTGAGCGTCCCCGTGCCGCTGAATGCGGCCCGCATCGTGGCCGATGCGAGCCTGGGCGAGGCGCTGCACAATCTCATCGACAACGCGGCCAATGCCAATGCCAAGGCCGGGCAGGCGCGTGCGCCGGTAGGGGTCAGGGCGCAGGTGTCAGGCGGTGACTTCGTGGTCGAGGTGTCCGATCAGGGGTGCGGTATTCCCGCTGCGGTGTGCGATGCCGCGCGCACGGGGCCGCTGGCCGGGAGCGCGTCGGGTATGGGGCTCGGGCTGTTTCTCGCGCATTCGGCCGTCGAGCATCATGGCGGCACGCTCGGCTTCACCATCGGCAGCAATGGTGGCACCATCGCCCGTCTCAGCATTCCCCTGCAGGAAAAACCGGAATGAATACGGACTGTGCTGCGACGCTACTGGTCATTGACGACGATCCCGCCTTCAATCGCGTGCTCGCGCGTGCGCTGGGCCAGCGCGGTTTCGACGTTCATGGCGCGACCGACTGCGACGGCGCGCTCGAGCTTGCACGCGATCACGCGCCCGAGTTCATCGTGCTCGACCTCAACCTCGACGGCGCCTCGGGTTTGCGCCTGATCCGCCCGCTGCTCGATGCCAGCCCGAACGCGCGCATCCTGGTGCTGACCGGCTATGCCAGCATCGCCACCGCGGTCGATGCGGTGAAGCTCGGGGCTACGCAGTATCTTGCCAAGCCGGCCGACGTGGATTCCATCATCAAGGGCTTGCGTGCCGAGGACGTGGTGATCGACGAGCGCGCGCCGGACGTGCCGATGTCGGTGGACCGGCTCGAGTGGGAACATCTGCAGCGCGTGCTGGCCGAGCATGAAGGCAACATTTCCGCCACCGCCCGCGCACTGAAGATGCACCGGCGCACGCTGCAGCGAAAACTCGCCCGTCTGCCTGCAGCCGGCCTCGACTGAAATCCGGCGCCGGGCATCAAGCGTGCGCTGGGCGCGGCGACGCAAGCCGGGGTAACATCGCCGGCTTCCCTTCGGCTACGGCCGCTACAGGCCCTGATGAACGCGTCCGGAAACCATGCCCTGAAAGCTGACCTGCTTTTGCTCGCGGCGACCCTGCTCGCCGCCTGCGGCTGGATCTTCTCCAAGGAGTCACTTGCCGGCCTGGCGCCGTTTCAGTTCGTGGGGTGGCGTTTTCTGATCGCCGGCCTGGTGCTCGCCGTCTTCAGCTGGCCTCAGCTGCGGGTACTCGATCGCGCTGCGCTCGGGCGTGCTGCGATGGTGGGTGTGCTGTTTGCCGCGGCGATGTCACTGTGGATTCTCGGACTTCAGCATGGCAAGCATCTCGGCGAAGGGGCTTTCATTGCCAGCCTGGGTATCGTGCTGGTGCCGGTGTTTGCGCGAATCTTCTTCGGGGAGCGGCCGCCGGTCAGCACCTGGGTGGCCTTGCCGGTCGCCCTGAGCGGTTTTGCCTGTCTGTCGCTGGCGCACGGTTTCCGGGTCGAGCCCAGCCAGTGGTTCTTTTTCGCCGCTGCACTGGTCTTTGCATTCCTGTTCAATCTCAACTCACGCGTGGTGCGTGGCGTGCCGGTGCTGGCGCTGAGCACGATTCAGGTCCTGATCGTCGGTGTCCTGGTGCTTCCGGCATCTGCGCTCGTGGAAACCTGGCCCGCGACAGTGCCAACGCCCGTGCTGGTCTGGCTACTGGCAAGCGCGCTGATCGCGACGACCCTGCGCTTTCTGGTGCAGTTGCACGGTCAGAGTCTGACCACGCCAAGCCATGCGGCGGTGATCCTGATGCTCGAACCGGTGTGGACTGCGCTGGTCGCAGCCTGGTGGTTTGGCGAGTCGATGAGTGCCATGCAGTTGCTGGGCTGCGGACTGATTGCGCTGGCCCTGGTCATCAGCCGCTGGCGCTGGATCAGGGGGCTGTTGAAATCGGTGCTCTGAGGGCGGTGCCGCAGCAGAAAACGGTGCCCTTCACTGCCCGATGGCGATATGCTCAATCAGTGGCAGGATCGCAGAGGCAAGCCGGTCATGCGATGCTGAGCTGATTGTGGGCGGCTGCGGACATGCCAGAAGGGTAGGGATCACTCCGTTCAACACGCAACAGGAGGACCGTCGATGGAGGTTTTCAAGGCAGATGTCGTGATCGTGGGGGCGGGCGGCGCAGGCTTGCGCGCAGCGATTGCGGTGGCCGAGTCCGATCCTGCGCTCAAGGTTGCGCTGGTGTCCAAGGTCTATCCGATGCGCAGCCACACGGTGGCAGCGGAAGGCGGGTCGGCCGGTGTGGTGCAGTCGCACGACAGCTTCGAGCATCACTTCAACGATACGGTATCCGGCGGCGACTGGCTGTGCGAGCAGGACGTGGTGGATTACTTCGTCGCCCAGTGCCCGGAGGAAATGGTGCAGCTCGAGCACTGGGGCTGCCCATGGAGCCGCAAGCCCGATGGCCATGTGAATGTGCGTGCCTTCGGCGGCATGAAGATCGAGCGCACCTGGTTCGCTGCCGACAAGACCGGCTTTCACATGCTGCACACCCTGTTCCAGACCTCGATCAAGTATCCCTCGATCAAGCGTTTCGACGAGCACTTCTGTGCTGACCTGATCGTCGAGGACGGGCGTGCGCAGGGCGTGGCGGTGATCGAGATCGCCTCGGGCGAATTCACCCTGATCGAAGCCGGCGCGGTGGTGCTGGCCACCGGTGGCGCGGGGCGTGTGTTCCGCGAGAACACCAATGGCGGCATCGTCACCGGCGACGGCATGGCCATGGCCTATCGCCACGGTGTGCCGCTGCGCGACATGGAGTTCGTTCAATACCACCCCACCTGCATGCCGGGCACCGGCCTGCTGTTTACCGAAGCCTGTCGCGGCGAAGGTGGCTTCCTGCTCAACAAGGACGGCTATCGTTACCTGCAGGACTACGGTCTCGGGCCGGCCGAACCCGAGCCGCGCAACAAGGCCATGGAGTTGGGCCCGCGCGACCGCCTGAGCCAGGCCTTCTGGCACGAGCAGCAGAAGGGGCGCACGATCGAGGGCCCGCAAGGCTCTGTGGTGCACCTTGATCTGCGCCACCTCGGCGAAAAGAAATTGCGCGAGCGCCTGCCGCAGATCTACGAGCTTGCCGAGGAGTTTCTCGGCGTCGATCCGGCGCTGACGCCCATTCCGGTGCGGCCGGCGGTGCATTACACGATGGGCGGCATTCTGGTCGATGGTCGTTGCGCCTCGCCCCTGCCGGGCCTGTATGCCGCAGGCGAATGCTCCAGCGTCGGCATCCACGGCGCCAACCGCCTGGGATCGAACTCGCTGGCCGAGTTGTGCGTGTTTGGCAAGGTGGCCGGACTCGAGGCGGCAGGCTTTGCCAAGTCTGCACCGCGCAGCGCTTCAGCGACCCTGCTCAAACAGGCGCAGGCTGTGGAGCTAAAAACCCGCGCGCTGGTGACCCGCTCCGATGGCACGGAACGCATCGCGACCCTGCGTCGAGAGATGGCCGCGACCATGGAAAGCGGCTGCGGCATCTACCGTCTGGCCGATACCATGCAGGCGGCGTGCGACAAGCTCGACGAGTTGCGCGCGCGCTTTCGCAATGTGCGCATCGAGGACAAGTCCAGCGTGTGGAATACCAACTGGCTGCTGGCGATCGAACTCGGCTATCAGCTCGATGTGGCGCAAGCCATGGCGTATTCGGCGCTCAACCGCAAGGAGTCGCGCGGTGCGCATCAGCGCCTGGATGGCTTTGAGCAGCGTGACGACGCGCACTTCCTCAAGCATTCGCTGGCGCACTATAACGGCGAGGCGCAGCCGCGCATTGATTATGGTCCGGTGAAGATCACCCGCTCGCAACCTGCGGTCCGCGCCTATGGCGCCGCGGGCGAGAAGGCTGAAAAGGAGGCACGGCATGGCTAGAACGATCACCATGGAAGTGCTGCGCTACCGTCCGGAGCAGGATGCGGAGCCGGTTCTCCAGACCTACGAGCTGCCCTTTACCGACGACATGTCGGTGCTGCAGGCACTCCTGCACATTAAGGACGAACTGGACGAAACCCTGAGTTTCCGCTGGTCGTGCCGGATGGCGATCTGCGGTAGTTGCGGCATGATGATCAACGGCAAGCCGGCCCTGTCGTGCAAGACCTTTCTGCGCGACCTGTATCCGGGGCCGGTGCGGGTGGAGGCGCTCAGCCACTTCCCCATCGAGCGCGATCTGGTCGTGGTGATGGAGGATTTCATCGACAAGCTGGAGCGCATTCAGCCCTACATCATCCCGAAAGAGGCCCGCACGCTCGCTCAAGGGGAGTATCTGCAGACGCCGGCGGAGCTGGAGAAGTACGAGCAATTCAGCTCGTGCATCAACTGCCTGCTGTGCTACGCGGCCTGTCCGCAGTACGGACTGAACCCGGATTTCATCGGCCCTGGCGCGCTTGCGCTGCTGCACCGCTACAACGCCGATTCGCGCGATGGCGGCGCGGCGCAGCGCATGGAACTGGTTGCGGCGGAAGAGGGCGTGTTCAACTGCACTGCCGTCGGTTACTGCTCGGAGGTCTGTCCCAAGCATGTCGACCCGGCCAATGCGGTGAATCAGAACAAGACGACGGCGGCGCGCGACTACTTCCTGAGTTTCCTGATGCCGAAGGGGGGAAAGAAATGAGCAAGCGACGTCCCTATACGCGGCCGATGGCCGGCTGGTGGCGCAAGAACCCGTTCTTCGTCGAGTACATGATTCACGAGGGCACGGCCCTGTTCGTTGCGGCCTATGGCGTGGTGCTGCTGATCGGGCTGGTATGTCTGGCGCAGGGCGAGGCGGCGTGGAATGGCTGGCTCGCAACGATGAAGCACCCGCTGGCCGTGATCTTCCATCTCGCCGTACTGGCGATGATGTCCTACCACAGCTGGACCTGGTTCAAGATCATGCCCAAGACCATGCCGCCGGTCGTGATCGGCGGCAAGCGCCTGGCGCCGGCGATGATTACCGGTGGCGGCCTCGCTGTGACCGCAGTGGCGAGCCTGATCCTGCTCGGACTTGCATGGGGGCTGACACGATGAGCCGGCCGTTGAAGCGCTCCAATGCCCCGATCTTCTGGGGGCTGTTCGGCGCCGGTGGCATGCTGGCCGCCATCCTGGGGCCGGCGCTGGTGTTCATCACCGGCATCGCGGTGCCGCTTGGCGTCCTGCTGGCGCCGGATGCGATGAGCTACGCCAACATGATGGCCTTTGCCCAGAGCTGGATCGGCAAGGCCTTCGTGCTCGCCATCGTTCCGCTCTTTCTGTGGCACGCCGGCCACCGGATATTTCACAGCCTGCACGATGTTGGCATTCACGGCGGCACGGGTGCGAGGCTGATCTGTTATGGAGGCGCGCTGCTGGGGACGCTGATCACGCTGTGGGCCTTGCTCAGCATCGGTTTCTGATCGAGGGGTGCGGGTAGCAAGCGAATTCAAAAGCACGCAGCGGAGTGCCGGCTTGGGTCGGGCTTGCTAGGATGAGTCTGTCGAAGAGATTCATTCAGGAGTGCATACCATGATGTCCCAGGCCCGCGAACTGCGTGCCGGTCGCACGCTCGCCGATCCGCGCTGGGCTGCAGTGCTGTCGCGCGATTCCGGTGCCGATGGCCGCTTCGTGTATTCGGTGAGCACGACCGGCATCTTCTGCAGACCGTCGTGTGGCGCACGCACGGCACGGCCGGAGAACGTCGATTTTCATGAGAACGCGGCCGCCGCCATCGCTGCCGGGTTCAGGCCATGCAAGCGTTGCCGTCCGGATCAGCCGCCACTGTTCAGGCAGCATGCAGAAATGGTTGCCGACCTGTGTCGCATGATCGACGCCGCCGACAGCCCGCCAAAGCTGGCTGAGCTCGCAGATCACGCAGGTCTGAGCGCGTCCCATTTGCTGCGGGTGTTCAAGTCGGTGACAGGGCTGACGCCGGCCGGCTATGCTGCAGGCCGTCGCGCGCAGCGGGTGCAGGCAAGGCTGCGCGCATGTTCGAACGTGGCCGAAGCCTTGTTCGACGCCGGTTTCAATGCCAGCAGCCGCTTCTACGAGAATGCCGATGCATTGATCGGCATGACCCCCACGGCATTTCGTGCAGGCGGAGTCGATACCGAGATCCGTTTCGCAATCGGTGAGTGTGCGCTTGGCGCCATCCTCGTTGCCGCCAGCCGACGCGGCGTGTGCGCCATCCTGATGGGCGATGACGCGGCAGTGCTGGCGCGCGACCTGCAGGACCTGTTTCCGCAGGCTGAACTGATCGGCGACGACCCGGGCTTCGATCGCCTGGTCGCCAGGGTGATCGCTTTCGTGGAGGCGCCGCGTCTTGGTCTGGACCTGCCGCTGGATGTTCGCGGCACGGCATTTCAGCAGCGGGTGTGGCAGACACTGCGGGAGATTCCCGCAGGCACGACGCTGAGCTATGCCGAGCTTGCCGAGCGCGTCGGTACGCCCCGTGGTGCGCGCGCGGTGGCGGGGGCGTGTGCCGCCAACGTGCTCGCGGTGGCGATTCCGTGCCACCGCATCGTGCGTACCGATGGCAGCCTGTCGGGCTACCGCTGGGGGGTGGAGCGGAAGCGGACACTGCTTGCGCGCGAGGCGGCGGGCGAGTGAGGCGGATGGGGCATGACGAACGGAGGAAAGGCGGGTTCGCGCGGAGGTGCGGAGAGCTTGAAGGGGGCGGTCTGGAGAATGGTGTGCTGAACTGCGAGCTTGGTCTGCCGGTTGGGTTTCGTTCTGGCGATGTGCTTGCGTTTCACTTGCGCGATTCGCTGCAGGTGGCGGAGCAGGTGCAGGGGAACTGTTTGCGCAAGGGGCTGGCATGGTCGGGGCGGGCGGCTTGCCTGGAGATTGTCTTCGAGGGCGGAAGGGCCGTGGCGCGGCTGGATGTCGATGGACCACTTGCGTCGTCAGACGGTTTGTTGCTGACGGGCATGGTGAGGCGCATGCTCGGGCTGACGCAGGCGGTCGAGGACTTCGAGCAAACGTGGTGCGCACATCCGCAGGTCGGCAGGCTTATCGCGGCCCATCCGGGCTTGCGCGTACCGTTGGCGGCGACACCTTTCGAGGCGCTGAGCTGGGCCGTCACCGGGCAGCAGATCAGCGTCGCCGCTGCGCTGACGATTCGCCGGCGGCTGATTGAGGCGGTCGGGCTTCGCCACACGAGTGGTCTGTATTGTTATCCCGATGCGGCAGGCGTGCAGGCGCTGGGCGAGCCTGGATTGCGCGCGGCGGGTTTTTCCAGGGCCAAGGCGCTGACCCTGCTCACGCTGAGCGGGCTGCTTGTCAGCGGCGATCTGTCACTCGATGCGTGGGTGGAGACGCCGCCAATCGACGACATTCAGGCCTGCCTGCTGCGCATCCGCGGCATCGGGCCGTGGACCATCAACTACGCGCTGTTGCGCGGTTTCGGCTGGCTTGATGGTTCGCTGCATGGCGATGTTGCCGTGCGTCGTGGTCTGCAGCACCTGCTGGAAAGTCCGGTCCCTGTCTCGCCCGCCGAAACGGAACGCTTCCTGGCCGAATTCTCGCCCTGGCGCGCGCTGGTGGCAGCACACCTGTGGGCGCTGGATACGGCTGTTTCGCGCACGTCGGGCGCGGCGCCGAAGCTCGGGTGATGGTCGGTCCGGCTGTCGCGCAGCCGGCAGGCCCGCTGCGCACGTTTCATGCAGCGCCAGAGGGATCCGGCACTTCGGTGGAGCCTTGCAGGAGGCGTTCGAGGCGCTCGATACGATGGCGGTGCGGTGTCGTGATGGCATAAAAGCGCTCCTGCAACTGCGTGGACTGGCCCACGCTCACCAGGCTGCCCGCGTGTATTTCGTCCTGCACCACCACCTCGGGCAGCACGGTCAGCCAGTTGCTGTCCCGTGCGATCAGGCGGAGCATGGCCATGTCGTCGACTTCGGCCCGCAGCCGAGGCTGCACCCCGGCAGACATGCACATGGCGTCGAACTGCGCGCGCAGGGCGTGTCGTGGTCCGGGCAACGCAAGGTCCACACCATCGAGGTCATCCGGAACGCGCAGGCTGCGGCCCTTCCAGATGCTTGCGGGCCCGACCAGCGAGATCGCCTGACTGCCCAGGAAACGGCAGTGCAAGGGGCGGTCCGCATCTGTGGGCACGGTTTCGTTGGCCAGCACCACGTCGAGCTGATGCTGCACCAGGCGCTCGAGCAGGCCCTCCAGCAAACCCGACTCGAGGGTCAGCACCACCGAGGAATCAGCCAGCAGCGGCCGAATCCAGTTCTCCTGATAGTTGCGCGACATGGTGGCGACGCTGCCCACGCGCAGCCGGATCACGCCCTCGCTGCGGCCTTGCAGGCGCCCGAGCATTTCCTGGCTCAGCCCGAATATCGACTCCGCATAGTAGAGCACCAGCTGCCCCGTATCCGTCAGCACCAGGCGGCGCCCCTCGCGTTCGAACAGGGCCTCACCCAGACGGTCCTCCAGCTGCCTGATCTGCGCCGAAAGTGCCGACTGCGAGGTGTGCAACTCCTGCGCGGCACGTGTCAGGTGGCCCATGCGGGCGACGCGCCAGAAGTAGAACAGGTGGTGAAAGTTCAGCTGCTCCAGATTAACCATTCACTTTTCGATATCAATTAGTTCTGATTAATGTGTTTTACGGAATTGATTGATGATAGCACCATGGCGCCGGTTCAATTTGAGGTTGCCCGTCATGGATCTATCGAGCTTCTTGCTCCCGGCCAGCGCTTTGGCGCCTGCGGCCCTGATGTTGATCGCCGCGATGCTGCCCCGCGCCGGCAGCGCACGCGAGGCCTTGCTGTGGAAACGTTTCAGCCATCTCTCCGGTGCTGCGCTGCTGTGCGCGCTGGCGAGCCTGGGCCTGCACCAGGTCTTGGTGCCACCGTCCCCGGGTGCGAGTTCAATGCAATGGCTGCCCTGGCTGGTGGTCGGTTCGCTGGGTGCCGTTCTGGCGGTGCTGGTGCAGTTTCTGGGTACGGTCATCGCAGTATTCTCGTCACGTTACCTGCAGGGCGAGGCGGGGCAGGCGCGCTATGTCACCGCACTTGCAGGGGTGCTGGCCGCAGTCCATCTGCTGCTGCTTGCGGACCACTGGCTGGTGTTGATCGCAGCCTGGGCGCTGGTGGGCGTGGCGTTGCAGCACCTGCTCTGCTTCTACCCGGATCGCCCGTTCGCCTTGCTGGCTGCGCACAAGAAGCGGATTGCCGACCGCCTGGCCGACGCGCTGCTGATCTGCGCTGCGGCGCTTGCATGGTGGGCAGTGGGCAGCGGATCGCTGTCCGATCTCCGGCAACACCTGGCGCAGGACGGCGTGTCGCTCCCGCTGCAGTTGAGCGCAGTGGGTCTGGTGCTGGCGGTGATCCTGCGCACTGCGCTGCTGCCTGTGCATGGCTGGCTGATCCAGGTCATGGAAGCGCCGACGCCGGTTTCCGCGCTGCTGCATGCCGGCGTGGTCAACCTCGGCGGCTTCGTGCTCATCCGCTTCGCGCCCTTGCTCGAGGCGGTACCTGCTGCACGCTGGCTGCTGGTCGCGTTCGGGCTTGGCACTGCACTGCTTGCAGGCCTGGTGATGCTGACCCGCATCAGCATCAAGGTCCGGCTGGCGTGGTCTACCGTGGCGCAGATGGGCTTCATGGTGCTCGAATGTGGTCTCGGCCTCTACACGCTTGCCGCGCTGCATCTTGTCGGTCACTCGCTGTACAAGGCGCATGCCTTTCTGTCGGCATCCACGGTGGTGCACACCAACAAGTTGCAGATGATGCGCGGCAGTGCTGCGTCTTCGGTGCGGAGTCTGGTGGCGGCACCGCTGCTGGCGGCTGCGCTTGTCGGCCTGATTCAGGCGCTCGTCCCCGCTGCGGGCTGGCCATGGTGGTGGAGTGGTGTGCTGGCGCTGGCATGGTCGCCGCTGCTGTGGTCGCCCGCCCGGCATGACGGCGAGGCCGGTCGGGCGTGGTGGTCGCTTGTCGCGGGCTTGAGCATGGTGTCGGGGCTCACGATGGCAGCGCTTGTGGCACATGCCCTGCCGTTCGGCCTGACGGACGCGCCTCTCCATGCTGCCGGACTTGTCGCCCTGGCAGGCATGGCGCTGATGTATCTCTGCCTCGTCACCCTGCAGCTTCATCCGCAAGGGCTGGCCGTGTGGCGGCGCTGGAGCTACGCCGGCTTCTATGTGGACGAGCTCTACACCCGCCTGGCCTTGCGCCTGTGGCCAACGCGCTGGACCGCCGGAACCGCCGCGCCTGATGGCCACGCGATGGCTGGCGCAGTGGCCGTCGCAGCCCCCAGGTAATCAGATTTCAGGAGAATTTCATGGACACAGTGACCCTTGATCGCGCCTCATCCCGGCTTGAGGATGACGCAGCGCTGCACACGCGTATCGAAGCTGCGTGCGAGCAGGCCTGCCAGACCATCGCGCCGGCCTGGCCGCTCGATCGCGCAATTGCCGTCAATCCGCACTGGTCGCGGATCGGCAGGCCCGTTCGGCAGGTCGCGGCGCGCATGGCGGTGCTGGGTGGCATCCAGGTGTTCCCGTCGCGCAGCTATCTGCAGCAAGCCTGGGAGGAGGGGCGCATCACCCGCCCGGACCTTGCCCATGCGTTGTCCTCACTGCCTGCTGCTCAGGCCGCCGCGCTCACCGAGCGGCAATGTGTCGATGCCTTGCACACTGCGCCTGGCTTGCCTGCCTTGCCCCTGTTGATTGATGTGCTGGACGACGATCCGGAGCGCCATGCCCGGCTGTCGTGGCGGCAGGCGATCACGCACCAGGTCAGTCAGACCTGTGCCGCCTATTTCGACGAGCATCAGGCGGACTGGCAGCCCGAGCGCGATCAGGGCCTGTATGCCTTCTGGCGGGAGACACTGATCCACGATCATGGCATCGGCGTGCTGATGGGGCTGCCCGATCTCGAGCGTTCGTTCAGCGCACTGCCCGCCACGCGGGAGGATGCCGAGCGTTGGGTTCTGCAGCGACTGGGACTGCCGGAGCCGGTATGGCCCGACTACCTCGAAGCCATCCTGCTCACGGTTAATGGCTGGGCGTCGTGGTGTGCCTACCGTGGCTGGCAGGCCAGACTTGCAGGGCAGACGGATTCGCATCTGCGCGACTTGCTCGCGATCCGGCTTGCCTGGGGGGCGATCCTGCTTGAGTGCAAGGACGATGTCGTCACCCGGCAGGCCTTCGCAGCCGTGCAGGGGGCATGGATTCGTGCTGCTGCGCTGCTCGATGAGGCGGAAGACATGCTCGTCGTGGATGAGGTCTGGCAGGTGGCGCTCGAAGCGGGCTATCAGCGTCAGCTGGCGCAGAAGCTCGGCACAGTCGCCCGCAGCACAGGGCGTGGCGGTGCCGGGCAACACGTCGAAATCCAGGCCGCCTTCTGTATCGATGTGCGCAGCGAGCCCTTGCGCAGGGCGCTTGAAGCGGTCAGTCCCGCCATCCAGACCATTGGTTTTGCGGGCTTCTTCGGCCTCCCGCTTGCCTACACGCCACTTGCCACGTCGGCACGGCGACCGCAGTTGCCGGGCTTGCTTGCACCGGCCCTCGAGGTGACGGATCGCATCACGGTGGCTGCGTCCGGTCGTGGCGCGGATGAGGATGAGCTGAACCATGCGGCGCGTAAGGCCCGGCAGCGCAGCTTTGCCTGGTCGGCGCAATGGCGCGCAGGCGGACGCTGGCCCAGTGCGGCGTTCTCATTCGTGGAAGCGGCCGGTGTGGCTTATCTCGGCAAGCTGTCGAACTGGCTGAGGCCTTCCACGGCCACGCGCAAGCGCGACGATCTGGCCGGCTTGTCCGCACGTTACCGGCCCCTGTGCCGTCCTGCCCTCACTGGTCTGGACATCGACGCCAAGGTGGCGCTGTCGTCGCGTGTGCTGCATGCCATGGGGCTGGATCGCGATCTCGCGCCGCTGGTGCTGCTGGTCGGGCATGGCAGCCAGAGTGCCAACAATGCCCACGCCGCCGCGCTGGATTGCGGCGCCTGCTGCGGTCAGACGGGTGAAGTGAATGCCCGCGTGCTGGCGCAACTGCTCAATGAGCCGGCCGTACGTGCAGGCTTGAAGGCAGCCGGAGTCGTCATTCCCGAGCACACCGTGTTTGTCGCCGCCCTGCACAACACGACGACCGATGAAATCGAAGGCTTTGATCTCGATCTGCTGCCGGCAGCGGTGCTTGCGCGTTGGGACGAACTGCAGAGGACCGTCTTCGCCCAGGCCTGCGATCAGGTCAGGCGCGAGCGTGCCGTACGACTCGGACTGGATCCGCGTGCCGGGGGCGAGCACCTCCTGACACAACTGCGTCGCCGTGCCAACGATGGCGCCCAGACCCGGCCCGAGTGGGGGCTGGCGGGCAATGCGGCGTTCATCATCGCGCCGCGTCATCGCAGCCACGGATTGGCGCTGGATGGACGCAGCTTTCTGCATGACTACGATGCCGGGCACGACCCGGATGGCAGCGTGCTTGAGTTGCTGATGACCGCGCCGATGCTGGTGACGCACTGGATCAACTGGCAATACCATGCCTCGACCTGCGAGCCAGGTCGATTGGGTAGCGGCAACAAGTTGCTGCACAACGTGGTGGGTGGGCACATCGGGGTGTTTGAGGGCAACGGCGGCGATCTGCGTATCGGCCTGTCAAAGCAGTCCTTGCACGATGGTGCGGGCTGGGTGCACGAGCCGCTGCGTCTGACCGTGGTCATCGACGCGCCGCAGCGGGCGATCGAGCATGTGATCGCGCAGCACGACGTGGTCCGCCAGCTCCTCGACAACGGCTGGCTCCACCTGTGGCGCTTCGATGACGCACAGCTGCTGCGTTACGCCGGTGGAGGCTGGCTGGCGCTGGGACTGGACGAGGCTTGATCGACGCCGGAGGCGACATCGCAGGCGCTGGGAATGGCACACAAAGAAAAAGCCGCGTCGGTGCGCGGCTTTTCGGATCCTTGCGGGATCGCCCGGATTTCAGGACGGCGCCGGTCACCCGGCGTCTGCGTCAGACGTTGAACAGGAAGTTCAGGACGTCGCCATCCTTGACCACGTAGTCCTTGCCTTCGGCGCGCATCTTGCCCGCTTCCTTGGCCGCCGACTCGCCCTTGTAGGTGATGAAGTCGTCGAAGGAGATGGTCTGGGCGCGGATGAAGCCGCGTTCGAAGTCGGTGTGGATAACACCGGCTGCCTGCGGCGCGGTGTCGCCGACATGGATGGTCCAGGCGCGCACTTCCTTCACCCCGGCGGTGAAGTAGGTCTGCAGGCCGAGGAGGTTGTAGCCGGCACGGATGAGGCGGTCGAGGCCGGGCTCTTCGAGGCCCATGGACTCGAGGAAGTCCTTCTTGTCGGCGTCGTCGAGGTCGGCGATCTCGGCTTCGATGGAGGCGCACAGCGCGACCACCTGGGCGCCTTCTGCTGCGGCATGGGCGCGGACGGCGTCGAGCTGCGGGTTGTTCTCGAACCCGTCTTCTGCGACGTTGGCGGCGTACAGCACCGGCTTCTGGGTGATCAGGCAGAACTGCCTGATCAGGGCGAGCTCTTCCTTGGCGAGGTCGAGCGCACGCACCGGCTTGGCCTGATCGAGCTGGGCGATGCACTTCTCGAGCACCGCAACCAGCGCCTTGGCTTCCTTGTCGCCGGCAGCGGCGGGGCGCTTGTAGCGGTTGAGGGCCTTGTCCACCGTCGCCATGTCGGCAAGCGCGAGTTCCGTATCGATGACTTCGATGTCGCGGATCGGGTCGACGCTGCCGGAAACGTGGATCACGTTATCGTCGGCGAAGCAGCGTACAACGTGGACGATGGCATCGGTTTCGCGGATGTTGGCGAGAAACTGGTTGCCCAGGCCTTCACCCTTGGATGCGCCTGCGACCAGACCGGCGATGTCGACGAATTCGACGATGGCGGGCTGGATCTTCTGCGGCTTGACGATCTCCGACAGGGCGTCGAGGCGCGGGTCCGGCACTTCAACGATGCCGACGTTGGGCTCGATGGTGCAGAAGGGATAGTTGGCCGCTTCGATACCCGCCTTGGTGAGGGCGTTGAACAGGGTCGACTTGCCGACGTTGGGCAGGCCGACGATTCCGCATTTCAGGCTCATGACTGGGTTTCGTCCTTGGAGTTGTCTGGCGCACCGCGCGTGTCTGCGACGGGCCTGGGGGCCTTCGGTGGCTTGGGTGGTTTGGGCGGAGCGGGGCGCGCATTGAGGCGCTGGGTCGCTGCCGTCCAGTCGCCACGGGCCAGAATGGGCCAGGCGAGGAGGGCGCGATCGATGGCTTCGTCGATCAGCGTCTGCTCTTCGCGCCGGGCGGGCTTGAGCACGTAATTGACCACTTCGTTGCGATCGCCCGGATGGCCGATACCGATTCGCAGTCGCCAGTAGTCGTTGGTATTGAGGTGGGCAGAGGTGTCCTTCAGCCCGTTGTGACCGCCGAGTCCGCCGCCGAACTTCAGTCGCAACTGGCCGGGCGGGACATCGAGCTCGTCATGCACCAGCAGGATCTCTGCCGGTTCGATACGGTAGAACCGTGCCAGCGCGCCGATGGCCTGACCTGAGCGGTTCATGAAGGTCTGGGGCATCAGCAACATGATGCCGGCGTCGCGCGCATTGGCGACCAGCCCGTGAAAACGTGACTCATGCGAGAAGCGTGCGCCAAGCTGATCGGCGAGCCGCTCACAAAACCAAAACCCGGCGTTGTGCCGGGTTTCGGAATATTCGGTGCCGGGATTGCCGAGACCGACAACCAGACGGGGAGGGCGTGCTGCCGCAGTCGTCATCGTCGTTCAGTCCCGGAAAGCCCGTTTGGCAGCAGCCGCAATCACTCTGCGGCTTCTTCGCCTTCTTCACCTTCAGCCTGAGCGGAGACGCTGCCACGCGGCGTCTGGGCGCTGGCCACAACCGGGTCGCCTTCGCCGTGATGCACGGTGCTCACGCCTTCCGGCAGAACGATCTGGGAAACGTGGATCGAATCGCCCGGCTCGAGGGCAGCCAGATCAACCGTGATGAATTCCGGCAGGTTGGAGGGCAGGCACTCGACGTCGAGTTCGGTCAGCACGTGAGCCACGATGCAGCCGCCGGTCTTGACCGCCGGGCACTCGTCGCCGTTGATGAAGTGCAGCGGCACCTTCAGGTGGATGGTTTCGCCGGCCTTGACGCGCTGGAAGTCGATGTGCATGACTTGCGGCTTGTAGGCGTGCCACTGCGTGTCACGCAGCAGTACGGTTTCCTTGGCGCCATCGATGTTGATGGACAGCACGGAAGCGTGGAAGGCTTCTTTCTTGAGCAGGTGGAACAGCTCGTTGTGATCCATCAGGATCGGCTGGGCTGCAGCTTCGCCACCATAGACGATGCCGGGCAGTTGGCCTTCGCGACGCAGGCGGCGGCTCGCACTCGATCCCTGCAGTTCGCGCTTTACAGCCTTGAATTCGATTTGCATGTGTACTACTCCAGTTGATGAAGTCTCTGCCCGCGACCAGGCAGAGATGAAAAGGCCCGCAGCAAGCCGCGGGCCGAAAAGGTTATTCCATGAACAGCGAGGAAACCGATTCCTCGTTGCTGATGCGCAGCATGGTGTCGGCAAGCAGCGAGGCCACCGAGACCTGGCGGATGCGGTTGCTGGCCTTGGCATCCTCGCGCAGCGGGATGGTGTCGGTGACAACCAGTTCGTCGAGTTCGGACTCGTTGATACGCGCAACCGCAGCACCCGACAGCACGGCGTGCGTGCAGTAGGAGAGCACGCGCTTGGCTCCGTTGGCCTTGAGCGCACTGGCCGCCTTGCACAGCGTACCGGCGGTGTCGACGATGTCGTCCATGATCACGCAGGTGCGGCCTTCGACTTCACCGATGATGTTCATGACCTCGGAAACGTTGGCCTTGGGCCGGCGCTTGTCGATGATCGCGAGATCGCACTCGAGACGCTTGGCGAATGCACGTGCGCGCACCACGCCGCCGACGTCGGGCGAGACCACCATCAGGTCTTCGTATTTCTGCTTGTCGAGATCTGCCAGCAGCACCGGTGCGGCATAGACGTTGTCGACCGCGATGTCGAAGAAGCCCTGGATCTGGTCAGCGTGCAGGTCCATGGTCAGCAGACGCTGGACACCGACGGCCTGCAGCATGTTGGCCACGACTTTGGCGGTGATCGCCACCCGGGCCGAGCGCGGACGACGATCCTGGCGGGCGTAGCCGAAATAGGGGATTGCTGCGGTGATGCGGCCGGCCGAAGCGCGCTTGAGCGCGTCGACGAGGACCAGCATTTCCATCAGGTTCTCGTTGGTGGGTGCGCAGGTGGGCTGGAGGATGAACACATCCTTGCCACGCACGTTTTCGAGCAACTCCACATTGACTTCGCCGTCGGAGAAGCGGCCTACCGTGGCCGAACCGAGGGAAATGCCCAGCCGCCGAACCACATCTGCTGCGAGTTTGGGGTTGGCGTTGCCAGTGAAGACCATCAGGCTGCCGTAGGGCATGACCGAATCTCCGATGCCGATAGAATGAAACTGTCTTCAAAAACGACTCGGGCAGGCCAGAGGCCTGCCCGTCGTTATATGGCTGGGGAAGAAGGATTCGAACCTTCGAATGCCGGAATCAAAATCCGGTGCCTTGACCAACTTGGCGACTCCCCAATTGAAACCTGATCACCTGCCGAGGCGACTCATGGGATGCTGTGCCAGGCTAAAAGCCTTCCAGGCCTGCCAGCGTGTCGGACATTGATCGACGATACGTTGAGCCTGAGCTTCCGAATCGACTGCCGCATACACACAGGCACCTGAGCCAGTCATCCTTGCCGGTGCAAAATGCGCCAGCCAGTCGATTGCCTCAGCCACTTCCGGGTACTTTCTGCACGCTACTGCTTGCAGGTCGTTCCGTGCATGGCTTGCTGTGAAGTCCGCTATTTTGATGGGGACGCTATCTCTCGTCAAGTCCTTCGATGAAAAAATTTCTGCTGTTGATATTCCGACGCCTGGCGACACCACAACGTAGCAAGCGGGGTCGAGGTGCATGGGCTGGAATTTCTCGCCGACGCCCTCGGCAAACGCGTCCCGGCCATAGATGAAGAAGGGTACGTCGGCCCCGAGCGTCAGTCCGAGCGCCTGCAATTGTTCAGGGCTGAGGTCGGTGCGCCACAGGTGGTTGAGCGCCATCAGTGTCGTTGCCGCATCCGAACTTCCACCGCCGAGTCCGCCACCCATCGGCAAGACCTTGTGCACGGTGATGTCAGCGCCGGCGCTGCAGTGTGTCGCCTGCTGCAGCAGGCGCGCGGCGCGGATCACGATGTCGTCTTCCTCGGGCACGCCCGGCAGGTCGGACAGGCGGTGGATCCGGCCGTCTTCGCGCACGCTGAAATCGAGTGTGTCACCCCAGTCGAGCAAGCGGAATGCGGTTTGCAGCAGGTGGTAGCCGTCGGCCCTGCGACCCGTGACGTGCAGGAAGAGGTTGAGCTTGGCCGGGGCGAGGCAGCCCCTGAGCTGCGGGACGGGCGGGTTTGCAGTGTGGGTCAGGGTTGCAGAGTCCATCGGTCGATCACAAGTCGGACGCGGGCGTCGCCACGCGATATTTCAAGACGGCGTGGCAGGGCGTCTGCCGCGGGGTTGAGGTATTCGGTGTAGTCGATGCGCCAGCCCTGATCGATGACCAGGCTTGGCCGGCCGGAATCGTCGAGGCTGCGAACCTCAGCGCCAGGTTGCGGGCTGGCCTGAATCCAGCCGGGAAGCCGGTTCAGGGGAAGGTCGACGCCGATCAATGCAGGAAGCAGTTCCGACGCGCTGGCGGCGCGCTGGCGCCTGCCGTCGGCAAACATCAGTTCGGCGCCGGCAGCGCTGCTGTCGAGGCGCGCGACGATCTGACCGAGTGGGCTGTAAGCTGTCCATCGATCCGCGGACTGGGCGTGGCGCCACTCGATCTGGCCGTTGGCTGCGCGCTCGCCGTCCGTGGCAGACAGGCGTCCATCGACCTCGAAGTACGGGCTGGCGGTGCGGACCACAGCGGCGCTTCCTGGCAAGGGTTGCAGCGGTGCGCAGGCTGCGAGCAGGGCGGTGACGAAGGTGGTCGCGAGAAGCTTGCGGCGCACGTGCCTGGCGGCCCTCACTGTTTGCGCAGGCGCAGGGCGGTGCTGCGCAGGGCTTCGTTGTCGGGGTGTTCGGCAAGCGCGTCGTTGAGCAGCGTTTCGGCTTCATCGCGGCGGTCGAGCGTCCACAGGACCTCGCTCAGGTGTGCTGCGATCTCAGGGTCGGGGCGCATCGAGTAGGCGCGCTGGAGGTGCTCGAGCGCGGCTTCGTTGTCGCCAAGGCGGAAGCTGACCCAGCCCAGACTGTCGAGGATGAAGGCATCGTCCGGCGCAAGCTCGTGTGCGCTGGCGATCAGCCGCTCTGCCTCTTCCAGGCGAATGCCGCGGTCGGCAAGCGAGTAGCCGAGCGCGTTCTTGGCGTGTGCATGATCAGGCGTCAGCGCAATCACCTTGCGCAGACGTCCTTCCATGACCTCAAGCCGGTCCAGGCGCTCGGCGAGCATGGCGGACTCGTAGAGCAGGTCGGCATCGTCGGGCGCTTGCAGCAAGGCTTCGTCGATAACGTTGAAAGCATCCTCCGTGCGGCCGGCTTCGCGCAGCATCTGCGCCTCGGCAAGCTGGAAGCGCCTGTTCAGGTTCGCGTCCTCGGTCGGTGTCTGCAGCAGGTTGCGTGCTTCATCCATCTGACCTTCGCGCGCCAGGCTGTGCGCGCTGCGGATGCGGGCTTCGGCGTATTGCGCGCCCGGGCCGACGGATTCGAACCACTTGCGCGCGGTCGCGCCGTCCTTGCGTTGTTCGGCGACCTGTCCGAGATGAAGCCGGATGGCGTCGGCTTCGGGATGGCCGGCCTCCAGTGCCTGTTTCAGCAAGGGCTCGGCCGCGCTGGGATCGTCAAGCTGCAGTGACAGCAGCGCAACCGCGTAGAGCAGGTCGCGATCGCCCGGTGCGCTGTCCAGCAGCGCCCGGAACTCGGTGCGCGCGGTTTCGAACTGCTTGGCGGCAATCAGGCTGCGCGCATAGCCCAGGCGGAGGTTGCGGTTGTCCGGCTGGCGCGCAGTCGCCTCCTGCAGCAGGTGGCTTGCTTCAGTATGGGCGCCGGTCTGCATCAGGAGCTGGGCCTTGAACAGCAGGCCGGTCTCCCAGTCCGGGCGCAACAGCAGCGAGGCGTTGATCGCAGTCAGCGACTCCATCGGACTGCCGGCAATCGTAGCCGCCTGAGCGCGTGCGAAATGCGCTTCCGGGTGGTCGAGATAGGGCTCGGTGAGGCGAATCACCATCGACTGGGCGGCTTGCTTGTCCTCCAGTCGCGACAAGGCCCGGTTCAGCCCCATCAGGTTGGCGTCGAGATTCGCAGGCGTCTGTGCGAGCGCACGTGCCAACTGGATCTGAACGTCTTCCAGGCGGCCTCCGTGCGCACTGACCACGCCTGCGAGCAGGCGCTTGGCCTCTTCCGAGCTGGGGTCGGCTTCACTCCAGATGCGCGCGGCCTCGGCAGCCATGTCGGCGTTGCGCGCAAACAGTGCCACCTCGGCGGCGCGGCGCGCGATGCGCGGGTCGCGTGTATCGCGCGCCATCTCTAGGTAGAGCTGCGCGGCAAGGCCGATCTGCCCGCGGGCGCCGGCGATTTCCGCCAGCAGGAAACGATAGAGCGTCTGCGGGGTGAGCTCCTGTGCCGGCAGCGTGCTTGCAGCTGGCGCTTCCTGTGCAAGGGCAAAGGCGCCCGGCGACAGGCCCAGCAAGAGGGCGGTGCCGAGGTGTGCTAGGCGGCGGGCAATGGTGCGATTCATAAGGCGGTCCGGCTGGTTCCGTGGGCTCGGCTGGCAGGCTTTGCAGGTTCGGGGCGCTGCATGTGGTGCAGGTCTGCGATGCAGGTACTATGCCTTGGAGGGCTGTTCTAGAATTCGGTTCGCCTCATGGTAGGCACTTTGCCCCCGCGCCGGCAAGTTGCCCGCGCTTCAGCCCACTCTTCCGGATCGCCGATGCCCGAGTTGCCCGAAGTCGAAACCACCTGTCGCGGCGTCCGCCCGCATGTCGAGGGACGTGTGCTGACGGGGCTTGCGGTGCGTAATCCGCGCTTGCGCCTGCCCGTTCCGCCGATCCTGGCCGGGGAGGTGTGCGGACGCAGCCTGGCTCGCGTGTGGCGCAGGGCAAAGTATCTGGTGTTCGATTTCGGCAATGGTAGCGTGATCGTGCATCTTGGCATGTCGGGCAGCCTGAGGGTGATCGATCCCGACGAGCCTGCCGGTGTGCACGACCATGTGGATTTCGTCTTTGGCGATCGCGCCTTGCGTCTGCGCGATCCGCGCCGCTTCGGTCTGGTTGTGTGGCAGCAGGGCGCGGCCGAGACGCATCCGCTGCTCGCCTCGCTCGGGCCGGAGCCACTGGGCGACGCTTTCGACGGCGAGTGCCTGTATCGGCTGAGTCGCGGCTTGCGTGCGCCGGTGAAGCATGTGCTGATGGACAGTCATCGCGTCGTGGGGGTGGGTAATATCTACGCGTCCGAAAGCCTGTTCCGGGCCCGCATTCATCCGCTGGAGCAGGCGGGACGCATCGGGCTGGCACGTTACCAGCGCCTCGCCGAGGCGGTGCGGGCGACCTTGAGCGCCGCAATCGAGGCCGGAGGCAGTACCCTGAGGGACTTCGTCGGTGGCGATGGCCAGCCCGGCTATTTTCAGCAGCAGTACTTCGTTTACGGACGCGACGGCGAGTCGTGCCGGGTCTGCAGTACGCCGGTCGAGCGGCTTGTGAGCGGGCAGCGGGCGGGTTTTTTCTGCCCGCAGTGCCAGCGGCGGGGGCGCTGAGCCCGTGGCAGCATGGCAGACGAGGGGACGAAGGAATGGCACGCCGGTGCGATCGGCGCTATGCTCACGGAGTGAGCGTCATGCGCGCTCAAAGTATTGGCAGAACAGGTGAATTGATCATGACTCTGGCAGAACAGTTTTCCGCCTACAGCCGCTGGCGCGGCGCGGCCATGGAATCGGTGGCGCGTTTGCGCAGCTGGTTGACGCGCAACGATGTTGGCGATGCACAGGCCGACCTCCGCCTGCAGTACGTGATCGAGCGCCTGCGCGAAGACAAGCTGACGATTGCATTTGTCGCCGAATTTTCGCGTGGCAAGTCCGAGCTGATCAACGCCATCTTCTTCTCCGATTACGGGGATCGCATTCTTCCGTCCAGCGCTGGCCGCACCACCATGTGCCCGACCGAGCTGCAATGGACTGCCGGGGCGACGCCGGAGTTGCGGCTGCTGCCGATCGCGACCCGGGTGTTGCAGGCGCAGGTCAGCGAACTCAAGCTCAAGGCCGATGAATGGACCGTGGTGCCTCTTGAGGCCGGTTCTGCCAAGGAACTGCAGGGCGCGCTGGCGCGCGTCGGCGAGGTGCACCGGGTGAGCCAGGACGAGGCCGAGCGCCTCGGGTTCAAGGTGGATCCCCGGGGCGATGACGGTCTGAAGCCCGGCAACGATGGTCTGGTGGAAGTGCCGAGCTGGCGCCATGCCGTGATCCAGTTCCCCCACCCCTTGCTCGAGCAGGGGCTGGTGGTGCTCGATACGCCGGGTCTGAATGCCATTGGCGCCGAGCCCGAACTGACCCTGTCGCTGCTGCCCAATGCGCATGCGGTGCTTTTCATCCTGGCTGCCGATACCGGTGTGACCCAGAGCGACCTGGCGGTATGGCGTGAGTACGTCAGCGTCGGTCAGGGCCGGCAGAAGGGGCGCATGGTCGTGCTCAACAAGATCGACGGCCTGTGGGACGGACTGCGCGATGATGCCCGGATCGAGGCTGAGATTGCGCGCCAGGTTCAGACCGTTGCCGACACGCTGGACGTGGAGCCGCAGGCGGTTTTCCCCGTCTCTGCGCAAAAGGGGCTGGTCGCGCGGGTCAATGGGGATGCGTCGCTGCTGGCGCGCAGTCGCCTGCCGGAACTCGAGCGCGCGCTGACGGAAGACCTGCTGCCGACCAAGCAGGAAATCGTGCGCGAAAACACGCTCGGCGAAACCTCCGACCTGGTGCACCAGACCACTGCGCTGCTGGATGCGCGGCTCTATGGCGTGCGCGAGCAGTTGCAGGAGCTTACCGATCTGCGCGGCAAGAACCAGAACGTCATCGAATACATGATGCGCAAGATCCGGGTCGAAAAGGAAGAGTTCGAGCAGGGGCTGCAGAAATACTATGCGGTGCGCTCGGTGTTTTCCAATCTGACCAATAACCTGCTCACGCATCTGGGCCTGGATGCATTGCGCAACGAGACCCGCCGCACGCGCGAGGCCATGCTGGAGTCGAGTTTCAGCCGCGGGCTGCGTGATGCGATGGAAGGTTTTTTCGCTCATCTGCGCGGCAATCTCAGCCAGTCTACCTCTGAGATTGCCGAGATCACCCGCATGCTCGACAGCATGTACAAGCGTTTCAGTGTCGAGCATGGTCTGCAGCTGACGTCGCCGGAGGCGTTT
This sequence comes from Parazoarcus communis, assembly GCF_003111665.1. NCBI lineage: Bacteria > Pseudomonadati > Pseudomonadota > Betaproteobacteria > Rhodocyclales > Zoogloeaceae > Parazoarcus > Parazoarcus communis. Next base: position 492,407 of record NZ_CP022188.1, on the reverse strand, counting down.
TCGACGCAGCGCTACGAGGCGGAACTCGACCGTCTGGAAAAGGCGTTCAATCGCCAGATCAACACCACGCTGACGCTGGTGACCACCGAAAAGCACACGCTGACGCAGAAGTTTTTCGAGACGGTTGCGGTTCAGGCGCGTCGCACCTTCGAAGTGGCAAACCGTGATGTCGAGCAATGGCTGCGAGCGGTGATGTCACCGCTCGAGACTCAGGTGCGCGAGTATCAACTGCAACTCAAGCGTCGCCTTGAGAGCGTGAAGCGAATCCATCAGGCCACGGATACGCTGGAAGACCGGGTGGACGAGCTCAAGCAGGCCGAGGCCGGCATGCTGGTTCTGCTTGGAGAACTGGCCGCAATTGAGGCTGACATCATGCGCGCCTTGGGTGCGCAACCGGCAGCAGAGGCGGAGCAGCAAGCCCGGGTCGCCTGAGCGACGAGCCGAGCAGACAAAAAAGGGGCGAACGCAGCGTTCGCCCCTTTCTGTTTTCAGCCTGCTTGAGGCTGATCAGCTCTTCGCGGTCAGCTTGACGAATTTCTCCATCAGCTGTTCCTTGGTCTCGACGTTGTTCGGATCGAGCGGGATACAGTCGACCGGACAGACTTGCTGGCACTGTGGCTCGTCGAAGTGGCCTACGCACTCGGTGCACTTGTTGGGGTCGATCTCGTAGATTTCGTCACCCTGATAGATCGCGCCGTTGGGGCATTCGGGTTCGCAGACGTCGCAGTTGATGCATTCGTCGGTAATGATGAGAGACATGTGGATTGCTTCCTTGCTATCGCTTTAAATTCACTTTGTGCTGCAACTGCGCAAGCACGCTTGCCTGCACGAACTTGCTAACGTCCCCGCCCAGGCGGGCAATCTCGCGCACCATGGTGGCAGAGATGAACATGTATTCCTCGGCGGGCGTCAGGAATACCGTTTCGACGTCCGGGTAGAGCTTGCGGTTCATCCCGGCCATCTGAAACTCGTACTCGAAGTCGGAAACCGCACGCAGGCCGCGCAATACGACCCGAGCGCGCTGAGCGCGAACGAAGTCCATCAGCAGTCCGCTGAAGCCCGTGACCCGAACATTCGGAAAAGGGCTCAGAACCTCCTGTGCAATGGCGACGCGTTCATCCAGACTGAAAATCGGGCCTTTGCCCGGGCTCGCAGCCACCGCTACCACGACTTCCTCAAACAACAGTGCTGCGCGTCTTACGATATCTTCGTGTCCCCGCGTGAACGGGTCGAAGGTCCCTGGGTATAGCGCCACCACATCCTTCATTTCTGCGTTCCCTGCATGAGATGGAAATGAACCTGTCCGGCGTGACCCTGTTTGACTGTCTGCCATCCGCCCAGGTGCGTCACCGTCGACTCCGATTCGACATACAGCCATCCATCCGGCTGCATGATCCTGTCGATCAGAGGCGCCACGCGCTCGATCCAGCCCTGCCTGTATGGCGGATCAAGAAACACCACATCGAACTTCCGAGGGGTGGATTGCAGGAATTTTACCGCATCGCCGTGAATGATCTCTACCTGCGACGCTCGTAGGGTTTCTGCAGCCTGCTTCAACGCACCAAAAGCACGAGGGTCGTACTCGACCATCGTGACCTTTTCGGCACCGCGCGAGGCCGCTTCGAACCCCAGAATGCCCGTGCCGGCAAAGAGGTCGAGGCAGTTCAGCCCGTCCAGATCCTGTCCGAGCCAGTTGAACAGCGTCTCACGCACACGGTCGGGCGTGGGGCGCAGTCCGGGTACGCGGGCCACGTCGAGCAGGCGGGAGCGCCATTCGCCGCCGACAATGCGAACACGACTCATCGGCCCTTGTCACCTGCGCTGCTTGTGGCCTCAGTGTCGCCGTCACCGCCGGCAATGATGGTCACGAGGTGCTCGGGGCGGATGCGGCGCGAGAACGCGTCACGCACCTGTTCGCGGGATACCGCAGCCACCGCACGCGGGTAGCGGTCGAGCCAGTCGAGCGGAAGCTGGTAAAAGCCGATCATGGCGACATAGTCGAGGATCTTGCGGTTCGAGTCCAGACGCAGGCCGAAGCCATTGACCAGGTTGTCCTTGGCCGCCTGCAGTTCGGCCGCGGTCGGACCGTCGGCGATGAAGGTGTTGAGGGTGTCATTCACCACCTTGAGCGCTTCGGTGGTCTGCGTGCCACGGGTTTGCAGGCCGATCTCGAACGGCCCCGCGACCTGCTGCGGTGCGAAGTAGCTGTAGACGCTGTAGGCGAAGCCCCGCTTCTCGCGCACTTCACGCGTCAGGCGGGAAACGAATCCGCCGCCGCCAAGCACGTAGTTGCCGACAAGCAGCGGGAAATAGTCGGCGTCTTCACGCGCCATTCCCGGCTGTCCGATCACGATGTGCGCCTGTGCCGAGGGGTGGGCGATGCGCAGGGTCTGCGCCGTGGGCTGCACGGGCGCAGCCAGGGGGGGCGTGTCGACGCCTGCGGGAAGGCGGCTCGTCAGGCGGACGGCAATCTGTTCGGCGGTGGCACGGTCCACGTCGCCCACGATGCTGACCGAGGCGTACCGGGCGGCGTAGTGGTCGCGGTGAAAGGCGAGCAGGTCGTCGCGGCTGATGGCGGCGAGCGATTCGGTCGTGACATTCCTGCCGTAGGGATGGCCCGAGTAGGCGACTTCATTGAAGCTGCGCGCAGCCAGCGTCCCCGGCTTGGTGAGGGATTCACGCAGGCCGGCGATTGCGCGCTCGCGTTCGCGATCGAGCACTGCCGCAGGAAAGGTCGGGTCCGAGACCAGCGTGGACGCCAGGTCGATAGCGGCATTGAGCTCTTTGGCTGACGACAGGCTGCGGATCGACAGGTTGCTGCGATCGTTGTCGGTGCCACCGCCGATCTGGGCGCCGATGTCCGCACTGAGGTCGGACACCGCCTGTTCGTCGAGTGTACCGGCGCCAGCATCGAGCAGGCCCCGGGTGAGTCCTGCCAGGCCGGCCTTGTCTGCCGGTTCGACGGCGCTGCCAGCGGCAAAGTCGATCTGGATGTCCACCAGCGGCAGGGCCCGGCTTTCGACGAACTGGACGCGGGCGCCGGTGCTGGCCGTCCATTGCTGTATGTCCGGTCCGGCCAGCGCCGTATTGCCGAACAGGAGGATGCCGGCCGCAAGGGTCAGGCTATTGCGCAGCAGCGTTGTGGCTGCCGGGAAAGCGGTGCGTACTGTCATTGAGAGCGGTCTTCCGGAAGGTCAGTGACGGATGGCGGAAAGCGGTGCGCGCGGGGTCTTTTCGCTCACGGGCAGTGGGTCCAGGCGGGCGATGCTCAGGGTGTCGTCGCTGAAATACCGCTGTGCGACTGCGCGTACCTCGTCGGCCGTGACCTCGCGCAGACCTTCGAGCAGACGCTCGTCGTCGCGCCAGGACAGGCCGGCGGCTTCGATATAGCCGATCTCCATCGCCTGCCCCATCAGGGAGTCGCGCTTGTAGACCTTGCTCGCGAGCGCCTGGGTCTTGACCCGGTTGAGTTCGGTCTCGCTGACGCCTTCGTCGCGAATGCGTTGCAGTTCAGCGCGCAGGGCGGTTTCAAGGCTGTCCATGCTCTGTCCTGCCGCCGGCACGCCGTCGAGATAGAACAGGGAGGGGCCACGGCCGGTACCGTCGTAGCCGGCCCCGGCCGACATCGCGATCCGTCTGTCGCGTACCAGGCGACTGTTGAGGCGGGCGCCGTCGTAGCCGTCGAGAATGGCGGCCAGAACCTGCAGGGCATAGGCGTCGCGGTCGCCTGCGGGATTGCGCAGTGCCGGTACCTTCCAGGCCATGGACAGGTAAGGCAGTTCGGCAGGCGCTCTCACCACCGCGCTGCGCGGCCCCTGCTGTTCGGGTTCGGTGCTGATCCTGCGCTCGGGCAGGGTGTTCGCCTTGATCTTGCCGTAGCGCTCGCGCGCCAACTCGAAGACCGACTTGTGGTCGACATCGCCGACAACGACGAGATAGGCATTGTTGGGGGTGTACCAGCGGCGGTACCACGCCCTTGCATCCTCGGCCTTCATCGCATCGAGGTCGCTCATCCAGCCGATGACCGGACGGCGGTAGGGATGAGCCTGAAAGGCCGTCGACATCAGCTGCTCGTACACGAGCGCGCGGGGCTGGTCGTCGGTACGCAGACGGCGCTCCTCCTGGACCACCGCGAGTTCGCGTGCGAACTCGTCGTCAGTGATGACGAGGTTGCGCATGCGATCCGCTTCGAGGGTCATCATCTGGCCGAGCTGCGACGGCGGGACCTGCTGAAAATAAGCCGTGTAATCCTTGCTGGTGAAGGCGTTGTCACGCCCGCCCACAGCGGCAACGCGCTTGTTGAATTCGCCGGCCTTCAGCGTCTTCGTGCCCTTGAACATCAGGTGTTCGAGCACATGGGCGACGCCGGAGACGCCTTCGGGTTCATCCATCGAGCCGGTGCGATACCACACCATGTGCACGACCGACGGTGCCCTGCGGTCTTCCTTGACGATCACCTTCATGCCATTTGCGAGCGTGGTCTCGAATGGGTTGGCGTGGGCGCCCAGGCTGAGCAGCAGCGTGGCACCGGCAAGCAGCAAACTTGGAAAGGTCTGGTGAAACATGGGGATGTCCTGCATCTGATAGAATTCGGGGCGCCATGCTCGCTTCGGCCGAAGCCGGAACGACGCGGAGCCGCATCTTAGTCCTATCCGGATTGCAGCGCCCGCTCAGTGCGATGGCGCCCACCCGAACGATCCCTCTGACCCGAGCGCCCATGTTTGGTTTCTTCAAGAAGTCCGGCAAGTCCGAAAAGCCTGCCGTAACGCCGTCTGCCGACGATCCGTCCGCGCCCTCAACCACTGAAACCGCAGCACCTGCCCCTGCGCCCGCGCAGCAGCCCGAGGAAAAGCCTGCGGTGCCTGCGAAACCGGCGACGGAAGCGGTCGAGCCTGCTGCCCCCAAGGCGGCCGAAACGCCGAGGCCTGATGAATCCGCGCCTGCAGCGCCCGCCGCGGTCACCCCTGCAGTGGCGGCGCCCGCTGTCGAACCCGCGGCTGCGCCCAAACGCTCGTGGACAGAGCGCCTCAAGGCCGGCCTTTCGCGGACCCGACAGCAGTTCGGCGGCGGGCTGGCGAACCTGTTCGGACGCAGGAAGATTGATGAGGATCTGCTCGAAGAGCTCGAGTCAACGTTGCTGATGGCCGACTGCGGGGTGGATGCCACCCAGCACCTGATCGACGACTTGCGCCTGCGCTGGAAGCGCGACAAGCTCGAAACGGCCGACCAGTTGCAGCAGGCGCTGGCCGACGGCCTGCACAAGATCATCGCGCCGCTCGAACAGCCGCTCGATGTCTCCGGCCACAAGCCCTACATCATCATGATTGCGGGGGTGAATGGCTCGGGCAAGACGACTTCGATCGGCAAACTCGCCAAGTACTTCCAGCTTCAGGGCAAGAGCGTGCTGCTGGCCGCGGGCGATACCTTCCGCGCCGCTGCGCGTGAGCAGCTGATGACCTGGGGGCAGCGCAACAACGTGACCGTGATCGCGCAGGACGGCGGTGATGCGGCTGCAGTGATCTTCGACGCCATCAACGCTGCGCGTGCGCGCGGCATCGATATCGTGCTCGCCGATACGGCCGGGCGTCTGCCGACCCAGTTGCACCTGATGGAAGAAATCGCCAAGGTGCGCCGCGTCGTGACCAAGGCCGATCCCACCGGTCCGCACGAGGTCGTGCTGGTGCTCGACGCCAACATCGGCCAGAACGCGCTCGCTCAGGTCAAGGCCTTCGATGCCGCCATCGGCGTCACCGGACTGGTGGTGACCAAGCTCGATGGCACGGCCAAGGGCGGCGTGATTGCCGCAATCGCGCGCCAGTGCCCCAAGCCGCTGCGTTTCATCGGCGTGGGCGAGGGTATCGACGATCTGCAGCCCTTCAAGTCGCGTGAGTTCGTCGACGCCCTGTTCGAGCCGCTTGCCGGGTCGAGCGCTGCGGCCAGAGGCGACAAGGCATGATCGTCTTTGAGGACGTTGCCAAACGCTATGCGGGCGGCTACACGGCACTTGCCGGCGTCAGCTTCGAGATTCGCCATGGCGAACTGGTGGTGCTGTCGGGCCACTCCGGTGCGGGCAAGAGCACCCTGCTCAAGCTGATTCCGGCCATTGAACGACCGACAGCGGGCACCGTGCGGATCAACGGCCAGGATGTTTCCCGGCTGCCGTCACGCGCCATTCCCTATCTGAGGCGCAACCTCGGGCTGGTGCTGCAGGAAAGCCGCCTGCTGTTCGACCGTTCGGTGTTCGACAACGTGATGCTGCCGCTGGTCATCACCGGGCACCCGCCCGGCGATGCCGCCAAGCGGGTCGCGGCCGCACTCGAACGCGTGGGGCTGGACGGGCGGGGAAGAGAGATGCCGGCGGGCCTGTCGGGCGGCGAACAGCAACGGGTTGCCATTGCCCGGGCCATTGTCAATCGCCCCTCGATCCTGCTTGCCGACGAACCTACGGCGCATCTGGATCCGGCCACTGCGGCCGGGATTGCCGCCTTGTTCAAATCATTCAACAGTGCAGGTGTCACCGTGCTCGTATCCACCCATGATGCGACCCTGTTCGCCGAGTCCTCGCCGCGTCGGCTGACGCTGGCCAAGGGCCTGCTGACGGAGGGCGCATGAGCAACTGGCTCTATCTGCATTTCAGGGCGATCGCTCAGGCGCTCGGGCGGCTTGCCAGCCAGCCCCTCGGCACCTTGCTGTCGGCGCTGGTGATGGGCATTGCCCTGTCGCTGCCGGCGGGCGGCTATCTGCTGCTGGACAATATTGCTTCGCTTGCGCGTGGGGTCTCGGGCACACCTGAAATCAGCGTCTTTCTCGAAACCGGTGCCGGGGAGGCCGACGCCGCTGCCATCGAGAAGCGCCTGCGCGCCGATCCGCAACTGGCCAGCTTCCGCTTCGTGCCGCGCGACGAAGCCCTGCAGCAACTGGAGAAGGGCGGGCTGGGTGATGTCCTTGGCGGACTTGATGCCAATCCGCTGCCCGACGCCTTCGTGGTGACGCTTCGCACCGGTGATCCGGCTGCCTTCGAAGCACTCACCGGCGAGATGAAGGCCTGGCCCAGGGTGGCGCATGTGCAGCTCGACTCGGGATGGGTGAAGCGGCTGCACGCGCTGCTTGTGCTCGGCCGTTCGGCGGTGCTGATGCTGGCCGGACTGCTCGGCTTTGCGCTGGTCATCGTCACCTTCAACACGATCCGGCTGCAGATTCTGACCCAGCGGGCAGAAATCGAGGTGAGCCGCCTCCTGGGCGCGACCGATCCTTTCATTCGCCGCCCTTTCTACTGGTTCGGCGGTTTGCAGGGCGTGCTGGGCGGACTGGTGGCGCTCGGTGCCGTGTGGTTGGGCGTGGCCGCACTGGCTGCGCCGGTCGCAGGGCTGGCAGAGACCTATGGCGCGGTGTTTTCGCTTGCCGGGCCGCAGTGGCCGGAATCGCTCGCGATCGTGTCGTTTGCGGCTTTTCTGGGCTGGCTTGGTGCGGAGATCTCGGTGCGCCGTCACCTGGCCTCGGCCTGAGGCGTCGTAAGCAGTTTTGATTGCAAAGCGGGCGCCACTGGCGCCCGCTTTGCTTTGTGTCAGGCGTCGTTCTTGAGCGCCCTGACTTCCGTCCTCAGCGCACGTATCTCCGCCATCAGGACTTCGTGATCGACCATGACCAGGGTGCGTGTTTCGTCCTGCTCCTGATGCTCGACCTCGGTCATCGCGTCGACCACGATGGCGATGAAGAGGTTGAGCACCGCGAAGGTGGTGAGCAGGATGAAGAGCACGAAGAAGACCCAGGCCAGCGGATGAACCTCCATCACCGGGCGCACGATACCCATCGACCACGATTCAAGCGTCATTACCTGGAACAGCGTGTAAAAGGACGCGCCGATGGTGCCGAACCACTCCGGGAAGTCCGCTCCGAAGAGCTTGGTGCTCATCACCGATGAGACATAGAACACCAGCAGCAGCAGCGCAAGGACGGAGCCCATGCCGGGCAGGGCACGCAGCAAGGCATTGACCACCTTGCGCATCGACGGAATGACCGACACCAGGCGCAGGGCACGCAGAATTCGCAGGGCGCGCAGCACTGCCATGCCTTCGCCTGTGGGCGCCAGCGTGATGGCGACGATGGTGAAATCGAACAGGTTCCAGCCGCTTGTGAAGAAGCGATGCCGGTAGGCCACGAGCTTGAGTGCGATCTCGACGACGAAGATCGCCAGCGCGAGCCGGTCGAGGGCAATGAGCACCCCACCTGCAGCGCCCATCACCGCTTCCGAGGTTTCCAGCCCGAGGGTGATGGCATTGATGACAATCACCGTGATGATGAAACGTTGAAAACCAATGGATTCAATAAGGGTGCGAAGTGCTGTCATGATCGTGAGGCAGTTTTTAAGGGGGTGGGGAACGCGTCTTTGAGTTGCTTGCGCGGGGCGGGTTCAGATTCAGTAGAATTCAGGTTGGCAATCACCTGGTGGCTTTCGATAGTAAATTCCAATCGAGGCCATCTTCAATCTCAATTAGAGCAAATTCGTTCAAGCGACTATCATTTGTTCGTCGCAGTTACATCAACCCACACGGAGACTCAGCAATGTCCCTGATCAACACCGCAGTTCAGCCTTTCAAAGCTCAAGCCTACAAGAACGGCAAGTTCATCGAAGTGACCGATGCCGATCTCAAGGGCAAATGGTCCGTCCTGATTTTCATGCCGGCAGCCTTCACCTTCAACTGCCCGACCGAGATCGAAGACGCGGCCGAGCACTATGCAGAGTTCGAAAAGGCTGGCGCCGAAGTGTACATCGTTACCACCGATACCCACTTCTCGCACAAGGTGTGGCACGAGACCTCCCCCGCCGTGGGCAAGGCCAAGTTCGCGCTGGTGGGCGATCCGACCCACAAGCTGACCAACGCCTTTGACGTGCATATCGCCGAAGAAGGCCTGGCACTGCGCGGCACCTTCATCGTCAATCCGGACGGCGTCATCAAGACCATGGAAGTGCACGACAACGCGATCGCCCGTGACGTGACCGAAACCGTGCGCAAGCTGAAGGCTGCTCAGTACGTTGCCTCGCACCCGAACGAAGTGTGCCCGGCCAAGTGGAAGGAAGGCGAGAAGACCCTGGCTCCGTCCATCGACCTCGTCGGCAAGATCTAAGTCGTCGCTGTAGTTGCCCGGGCCCACCGGCCCGGCAGCCTTTCGTGCAGCCGGCCACGCGCCGGCTGCGTCGTATCCGGACCACCGAAAACATCGGAAGTCCTTAATCTCTAGGGAGATGCCATCATGCTGGACGCCAATATCAAGACTCAACTGAAAGCCTATCTGGAACGGGTCACGCAGCCGATCGAGATCGTGGCGTCGCTGGACGATGGCGAGAAGTCGCGCGAGATGCAGGAATTGATCCGCGATGTCGCCGAGCAGTCGGACCTCATCAGCGTCATCGAACGTCGCGACGATACCGAACGCAAGCCCTCCTTCTCAGTCGGTCCCAAGGGCGGAGAAGCGCGCGTGCGCTTTGCCGGCCTGCCGATGGGGCATGAATTTACGTCCCTCATCCTTGCCTTGTTGCAGAGCGCGGGTTATCCGCCCAAGGTCGAGGCGGACGTGATCGAACAGATCAAGAATATCGAGGGCGAATACAACTTCGAGACCTACATCTCGCTGTCCTGCCACAACTGCCCGGATGTGGTGCAGGCACTCAACCTGCTCTCCATCCTCAACCCGAACATCTGCCACACCATGATCGATGGCGCGCTGTTCCAGAGCGAAGTGGAAGAGCGTCAGATCATGGCCGTGCCCACGGTCTACCTGAACGGTCAGGAATTCGGTCAGGGGCGCATGGAACTGGCCGAGATCATCGGCAAGATCGATACCGGCGCCGAGAAGCGTGAGGCAGCGAAAATTGCCGCCAAGGACGCGTTCGACGTGCTCATCGTCGGTGGCGGCCCGGCGGGTGCAGCTGCCGCGATCTACGCCGCACGCAAAGGCATTCGCACCGGCATCGTGGCCGAGCGTTTCGGTGGCCAGGTGATGGATACCATGGGGATCGAGAACTTCATCTCGGTGCAGGAAACCCAGGGGCCGAAGCTGGTTGCGGCGCTCGAAGAGCACGTCAAGCAGTACGACGTCGACATCATGAACCTGCAGCGTGCGGCCAGGCTGGTGCCGGGCGACATGACTGAAGTGCAGCTCGAGAACGGTGCCTCGCTCAAGGCCAAGACCGTGATTCTGGCGACCGGCGCACGCTGGCGCGAGATGAACGTGCCGGGCGAGCAGGCGTTCCGTGGCAAGGGCGTGGCCTACTGCCCGCACTGCGACGGTCCGCTGTTCAAGGGCAAGCGTGTGGCGGTGATCGGCGGCGGCAACTCGGGCGTCGAAGCGGCGATCGACCTTGCCGGCATCGTGGCCCATGTCACCCTGCTCGAGTTCGCCGACACCTTGCGCGCCGATGCTGTGCTGCAGAAGAAGCTCTACAGCCTGCCCAACGTCACCGTGATCAAGAGTGCCCAGACCACCGAAGTGACCGGTACCGACAAGGTCAATGGCCTGATGTACAAGGACCGCAGCACCGACGAGGTGAAGCGGGTCGAGCTCGAGGGCATCTTCGTCCAGATCGGCTTGCTGCCGAACACGGACTTCATGAAGGGCGCGATCGAGCTGTCGCGTTTCGGCGAAGTGATCGTCGACGCCAAGGGCCAGACCTCAGTGCCGGGCATCTTTGCCGCCGGTGACTGCACCACGGTGCCGTACAAGCAGATCATCATCGCCATGGGCGAGGGTTCCAAGGCTGCGCTGAGCGCCTTCGATCACCTGATCCGGAGTTCGGTCGAAGCCTGACCAAAGCGCAGCATCGCATCACGAATGCCCCGCCAGCGAGCGGGGCATTTTTTCGATGTGCCCGTGAGCTGAAAGCGAACCGAAAGTGCGCTGATGGCAGGATGTGTCCGCATCTGGCGCACAGCCGTGCGCCCGGGCGCCGGATCATGCGAATATAGGGCACCCCCCAACACTCAGTCGGAAGCAAGAACAATGGATTTGCCTGCACACCAGCTCACGATGACCGTCCTCATGACCCCGGAGATGGCCAACTTTTCCGGCAAGGTGCACGGTGGTGCCATCCTGCGACAGCTCGACCAGGTGGCTTATGCCTGCGCCAGTCGCTACGCCGCACGCTACTGCGTGACGCTCTCTGTCGATCAGGTGATGTTCCGTCAGCCGATCATGGTGGGCGAGCTGGTGACCTTTCTCGCCAGCGTGAACTACACCGGCAAGTCTTCGCTCGAGGTCGGCATCAAGGTGGTGGCGGAGAACATCCGCACCCAGGAAGTGCGCCATGCCAACAGCTGCTTCTTCACCATGGTTGCGGTGGACGACGAGGGCAAGCCGGTGCCGGTGCCGCCGCTACGGCCGTTCAGCCCCGAGGAGAAGCGCCGTTTCGAGGCCGCTGCGGCACGCAAGGCGCTGCGCCTTGAGCTGGAGAGGCGTTTTGCCGAAACGCATGGCAATGAGGGCAAGCGGGGCTGAGGCCGGCGCGGCCTGGCTCAGTTTCCGAGTCTGGCGATGAAGTAACCGGCGACGACGGCAGTGCCGATGACGCCGGCCACGTTCGGCCCCATCGCATGCATCAACAGAAAGTTGCCGGGGTCGGCGCGCTGACCTTCCACCTGACTGACCCTCGCCGCCATGGGGACGGCAGACACGCCAGCCGAACCGATCAGCGGATTGATCTTCTCTTTCGACACCAGGTTCATCAGCTTGGCCATCAGCACGCCCGATGCCGTCGAGATGGAAAAGGCGACGATGCCCAGGCTCAGGATCTTCAGCGTTTCCAGCTGCAGGAAGCGCTCACCGGTCATGGTGATGCCGACCGAGGTGCCGAGCAGGATGGTGACGATGTTGATGATTTCGTTCTGTGCAGCCTTGCTCAGACGCTCTGTCACGCCGCACTCGCGCAGGAAATTGCCCAGCATCAGCATCCCGATCAGGGCTGAGGCGGCGGGCACCAGCAGGATGACCAGCACGGTGACCACCAGCGCGAAAATCAGCTTCTCGGTCTTCGATACCTGACGCAGCGAGCGCATGCGGATGGCGCGCTCTTTGGTGGTGGTCAGCGCGCGCATGATCGGGGGTTGGATCAGCGGTACCAGCGCCATGTAGGAATAGGCCGCCACCGCGATCGGCGCCAGCAGTTCGGGCGCGAGCTTGTTGGCGAGAAAGATCGAGGTCGGGCCGTCGGCGCCGCCGATGATGCCGATGGCCGCTGCCTGGTCCGTCGAAAACCCGAGCAGTGCCGCGCCGATGAAGGTGGCGAAGACGCCGAACTGGGCAGCGGCACCGAGCAGGAAGGTGCGCGGGTTGGCGATGACCGGGCCGAAATCCGTCAGCGCGCCGACGCCGAGAAAGATGATCGGCGGGAACAGCTCCAGATGGACGCCCAGCGAGATGTAGTGGAACAGACCGCCCGGGGTGTCGCCCACCGGCGGGTTGACCATGCCCTCGGTGGGCAGGTTTGCCAGCAGCGCACCGAAGGCGATCGGCACCAGCAGCAAGGGCTCGAAGTTCTTGTACACCGCGAGGTAGAGCAGGCCGCAGATGACCACCCACATGATCATCATCTGCAGCGTCACATGGCCGAAGGCGGTGAGCGCAATGAGGTCGTTCAGCATGTCCATCGGGTGGCCTTCGGGTGAGGTGCTCGGGCTGTCGGGGGGCTGTGGCGCACGCTTCAGCCGATGCTCAGGAGGGACTGCCCCTCGGCCACGGCGGTGCCGGTGGCGACGTTGATCGCGGTGACCCTGCCGTCACGCGGCGCGGTGATGTAGGTGTTCATCTTCATCGCCTCAAGGACAACGAGCTGCTGGTTCTGCGTGACGTGCTGACCGAGCGCGACATCGACCGAAACCACCGTTCCGGCAAGCGGGCTGGGAACGTCGCCTGCGCCGCTCGCAGCTGCTGCAACAGGTGGCGGCGCGGGTGGCGCGGCCGCAGCCACTGCGGGGCGAGCGGGGCGCGGAGCGGGTGCCGGGGATGGTGACGGGCTCGCGCTGGAGGGCGCGGCGACATCCAGCTCTTCGACGCTGACTTCGTAGGGGGTGCCGTCAACGGTGATCCTGAAATTTCTCATTGCTTCTCTCATTGATGTCTGCCGACGGGGGGCTGTGCGGGCGCCGGGTCCTGCGCGGGCGCGTCATAGTCGACATGGGGTGGGCCGGGGATGGCCCAGTCCCAGCGCACCCGGTGCGATGAAAACTGCTCGGTGCGACCCTCGCGGGCCCAGGTGACTGCCAGATGGGCTGGCGCCCTCACCGAGACCACCCGTCCGCGTCCGCCGGTCATGACCGCGACGGCGGCCGTGATTGCTGCGACGTGCGCCGCCGGGATGCCGGGCGCAGCGGGTGACGGCCCGGCTGCAAGCGGGGCGACAGCAGCAACGGCGGACGGACGAGGCGCGGCGACCGCGAACAGGCGGCCGATCAGCGCGCTGACCAGCCACAGCAGCGACAGTGCGATGAGCACGACGCTGAAGCCGGTCAGAATGAATGCCAGGGTGTCGGTTACGCTCATCGCTGGTGCTCCCCGGCCCTCACAGCGGGATGTTGCCGTGCTTCTTGGGAGGACGCGTCTCGCGTTTGGAGAGCAAGGAGCGCAGGGCCAGCGACACCGCAGCGCGGGTTCGCCGTGGCTGGATCACGTCATGCACGAACATGCGCGCGGCAGACTGGTAGGGCGATGCGAATTCGGCGCGATACTCGTCGATCAGCTCGCGACGACGTGCGGCCTGGTCTTCAGCCTCGTCGATCTCCTTGCGGTACAGGATGTTGACTGCACCCTCCGCCCCCATGACAGCAATCTCGGCCGTCGGCCACGCCAGCACGAGGTCGGCACCCATGTCGCGCGAGCACATCGCCAGAAAGGCGCCGCCGTAGGCCTTGCGCATGATGACGGTGATCTTGGGGACGGTGCTTGCGCCATAGGCGAACAGCATCTTGGCGCCGTGCCGGATGATGCCCTGCTTCTCCTGCGCCACGCCGGGCAGAAAGCCGGGCACATCGACCAGCGTGACCAGCGGGATATTGAAGATGTTGCAGAAGCGGATGAAGCGCGCCCCCTTGTCCGAGGCGTCGATGTCCAGCGTGCCGGCCTTGACCAGAGGCTGGTTGGCGACAAAGCCGACCACGACGCCATTGATGCGTCCGAGCCCGACGACCAGGTTGGCTGCAAATTCCTGCTGCACCTCCAGAAAGCTGTCCGCGTCGGCCAGGCGGGCGATGACGTCCTTGACGTCGTAGGCAAGCTTGGCATCTGCAGGGAGGAGGTCTTCGATTCCAATGTCGTCCTGCAGCGTGATCTCTTCGCTCAGGCTGTGGGGCGGGTCCATCATGTTGTTCGATGGCAGATAACTCAGCAGCTTGCGCACCAGCTCCAGGGCGTGACGATCATCTTCGGCGATGAAGTGAATGTTGCCCGAGTCACGTGCATGGGCTTCGGCCGAGCCGATTTCTTCCATCGTTGTGTGCTGGCCGGTGACCGCGCGAATGACTTCGGGCCCGCAGATGAACATGCTCGCCGAGTGGCGCGTCATGATCAGAAAATCCATCATCGCGGGGGAGTACACCGCGCCACCCGCGCATGGGCCGCAGATGACCGCAATCTGGGGCACGACGCCGGACATCAGTACGTTGCGGTTGAACACCTGACCGTAGCCCGACAGGCTTTCCACGCCTTCCTGAATACGCGCGCCACCCGAATCGTTGAAGCCGACAAGTGGCATGCCGCCACGTGCGGCATGGTCCATCAACTCGCAGATCTTGCGCGCGTGGACGGCGCCGAGTGAGCCGCCGGCAATCATGAAGTCCTGGCTGAACCCGGCGACCGGGCGCCCGTCGACGAATCCGATGCCGGTGATGACACCATCAGTGGGGAGCGATTTTTTCTCCATGCCGAAGCCACGTGTCTCATGCTGGGCATGAAGGCCGAACTCCTGGAAGGTGTCCCTGGCATAGAGGCCCTGCAGCCGCTCGCGGGCGGTCAGCTGGCCTTTGGCATGACGCCTTGCGATGCGCTCCGGCCCGCCGGAGGCAATGGCCTCGGTCTGGCGTCGCTCAAGGTCGTCGAGTAGCTTCTTGTCAATCGCCATGGATCCTCTTCAGCGCTGGGGGGTGAGCATTGCCGTGCTTCAGGCGAAAAATTTCTTCGCAGGTACAAACCTTAGCATGGTCCGTGTTTCATTCCAGCCTTGCACATGCAGACGGGGTTACTTTCCCGTGCCGGCAGTAAGCGAGCGCTGCTCGACCGATTCCTCGGGGAGGTATTTTGTCCTGCGCCTGGCGGGGCGCTCCGCAAGCTGGATCAATGACCGCAGCTGCAGAATCAGCGTGTCGCGCAGTTCGAGCAGATCGCACATGCCTCGTTCAAGCTCGATCTGTCGACCCTGATCATGCAGCGTGCACAACTGCGTGCCCAGTTCATGGATCGCCCGGTGCAGGGACTGAATCTGCTCCCACGCCTTGTCGCCGCGGCGATGGTTCAGGCCGCCAGCATCCAGCCACTTGCCGAATGCGCATTCATGGCGATCAAGCGGTGGCGGGGCCCCACGTTCGCCCTTGAAGTACTGAATCATGGCGCTGATCCACGCCCGATGTTCGACACTGGCAAAAAGCAGGGGCAGCGCGCTGCGCCTGACGGTCCGGCAAGTTTGCCACGTCGGGTCGGGGCGCCAGGATGCGCACCAGCCGGGTATCGCCTCGGCGGGCATCGGACGCGCGATACCGTAGCCTTGCGCCAGCTCGCAGCCCAGTTGCAGCAGCAACTCCCCGTGTTCCACGGTTTCCACGCCTTCCGCAATGACCTGGCGGCGGAAGGCAGCGGCCAGACCGAGCACGCTTTCGACAATGGCGAGATCGTCAGGGTCGTCGAGGATGTCGCGCACGAAGCTCTGGTCGATCTTGAGCTGGGCCACCGGCAGGCGCTTGAGGTAGGTCAGGGATGAATAGCCGGTGCCGAAGTCATCGAGCGCGAATTTAACGCCGAGATCGCGGCAGGCCTGGATGATCTCCGCGACGCCGGCGAGATCTTCGAGCGCGCTCGTTTCCAGGACTTCCAGCTCAACGCAGGAGGGCAGGATCTGCGGGTGTGCGCTCAGGATCTCGCGCAGGCGGTCTACGAAGCCGGGGTCGCGCAACTGGCGGGCACCCACGTTGATGCTGGCGTGCAGCTCGAGGCCGTGTGCATGCCATGCTTCCATCTGGCTCAGGGTGGAGTCGATCACCCATTCGCCAAGCTCGATCGACAGCGGATGGTTCTCGATGACCGGCAGGAAAGAGGCTGGGAGCAGGAGTCCCTTCTCGGGGTGCTGCCAGCGGATCAGCGCTTCGGCGCCGACCACCATACCGGTGCGCATATTGACCTTGGGTTGGTAATACATGACCAGTTCGTGCTCGGTCATTGCCTGGCGGATGCGTTCGAGACTCTCGTAGTGGCCGCGCACGCTGCGGTCATGATCGGCGTCGAAGACGTGATAACAGTTCTTGCCCGAGAGCTTTGCCTGGTACATCGACTGATCGGCCTGGCGCAGCAACTGGTCGGCATCCACTTCCTCCGTCTGCGGATAGAAGGTGACGCCGACACTGGCCGAAACCTGCAGCACCAGATCGTCGACATGAACCGGCTGGGCGGCAGCAGCGAGCAGACGGGTGAGCATTGTCACACTGTCGGCGACCGCATCGAGATCGACCAGGACCGCAACGAACTCGTCACCGCCCAGGCGGGCGAGCGTGTCGCCCTCGCGCAGCGTCTGGCGCATGCGTGTTGACACGGTCATCAGCAACTGGTCACCCGCGTAATGGCCGTGGTGGTCGTTGACCGATTTGAAGCCGTCGAGGTCGAGATAGGCGACGGCCAGGCGCTGTTTCCGCCGCTGGGCCTGGGCCATGGCCTGGTGCAGGCGATCAGCAAGCAGTACGCGGTTGGGCAGGCTGGTCAGCGCATCGTAGTGGGCAATGTGCTCAAGCTGGCTCTCGTGCTCCTTGAGCCGGGAAATGTCGGAAAACAGTGCCACGTAACGCTGAATATTGCCGTGCTCGTCGTGCACCGCGCTGATGGTCTGCATTTCGGCGAATACCTCGCCATTCTTGCGCCGGTTCCAGACCTCCCCCGACCACTGCCCGTTCTCGACCAGGGTTTTCCACATCGTTGCGTAGAACTCGTCGGACTGACGGCCGGACTTCAGAATACGAGGGTTCTGACCCAGTGCCTCTTTGCGGCTGAAGCCGGTCATGCGGCTGAATGCCGCGTTGACATCGATGATGCTGCCGTCGGGTGCGGTGATCATGATGGCTTCGTGCGCATGGGTGAACACGCTCGCAGCGAGGTGCAGGCGTTCCTCGGCCTGCTTGCGCTCGGTTATGTCGACAATGTCGCCGATGTAGTGCTGCAGCTTTCCCTGGGGGTCGCGTGAGGCGGTGATCGACATCTGCACGTGGTAGAGCGTGCCGTCCTTGCGGCGGTTAACCAGCTGTCCGCGCCAGAATCCGTTGTTGAGCAGCGTGGTCCACATGCGAGTATAGAAGGCCCTGTCATGCGTGCCGGACGCGAGCAGACGGGGGTTGCGGCCAAGGACCTCGGCAGCCTCGTACCCGGTGATGCGGGTAAAGGCTGCGTTTACCGAGATGATGTCGGCGTTGACGTCGGTAATGACGATCGCCTCGGCGCTGGACTCAAAAACCGAGGCATTGATCCGCTGCAGTCGCTCCGCCTCGGCCCGCTGGGCCATCAGCTGGATGCGGCGACGGTAGAACGCACTCGCGATCAGGATGACGGCGAGCAGCGCGGCGCCCACGACGAACACCACCGCCTTGGCTTCGCTGCGCCAGCCTTGCAGCGCCGTATCGCGGTAAAGGTGGGTGACGACGATGAAGGGATACAGGGGCGAGGCGCGGAAGGTGCTCAGTGCGCTGGGCGAATGGCCGCTTTCGTGCTGGAATCGGCCATGTTCGGATTCAGTCAGCATCAGTGCGCTGAGGTCGTCGGCATTGACCGCTCCCGTTCGGGCTTCGGGGTCGTTGGTCATCAGCAGCGTCCCGTCGTATCGCAGCACTTCGATCAGGGCGGTGTCGAGCTTGAGCGTCTGCGACATCTGGTTGACGAAGTGGTCGGGGTTCAGCGCGATCAGGATCGTGCGTGTGCTGTCGCCAAAGGCCAGGCTGCGAGTGACCGGGATGAAGCTCAGGGCATCTGCGTCCAGGGGGGCGTCAGCCGTGGAGGGGCGGCCGCCGGAAAAATCCCGTCCAGCCCAGGGGGCGCCAATGCGCAGGATCTCCCGGGGGCCGTTTACCGGCGGGAGATAACCCTCCAGCGTGATCGTCTTGTCGATATTGGCAGGGTTGGAGCTGGCAATGATCCGGCCATGCTCATCGAGCAGCGACATCGAGCGCAGGTAGGGCGAGTGGCGCAGGATGGCGAGAAATGCCGCTTCGATCGCTTCCAGATCGGGCTGGCCGCCGCTATCGGAAACGGCGGTCGCTGCCGCCAGTTCGGCAACATGCAAGCTCTGTGTCAGGTAGTCCTCGAAGCTGCGGCTGTGGAGGGCCGAGATCTCAAAGCCCGCACGCACTGCGTCCGCGTTCAGGCGCCACAGGGTGTAGCCGGAGATTGCGAGCAGCGCGCCGGAAAACAGGGTGAGCGTGAGCAGGAAGGTCAGGCGCAGTTGGCGCACGCTCTGTGTCACGGCGCAACGATCGGGTCGAGCTTGTGGCGCCGGGCAGCAGCCATCAAGCGGCCGTCACGCTTGATATCGCTGACAAAACGCTCCAGGCGGGCATGCCACTCGTCATCTCCAGGCTGAATTGCATAGGCGTAGGGCGTGACGTGATAGGTGCTCGGGGGCGACACCAGTCGCGCCCACTGTGCATTTGAGAGAAAGCGCTGAATATAGGGGTAGTCGGTCATGAATACGTCGGCGCGGCCCGATTGCACTTCCTGTTCGCGGGCAAAGGGGGTATCGAGTACCAGAAGTTTGGCAGCCTTGAGCTTGCTGCGCATCACCGGTTCATGCAGGGTGCCTCGCGCTACCGCAACGACTGAGTCCGGCTGGTCGATATCGTCCCACTGCTTGATGCGACGGTTGGTTTTCGAGGCAATGGCGTAGATGTCGCTGGCCAGGTGCGGGGTGGTAAAACGCAGTTTCTCCTTGCGCTGTGGCGTGATGCCAACGGCGAACATGGCGACGTCGCACCGGTCTGAACGGATGTCCTCGATCAACCGGGAGAAGGCGCTGTCGACGAACGTGACGCTGACGCCGAGGTCCGAGCCCAGTGCCTGAGCCATATCGATATCGATCCCCGAGAGTTCCTGCGTCTTCGGATTGCGATAACTGATGCCGTAATAGTCGGGCCAGATGCAGACGCGGACCTCCTTGTTTGCGATGACGCGCTCCAGGCGGCCGGGGCTTGCCTGTTGGCCGATGGCCTGTAGCGGAAGCGCGAGGCATATGCTCAGGGTCATTGTCAGGGAAAAGCGGCGCATCGGAATCTTCCTTCTTGGAAACGAGCTCGGGAAATCAGAGGGGGGAAGTCCGGTGGAGCGACATCGCCTGATTTGCCCGGCTCTTTGCAACGGCGAAGATTACCACTTCACAATAGGGATGAATGAGGCGAATTTCGCGCAGTTCAGAAGATACTGCTGATTCTCATCTGTGGGCGAAGTGTGCGCTGCCAGCCCTTGCGAGACAACTGTCCCCGACGTCTGCTGCGCTGCCTCGCGCCATGGCAGGGGGGCCGTCCACCAACCGGAAGTCGTAGTGCGTCGGGCTTCCGAAACTTGCTTGCCGTGCTAGGTGAAGGAAGAGGCAAGAGCGTCTTGCATTACGCATTTGACATGGCTGGCCGGGCAAAGGCGATCGGATGCCAATGTTTCATGTGTATTTCGGTGGGGTGGCAAGGGGCCCGGGTGTCTCCCGGAGCGGGCGAAGAGCGGGCAAGTGCTGCCCGCGCTGGAAAATACTGCGCGGCACGGGTACTGTATGGCGCATCTACCCGCACTTCGCGGGCCGGTACCGCAGAGGGAGCTATGGCACGCATCGATTGGAGCGATTACGCCTGTTCGGGTTTGTACGATGAGCTTGTAACCGAGGACGGGGTGCCCCGGGAAGCAGCCGATGAGCTGTGCCGCTACCTGGCGAGTCTGTCCGCCGAAGAAGTGGCAGAGCTCAAGACCGCAGCCGAGGTGGCGATTCAGGTGATGGGAATTACCTTCACCGTCTATTCGGACGGCAGCATGATCGATCGGGCCTGGCCCTTCGACATCGTGCCGCGAATCATTCCGCTGAAGGAGTGGGCGCGCGTCGAGGCGGGGCTCAAGCAGCGCGTGCATGCGCTCAACCTGTTCATCGACGACCTCTACCACGACCAGCGCATCATCAAGGACGGCGTCTTTCCCGCCGAACTGCTCGAGCAGTCGGTGAATTTCCGCCCTCAATGCGTGGGCGTGAGTCCGCCGCACGGCATCTGGGCACACATCTGCGGTTCGGATCTGGTGCGCGACAAGGATGGCACCATCTACGTCCTTGAAGACAACCTGCGCATCCCCTCCGGCGTGTCCTACATGCTCGAGAACCGCAACGTGATGAAGCGGGTGATGCCCGAGATGTTCGAAACAGGCAGAATCATGCCGGTCGACGACTACCCGTCGCAACTCCACGACATGCTCTCGGCGATGTCGCCGCGTCCGGGCGAGATGCCTTCGATCGCGATCCTGACCCCGGGCATCTATAACTCGGCCTATTTCGAGCACGCCTACCTTGCGCAGCAGATGGGGGTAGATCTCGTCGAAGGTTCCGACCTTATTGTCGGCACCGACGATTGTGTCTACATGCGCACGATCGATGGCCTCAAGCGGGTGGATGTGATCTACCGCCGGGTTGATGATTTGTTCATCGATCCCGAGGCCTTCAATCCTGACTCGATACTGGGCGTGCGTGGCCTGATGCGGTCCTGGCGCGCTGGCAAGGTGGCGCTGTGCAATGCGCCGGGCGCGGGTGTCGCTGACGACAAGGTGGTCTACGCCTTCGTCCCCAAGATCATCAAGTATTACCTCGGCGAAGAAGCGATCGTGCCCAATGTGCCGAGTTATCTGTGCATGTACGAAGAGGATCGACGCTATGTGCTCGACAATCTCGACAAGCTGGTGGTCAAGCCCGCCAACGAATCGGGCGGTTACGGCATGCTGATCGGGCCGCATTCAACCGCGGAGCAGCGGGCCGAATTCGCAGAGCGCATCAAGGCCGATCCGCGCAACTACATGGCGCAGCCGACACTCATGCTGTCTGCCGCGCCCACACTGTGCGGAGATGGTATCGATCCAAGGCACGTCGATTTGCGTCCATTCATTCTCTCTGCCGGTACCGATACCTATGTGACGACTGGCGGCCTGACACGGGTTGCACTGGTCAAGGGTTCGCTGGTGGTGAATTCATCTCAGGGTGGTGGCAGCAAAGACACCTGGATTGTCGATACCGAGGGAGCCTGAACATGTTGTCCCGAGTCGCAGAAAACCTTTACTGGATGGGGCGCTACATGGAGCGCGCCGAAGATACTGCCCGACTGATCCAGGTCAGCCGTCACGTGATGCTCGATTTTCCGGGCACGGCAACCTTGGGCTGGTCCTCGCTGATCAACATCACGGGCAGTGACGAGCTCTTCAACGAGCACTATGGCAAGCGCGACGAGGCCAGCGTGCTGGCCTTTCTGTGTGCCGACCGGCGCTACAGTGGCTCGATCGTCTCGGCACTTGCTGCCGCGCGCGAGAACCTGCGTACCACCCGCGAGGTGATGCCGCGCGAGGTGTGGGAGGAGGTCAATCAGCTTTATCACGCCGTCAGCGAACAGGCCAGCCAGGGCATTTCAGTGCGTCGCATGGACGGGTTTCTCAAGACCGTGATCCGCGGGTGCCAGACCATTACCGGGATGATCATCGGTACCTTGAGTCACACGCCGGCGCGCACCTTCTGCGGCATGGGCTGTTATCTCGAGCGTGCCGACATGACGACCCGTACCCTGGACGTGCGCTCGGCCAATCTGCTACCGCGCGCACCTGGCGATCTCACGCCCTTCGAGAATCTGCAGTGGATGGGTGTGCTCAAGTCGCTGTCGGCCTATCAGATGTACCGTCAGCATGTTCGTCACCGGGTGCGCGGTCCGGAAGTGGTGCGCTTCATCCTCAACGACCCGCTTTTTCCGCGTTCGGTGAAGCGCTGTCTCATGGATCTGCATCGAAACATGTACACCCTGCCGCGGAACGATGAGGCTCGTGCAGTGGTAACGGCGTTGCAGGCCCGCTTCGATTCGGTGGATACCGACTGGCTGGCGGGCTCGCCGGACGACCTGCACCGGTTCGTGGATGATCTGCAGGTGGGGATCGGCGAGATTCACGACGTGATCAAATCCACCTGGTTTGGCGGAGTGGACGAACCGGCGCCGGTCATCGAGGACTGATGCCATCAGCGTCCGGCGGCCCTTGTCGTGGCTGCCGGGCGCTCTTTTTCAGGGCGCGCGCCATGCTGGCGCGTTGCCGATTCTGTCCATCAGAAAATCGATGAATATTCTGACCTTTGCGGTCAGTACGTTGGATTTTGGATAGACCAGCCACAATGCGGACTGATCGTCGACCCAGTAGTCCGGCAGTACGCGTACGAGCTTGCCCTCTGCGAGTTCGCGATGAACGCTCCACAGTGAATTCACCGAGATGCCTGCCCCTGCGAGTGTGGCGATCTTCTGACTCAAGCCGTCATCCAGCACCAGTCGGCCGCCTGAAAGGCGCGGGTCGAAACGCCCCGACTGTCCGTCATCACTGATCAGCGCCCTGGGCAACAGGTCCCTGAAGCCGATCAGCTGATGCCCGCCCAGTTCGTCGGGGTGGCGGGGTACTCCGTTCTGCTCAAGGTAAGCGGGCGATGCGCACAACACACGGCGGTCGTCGGCCAGCTTTCGGCACTTGAGGCTGCTGTCGTCGAGCGCCGCGTTGCGCAGGGCAAGGTCGAAACTGCCCTCGATCAGGTCGAACTGCGTGTCGGACAGTCGCAGGTCGAGCGTGATGCCCGGGTGCAAGGCAAGGAATTCCGGCAGCAGCGGTGCGATGTAAAGCTGGGCAAAAGTGCTCGACGCGGCAAAGCGCAATGTGCCGCTCGCAATCGGCCGTCCCAGCCCCAGGGCGGCAAATGCTGCGCTCTCCTGCGCGAGCATTTCCCGGGCGTAGGGCAGAAACTCGGCCCCTTCCATCGACAAGGCCACCTTGCGCGTTGAGCGCAGCAGCAGGTCCGCACCCAGGGTGGTTTCCAGCTTGGCCAGACGCGCACTTGCCGCAGCAGGCGCGAGGCCCAATGCTCGGCCTGCGGCACTGATGTTGAGCTTTTCCGCCGCAAGCACAAAGAGCCGGATGCTTTCTGTATCCATGTTTATATCGAAAAGCCGAATTAAGAACTCCTGAATGCCTGCTTTATCCACGAAAAGCAAGTCTTTACCTTTATGCCCGTGCTCTGGATGTCCACTGCCGGGCAGCAGGGCGTCGAGGTGCTATGCAGTCTGTGCTCCATAGCTCACCACTTCCTCATCGAAGGCAACGACGATCTCGCCTGAACGGCGCGGATCGGCAAGGAACGCGATCGCCGCGGCGTGTGTCGTCGCCTGCTGCTCGCAATAACGGAAAACCGCATGTCCACAACGATCGATACTCCACAGTTTCAGCCTATCAACCGGGGATACAACAGCACCTTCCGCCCGAACCGGCTGAGCCTCGGACTGGTGGTGCCGCTGGAAACCTATGCAAGCAGCCCGGTGCCGACCCTGACCCGTCATGTGGAGCGGGTTCGACTGGCCGAAGAGCTCGGCTTCTCTGCAGTCTGGTTGCGGGACGTGCCCTTCAACGTGCCATCATTCGGTGATGCGGGTCAGACCTTCGACCCCTTCACCTATCTCGGCTTCCTGGCCGCCCGCACCGAGCGGGTCGCGCTGGGTGTGGCGAGTATCGTGCTGCCCCTGCGTCATCCGGCCCATGTGGCGAAGGCGGCGGCCAGCGCAGACGTGCTGTCGGAGGGGCGGATCATTCTCGGGGTGGCGTCGGGCGACCGGCCGGAAGAGTATCCGGCGCTCGCCCTGCCTTTTGCCGAACGCGGGGCCCGTTTTCGTGCCAGCTTCGACTATATCGAGCGCATGTGGGACGCATCGCCTGCGTTTGAGAACATCTATGGCTGCCCCGATGGCGACTTGGACATGTTGCCCAAACCTGCAGGCGGAAAACTGCCGCTGCTGATCACTGGCGCCAGCCAGCAGGACCCTGACTGGATCGCACGCCACGGCGCGGGCTGGATCACCTATCCGCGCCCGGCGTCGGTGCAGGCGAAGATCATTGCCGACTGGCGGGCGCGGGTCGAGGCCGTGGGCGGCGCGGCAAAGCCGGCGATGCAATCGCTCTATGTCGATCTGACCGACGACCCTGAGATGCCGCCGCAACCGATTCATCTGGGCTTCCGCTCAGGCGTGCTTCACCTTCGGGCCTACCTGAAAGAGCTGGAGTCGATCGGTGTGAATCACGTGGCGCTGAATCTGCGCTTTAACCATGCTGATATCGAGACCACAATCCACCGTCTGGCCGCCGAAGTGCTGCCGGACTTCAGCGCGTAAGCGAGGAGCGACAGTGCAGAAAACGATTCTTGTCACCGGTTCGACCGACGGTATTGGCTTGGCGACGGCAAAAATGCTGGTTTCGAAAGGGCACACCGTGCTCTTGCACGGACGTAATCCGCGCAAGCTGGAGGATGTGGAAAAAACGCTGCGTGCGCTACCGGGGGCTGGTGTGGTGGAAACCTACGTGGCTGACCTGTCACGCATGGGCGAGGTCAAGCAACTCGCCAGCGCCGTGGCCGAACGGCATGCCAGGTTTGATGTGCTGATCAACAACGCCGGCATCCTCCGTACGCCCGAACCCATTACCCCCGACGGTCTCGACGTGCGATTTGCGGTGAATACGATCGCGCCCTACCTGCTGACGAAGCTGCTCATGTCGCTGCTGGGGCGGTCTGGCAGGGTGGTCAACCTGTCCTCCGCTGCGCAGGCGCCAGTTGATCTGGACGCGCTGGCGGGCAAGGTCCCTCTGGCTGACATGGCAGCGTATGCGCAAAGCAAGCTGGCATTGACGATGTGGTCCCGACATCTGGCGCTCGAACTGCAGGCGGATGGGCCGGTCATCGTAGCGGTTAATCCCGGGTCCCTGCTGGGGAGCAAGATGGTGAAGGAGGGCTTCGGTGTCGATGGCGGCGATCTCGCCATTGGCGCGGATATCCTCACTCGCGCGACACTGTCTGATGAGTTTGCGACGGCCAGCGGCAAGTATTACGACAACGATTCGCACCGGTTTGCCTCGCCCCACTCCGATGGCCTTGACGCAAGGAAATCGGAGTTGCTCGTGCGCGCGATCGAGACACTCATTGCGGGCCTGACCTGATCGCGGCCGGTGGAGTGCGTGTCGGCTGAAAACCGTGACGACCCCATGCCGGTGGCGGTTTGAGCATGGCACGTTTGCGCTTAATCATGGCCCGAAGGGAATGCGAAGGAGTGCAGCCGGTGACGGCTGGGTCCATTGCTTTTCTTCGGTGCGCCGTTGGCGCGTGACCTGCCCCTGCTTTACCCTCCCGCTCATGTCTCTGACCATTGCCTCTGCCGTTGAGAGTGAACTGCTCATCAAGAAGAGCCGGTTCCTGTGTCGCGTGCAACCTGTCTCCGACCGTGAGGCCGCAAAGGTCATCGTCGCCGGATTGCGCGAGACGCATCCCGGGGCCGCGCATGTCTGCTGGGCGCTTCTTGCCGGCGGGCACTCAGCGGCCGTGGATGATGGCGAGCCGTCAGGTACGGCCGGGCGCCCGATGCTCGATGTCTTGCGGCACCATGATCTTGAAGGTGTCGTTGCGACCGTTGTGCGCTACTACGGTGGCGTTCAGCTAGGCGCGGGAGGGCTGGTAAGGGCCTACACGAACTGCGTTGCCCAGGCGCTCAAGCTGGCAACCAAGGTCCCGGTTTCTAAAGTGATAACACTTCAATGCACGGTTCCGTATGCGTTAGAGGGGGTGCTGCGTCGAGAGATTGACGCTGCTCAGGGCGATTTACAGAGTGTTCAGCATGACGCGCAGGTGACGTTCGTCTTTACGCTCGATGAGTTCTTGGCCGACGCCTTGGTTGCGCGCGTGGATGAGGCCGGACAGGGGCAGATTGCCTGGCGCGCATCGACGCTGGTCAATTGATCCCGTCCATGCACTTCGCTTCATCAGGCTCAAGCTTCAACGCGGTTGCGCCCGGACGCTTTGGCACGGTAAAGCGCCTTGTCAGCGGCACCAATCAGATCATCGCAGCGTGGGTCCGGCAATTGACTCAAGGCACACAGGCCAATGCTCACTGTGATGGCAACCGACTCACCAGACACCGCCTCAAATGAATGGGCCTCCACGGCGCTTCGCAGTGCCTCAGCCATTGTCATGGCGCCTTCTGCATCAGTGTTGGGCAGGATCATCAGGAATTCTTCACCACCGAAGCGGCCGAAATAATCCTGCTTGCGGCATCGCTGCTCCAAAACACAAGCGATAGACTTAAGGACCTTGTCGCCAGACAGGTGGCCATAGGTGTCGTTTACGCG
Source organism: Parazoarcus communis (assembly GCF_003111665.1). Lineage (NCBI taxonomy): Bacteria > Pseudomonadati > Pseudomonadota > Betaproteobacteria > Rhodocyclales > Zoogloeaceae > Parazoarcus > Parazoarcus communis. The sequence continues at coordinate 465,764 of NZ_CP022188.1, read as the reverse complement.
TTTGAAGAAGTCGATGTCGAGTAACAGCACTGACAGAGGCTGCCCGTGGCGTTTTGCTGCAGACAGGTGTTGCGTCAAGGACTCCAGCAACATCCGTCGATTGATCAGCCCCGTAACCTCGTCGCGCATGGCCAGGGTACGGTTACGCTCATCGGCACGTTCCTTGGTCATAACAATCAGCCCCAGACAGACCAACAAGGTACTGATAGTTGCTGCCATAAAGGTCAGGGTTGTTACTGGGCTGGAAAGCAGCAGGGAGGCGGCCACTTCAGTTTGCAACAGCGTGCCAACCGCCTGAGCTGCCAACGCGACAATAAGAATAAAATACCCTGTCAGCATGAAGTGCTGGCCTACTCCGACGGTGTCTTTGCGGCGCTGCAGCAAGATCGCCACAATACCGGCACTCTGTGCCGAAAAGATCACCGATCCGGCGATGAATCGCGCAGTCTGCCATGGCAGCAACCATGAATAGACAACGGCTACGATCAGCACCGGGGACCAGATGAGCGCCCGCGGGGGCTTGCGATGCTGAAACTGAAGCACTCCCTCGGCAATCAATGCCAGGTGGCAGGCAAAGGCCATATTGGCCAGCACAATTGACAGTACGTCACTGACCTGGCCGCGCAGTATGTAAAGGAAATATCCGGCGGTGTGGAAGGCGAAGGCCCATGCCCAATAAACCATGCCGTCGCGTGTTTGTGCCCGTGCCACAAGGCTGATCGACACCGTAAGCGTTGCGCTAATGGCGGTCAGCAGCAAGAAAAGGGTGGGAACATGGACATTCATCTCCAGCCCATTGTCGCTGTCACGTTGTTGGAAAGTAAACAACGGCTTTGACCAGCGATGTGTTGGCGTAGCCGTCCGCCCCTGGTCGTCTTCCCCTCAGCGTGCTGATTGCTGACGGTCCGTGTCCGGAGGGCGCGCCCCGCGCGCCATTACATGCATCACAGGTTACGTGGGCGATGCCGTAGCACGATGCGCAAGTACGCTGCCACCGCCGACCTGGTCACGATGGGATTGCCAACCGGAGACTGGCTGGCAGTGGGCTTGATGAGGCGGGATTCTGGATCTGGCTGCACTGTACGTGATCGAGATGTGACCAGAAATCGACCAGAAAGCAAAAAGCCCAGCCGGTGAGGGCTGGGCTTTTCACTGTATTTTGTGGTGGTGATGGGCAGAATCGAACTGCCGACCTATGGGTTATGAATCCATCGCTCTAACCGTCTGAGCTACATCACCAACAGAGCGCAGCAATATAGCCGTTCAACCTGTGTGCGTCAATATCCTGTTGATGGGAATTTTCAGGTGCGCACTGAGCGGCGAGGCTGAGGTTTTGCGGGCGTCCGGGCTGGAGGGCTTGATTTATAAGGGGTTTGCATTGACAGGAAGGGGGCGATCGGAGATCATCCAGAGCCTTGATATCTTCCATCGGCATTGCCGGGAAATCGTGCGCGACCTTCGCCTCGTTTTGTGCCTCGTTTTGGCCTGCCTGAGTTCTCAGCTCGCGCTTGCCGCTGGGTTGCGGCCGTTTCCTGTTGCTGCCAAGAAGGTGGAGATGACCTTTGTCGCCGTCGGACAGGTGAGTGTGGATGGCAAGGCCTTCCTGCTCAGCCCCGGCGCTCAGATTCGTGACACCAATAACCGTATCGTATTGCCCTCCTACGTGAACGGAGAGCATATGGTTCGAGTGCTGATCGATAATATTGGCCAGGTTCATCGGGTGTGGATTCTCACGCCCGAGGAAATCGCTGCGCCCGACCCCAAGCAGTGAACACCCCTCAATGAAGAAACTCTACATCCGCACCTTCGGGTGCCAGATGAACGAGTACGACTCCGACAAGATGGCGGACGTACTTGGTGCGAAAGACGGTCTGACCAAGACCGAGAACCCCGAAGAAGCGGACATCATCCTGTTCAACACCTGTTCGGTGCGCGAGAAGGCGCAGGAGCGGGTGTTTCACGACCTGGGCCGGGTGCGTCTGCTCAAGCAGCAGAATCCGGATCTGATCATCGGTGTGGGTGGTTGCGTGGCGAGCCAGGAAGGCGAGGCGATCGTTAAGCGCGCGCCCTACGTGGACGTGGTGTTCGGCCCCCAGACCCTGCATCGTCTGCCGGCGCTGATCGAGGCCCGGCGCAAGAGCGGTCGCTCGCAGGTGGATATCTCTTTCCCCGAGATCGAGAAGTTCGACGCCATGCCGCCGGCGCGGGTTGAGGGCGCGAGTGCCTTCGTGTCGATCATGGAGGGGTGCTCCAAGTACTGTACTTTCTGCGTTGTGCCTTACACACGTGGCGAGGAGGTGTCCCGCCCGCTCGATGATGTCCTGGCTGAGGTCGCAGGACTGGCGGCGCAAGGGGTGAAGGAAGTGACCCTGCTGGGGCAGAACGTGAATGCCTGGCGCGGCGAGATCGTGCGCGAAGGCGGCGAGGAGGGCGACTTTGCCTTTCTGCTGGAGTGTGTGGCCGACATCCCCGGCATCGAACGTATCCGCTACACGACCTCGCATCCGCGCGAGATGTCGCAGCGGGTGTTCGATGCCTACATGAACATCCCCAAGCTGGTGTCCCATCTTCATCTGCCCGTGCAGTCGGGCTCCGATCGCGTGCTGGCGGCCATGAAGCGTGGTTACACCGTGCTCGAATTCAAGTCGGTGGTGAAAAAGCTGCGCGCTGCGCGGCCCGATCTGTCGCTGTCGTCGGACTTCATCGTGGGCTTCCCCGGTGAGACCGAAGAGGACTTCGAGAAGACCATGAAGCTCATTGACGAGGTGGGCTTCGATTCGTCCTTCAGCTTTGTGTATAGCTCGCGTCCGGGTACGCCTGCGGCGGATCTTGAAGATCCGGTGCCGCAGGAGACCAAGTTGCGCTGGCTGGCGCGACTGCAGAAGCGGATCGACGAGCAGGCGCAGGTCATCAGTCAGGCCATGGTGGGAACGGTGCAGCGCATCCTCGTCGAAGGGCCTTCGCGCAAGGACCCGGACGAGCTCGCAGGGCGCACCGATAACAACCGCGTGGTCAACTTTGTGGCAAGTTCGCCCAACCGGACCCGGTTGATCAACCAGTTCATCGATGTCCGGATCACGTCTGCGCTGCCGCACAGCCTGCGTGGCGAAATCGTGACGCGGGAGTCCTGATGGCGCGCAGTATCGAACTGTCCTTCGAGCCGGTCGACAATACCCGGCTAGCCAATCTGTGCGGCACGCTCGACGAGAATCTGCGCCAGATCGAAGCCGCATTCGACATCACCATTTCCCGCCGTGGCGAGCGCTTCTCGCTGCACGGTGCGCTGACCAAGGCGCGTCTCGCCGAGCAGGCGCTGAAGCAGTTCTATGCCGGGGCCGACGAACACCTGTCGCCTGCGGATCTGCAGTTGGCTCTGATCGAGATTGGCACCCATGCGGATGCAGTGAAGTCGGCGCCGGTGCTAATGACGCGCAAGCACGATCTGCACGGGCGCACGCCACGCCAGGTCGAGTACCTGCAGAACATCCAGGAGCACGACATCACCTTCGGTATCGGCCCCGCCGGTACCGGCAAGACCTATCTCGCCGTCGCGAGCGCGGTCGACGCGCTTGAGCGCGATCTGGTCGAGCGCATCCTGCTGACCCGTCCTGCCGTCGAGGCGGGCGAGCGTCTTGGTTTCCTGCCGGGCGATCTGGCGCAGAAGGTCGACCCCTATCTGCGGCCTTTGTACGACGCCCTGTATGAACTGATGGGGGTGGAGCGGGTTACCAAGCTCTTCGAGCGCGGTACGCTCGAGATCGCACCGCTTGCCTTCATGCGCGGGCGCACGCTGAACAACGCGTTCATCATTCTCGATGAAGCGCAGAACACGACGCCCGAGCAGATGAAGATGTTCCTGACCCGGATCGGGTTCGGCGCCAAGGCCGTCGTCACCGGCGACCTCACCCAGATCGACTTGCCGCGTGGTAACCGCAGCGGCCTGCTCGAGGCACGCGAAGTGCTTGGCAAGGTGCGCGGACTGGCCTTTACCGAATTCCAGAAAGAAGATGTGGTACGTCACCCCCTGGTGGCCCGCATCGTTGAAGCCTACGACAATCAGACGGCACGCGTTGCGCGTGCCGCTGCAGCAAAAGCAAAGGAAGTGAGTCATGCCCAGGCAGGCGAATAGCCCCAAGATCATTGCCATCGATAGCGAGGGGCGTTCGAGCCGGGTCAAGGCCGAGCGTCTTGAAGTCGAGTTCGGGGATGGGCGACGCCTGCTGCTGTCCTTTCCCAGCAAGGCGTGGGGCGACATCGAGGTCGAGGCGGATACGGTAAATGAGGCCGATGTCCCCGTCATCAGCGTGCAACCGGCGGCCTGTAATGTGCTGACACTGCGCGTGGACGTGCATCACGACATGATCGAGGTCGATTCGATCGATCTTCCGGAAACGGTCGCGCCGCCAATGCTGAACCTGACGGTGCAGAAGGCGCTGGAAGGCAACGACCGGATCAGTGCGCCCAAGAAGCATCAGATCCGGCGCTGGGCTCAGGCTGCGTTGCAGCGTGATGTCGAGGTTACCGTGCGTCTTGTGGGCGAAGCAGAAGGTCGGGAGCTCAACCGCAACTACCGTGGCAAGGACTATGCGACCAATGTGCTGACCTTTGCCTATGGCGAGGAATCGGACATGCCGCAAGTCGAGGGCGCACCCTTGATGGGCGATCTGGTTTTGTGCGTGCCGGTTGTGGTGCGCGAAGCCGGTGAGCAGGGCAAGTCGCTAGATGCGCATTTTGCCCATCTGGTGGTGCATGGCATGCTGCACATGCAGGGCTATGACCATGAGGTAGAAGCTGAGGCTGGCGTCATGGAAGCGCGCGAACGCGACATCCTGCGCACCCTCGGCTATGCTGATCCTTATGCATGAGGGCAACGCCTCCGGGTGAGGCGTAAGGCGTGGGTGATTGCATGCATGGTTCGTGCTTGTAATTGCTCACTCCTTATTCCTTACCCACCACAAAAATGGACAGTAGCCCTAGTAAACCCTCGCTAATCGAGCGACTTTCGGCCCTTCTTTCGCGCGAGCCGGAAGATCGCGATGAGCTTCTCGCGCTACTTCACTCGGCTTTCGATCGCAATCTGCTCGATGCCGATGCCCTTTCGATCATCGAGGGCGCCCTGCAGATGTCGGACATGCAGGTTCGTGACGTGATGATTCCCCGTGCCCAGATGGACGTCGTGCATGTCGACGACCCGATGGACAAGATCGCAGCCTTCGTCGTCGACACCGCCCACTCCCGCTTCCCGGCAATCGGGGAGAGCAAGGACGACGTATCCGGCATTTTGCTGGCAAAAGACCTGCTGCGGTACTTTGCCGGTCGCGAGTTCGATCTGCGTGACATGTTGCGTCCGGCGGTGTTCGTGCCCGAGTCCAAGCGGCTCAACGTGCTGCTGCGCGAGTTCCGCGTCAGCCGCAATCACATGGCCATTGTGGTCGACGAATACGGCGGCGTTGCCGGCCTGGTCACCATCGAGGACGTGCTGGAGCAGATCGTCGGCGACATCGAGGACGAGTACGATTTCGACGAGATCGGCGACAACATCCGCCTCGACCAGAGCGGGCGCTACCGCGTCAAGGCAACCACCGAGATCGAGGACTTCAACGCGGCGTTTGCGACTCATTTCAGCGATGAGGAAGTCGACACCGTCGGTGGTCTGGTCATTCGTCAGTTCGGTCGCCTGCCCAAGCGTGGTGAGGCCGTGGTGCTCGAGGGACTGAAAATCCAGGTGCTCAGGGCAGACAGCCGCCGCGTGCACACCCTTGTGGTGGAGCGGGTGCCGGTCGTACCCGAAGTCAGCGTCGACTGATGGTCGCGCTGCTGCGGGGCCGGCTGACGCCGGCTTTCCTGCCGGCATTGCTGGCCGGGGGCGTCTCAGTGCTCGGCTTTGCGCCCTTCGGCTGGTTCGTGCTCGTATTTCTCGGTGTGGGTGCGCTTGCATTCCTCCTTGAGCGCGCGCCCGATGCCCGGGCGGGGTTCATGTGCGGGCTCGGATGGGGGCTGGGGGCTTTCCTGGCCGGCGTGTCCTGGCTCTATGTTGCGCTCAACCGTTTCGGCGGCATGCCCATGCCGCTGGCGGCGTTCGCCATTCTGCTGTTCTGCCTTTACCTCGCGCTCTATCCGGCGCTGGCCGGCGCGCTCTATGTGCGTCTCAGGTCAGGCGGTCTGGTCTGGAGGGGGGCACTGTTCGCGGCCTTGTGGATTCTCGCTGAGTGGCTGCGAGGCGTTGTCTTCACCGGCTTCCCCTGGCTTGCCACCGGTTATTCGCAGACCCCGCCCAGCCCGCTGGCCGCCTATCTGCCGGTGATCGGCGTGTACGGCGTCGGCGGCGTGCTTGCCTTCGTTTCGGCCCTGGCTGCGCTTGCACCCTGGCGCCAGATGCGGGGTTTGCCGCGACCGCTTGCGATCATCGCCGGCGTGTTCGTGCTCGCGGTCGGACTTGGCCGCGTCGAGTGGACCGAGCCCGAGGGCGAGCCGCTGTCCGTTGCCCTGATCCAGACGAATGTCGAACAAGACCTCAAGTGGGCGCCCGGACACTTTGCCGAGGTGTTGCAGACCAATCTGAGGCTGGTGAGCAATAGTCGCGCGGATTTCGTGGTGCTGCCGGAGACCACCCTGCCGACACTGGTGGAGCGACTGCCCGAAGGCTACCTCGACCTGCTCGGCGGCATGGTGAGTGAGCGTGGCGGCACGCTGGTGCTCGGCGTGTTCTCCCGTGACGATGCCGGGCAGATCTTCAATGCCGCGATCAGTGTCGGCGACGGCCCGCAGCAGCACTACGCCAAACGCCATCTCGTGCCCTTCGGCGAATATTCGCCGCCTTTCTTTGGCTGGTTCTACCGTCTGGCGGACATCCCGATGTCGGATCAGACGCGCGGTGCCCGCGAGCAGCCGCCGATGAGCGTGCTCGGGCAGCGCGTGGCCTTGAACATCTGCTACGAAGATCTCTTCGGGGCGGAGCTGCTCTCAAGCCTGCCGCAAGCTTCGCTGATGCTGAACATCTCCAATCTTGCCTGGTATGGCGATTCGCTGGCGCAGCCCCAGCATCTGCAGATCGCCCGCGTCCGCGCGCTCGAGACCGGACGCCCGATGCTGCGCTCGACCAATACCGGCATGACGGCCGTGATTCAGCCCGATGGTCACGTCGATGCGGTGTTGCCGGCCTTCGAGGCGGGGGTACTCGAAGCCGAGGTGCGTGGCTTCAAAGGGATGACGCCCTATGCGCACTGGGGCAACTGGCCGGTGTTGCTGATTGCTGCGGGACTGCTGCTGATCGCTGTGCTGCGCCGGCGGCGGGCGCCGGTTGCCTAGCCTGACGGTGCTGGCAATGCGCTTGCCGCTGGCTTTGCAGACGCCCTGAAAATGCGCGCTGGCGCACCGTGATTGAGTCGATGCAGCCGATCGCCTGCCCGCGCGGGGCCGAATGCCAGTAAAATCCTGTGCTTTGCGTTCGTTGCGCGGCCATGCCGCCCGAGACCATGTCACTCAAGAATCCGACCTTCCAGCAAGTCATCCTGACGCTCCAGCAGTTCTGGGGCGAGCGTGGCTGCGTGCTGCTGCAACCCTACGATCTCGAAGTGGGTGCCGGTACCTCGCACACCGCCACCTTTCTGCGCTCACTCGGCCCTGAGCCGTGGAACGCGGCCTACGTTCAGCCCTCGCGCCGCCCCAAGGACGGTCGCTACGGTGAGAACCCGAACCGTCTGCAGCACTACTACCAGTATCAGGTGGTGCTCAAGCCGTCGCCGCTGAACATCCAGGAGCTCTATCTCGATTCCCTGCGTGCGCTCGGTATCGATCCCAACGCGCACGACATCCGCTTTGTCGAGGATGACTGGGAGAACCCCACGCTCGGCGCCTGGGGCCTGGGCTGGGAAGTGTGGCTCGATGGCATGGAAGTCACCCAGTTCACCTATTTCCAGCAGGTTGGCGGCATCGACTGCAAGCCGGTGCTGGGCGAGATCACCTATGGTCTCGAGCGCCTGGCGATGTATCTGCAGGGCGTCGAGAATGTCTACGACCTGGTGTGGGCGGTGTATCCGGACGGCTCCAAGGTTACCTATGGCGACGTTTATCACCAGAACGAGGTAGAACAGTCGACCTACAACTTCGAGCATTCGAACGTCGAGTTCCTGTTCTCGCTGTTTGCCAACTATGAATCCGAAGCCAAGCGCCTGATGGAAGTCGGCCTGGCGCTGCCGGCCTACGAAATGGTGCTCAAGGCGGCGCACAACTTCAACATGCTCGACGCCCGTGGCGCGATCTCGGTGACCGAGCGCGCGGCCTACATCGGCCGCATCCGCAACCTGTCGCGCGCGGTGGCGCAGGCCTACTACGAATCCCGTGAAGCGCTTGGCTTCCCGATGCTGAACAACAAGGAGCCCGCGTGATGACCAGCGCGACCCTGCTCGTCGAACTTCTGACTGAAGAACTGCCACCCAAGGCGCTGCCGCGTCTGGGCGAGACTTTTGCCTCCAGGATTGCCGAGGGCCTGAAAGCACGCGGGCTGGCACCCGCCGATGCGAGCTTCCGCAGTTTCGCCAGCCCCCGCAGGCTGGCCGTGACCGTGGCGGGCGTTGTCGCTGCTGCTGCGGCAAAGGAAGTGACCGAAAAGCTGATGCCGGTGTCCGTTGCGCTCGACGCCGAAGGCAAGCCCACTCAGGCGCTGCTCAAGAAAATGGAAGCGAAAGGCATTGCGCTGGATGCGATTGCCGGCTTCGAGCGTCGTGTCGATGGCAAGGCCGAAGCCCTGTTCCACACCGCAACCGTGCCGGGTGCGAAGCTGGAGGACGTGCTGTCGACCATCGTCCAGGACGCGGTCAAGGCGCTGCCCATCCCGAAGGTGATGCGCTGGGGGGATGGTGATGCCACCTTCGTGCGTCCGGTGCACAAGCTCTCCATGCTGCACGGCGCGGACGTCGTGCCGGGGCGTGTGCTCGATCTCGACAGTGGCCGCACCACCCGCGGTCACCGTTTCATGAGTCGAGGCGAGATCGATATCGCCTCCGCCGATGCCTACGAGCCCACGCTGCTGGCCGAAGGCAAGGTGATTCCGGACTTTACTGAGCGTCGTGCCGAGATCGAACGCCAGTTGGTCGCCGAGGCCGCACGTCAGCAGGCGTCGATCGGCGAATATGCCGACCTGCTCGACGAAGTGGCTGCGCTGGTTGAGCATCCCACGGTCTACGTTGGTGAGTTCGAGGCTGAATTCCTGGCCGTGCCGCAGGAGTGCCTGATCCTCACCATGCGCGCGAACCAGAAGTACTTTCCGCTGTTTGACGTCGACGGGACACTGCTGAACCGCTTCCTGATCGTGTCCAACATGCAGCTGGAAGACCCGTCGAACATCGTCATCGGCAATCAGCGCGTGGTGCGTCCGCGTCTGTCCGATGCGCGCTTCTTCTTCGAACAGGACAAGAAGCAGACCCTCGAGTCGCGCCTGCCGCGGCTGGCGAGCGTGGTTTATCACAACAAGCTGGGTAACCAGTTCGAGCGCGTCGAACGGCTCGGCGTGCTGGCCGGTCATATCGCGGGCCTGCTGTCTGCCGACGTCCAGGCAGCGACACGTGCGGCATTGCTGGCCAAGGTCGATCTGGTGACCGACATGGTCGGCGAGTTTCCGGAACTCCAGGGGGTGATGGGGCGCTACTATGCCCGCCATGACGGCGAGAGCGCGGTGGTGGCGGATGCCATCCAGGCACACTATCAGCCACGATTCGCCGGCGACGTGCTGCCGGACGGCAACGTTGCGTGTGCGGTGGCGCTTGCCGACAAGATTGATGCGCTGGTGGGTTTCTTCGGCATTGGCATGGTGCCGACTGGCGACCGTGATCCGTTCGCGCTGCGTCGGGCGGCGCTGGGCGTGCTGCGTATCCTGATGGAAGCGCCGTTGCCGCTTGAGTTGCCGCAGCTGATCGAACTCGCCGCCGCCGGGTTCGCCCCCGGACTGCTGACCGCCGAAGGCTTCCAGGCGCAGCTGCAGGACTTCATGCTCGAGCGTCTGCGCAACTTGCTGCGCGAAGGCGCGGGAGGGCGCGATGCTGCCGTCGCCGACGCAGTGCTCGCGCTGCGCCCGGCGCGCATCGACCTCGTGCCGGCCAAGCTCGACGCGGTCGAGGCTTTCCTCGCGCTGCCCGAGTCTGCCGCACTGGCTGCCGCCAACAAGCGCATCGTCAATATCCTGAAGAAGACCGATGCGCAGCCCGGCGAGCCCGACGTCGCCTTGCTGCAGGAAGATGCGGAGAAAGCCCTTTTCCATCAGCTCAACGAGATTGCGCCGCTGGTCGCTTCTCATGTTGCTAACGAGAACTACACCGAAGCGCTGCTCAAGCTTGCAGGGTTGCGCGAGGCGGTGGATGCGTTCTTCGATGGCGTGATGGTGATGGCCGAAGAACCGCTGACGCGGCAGAACCGGCTTGCCCTGCTGGCCCGGCTTGCTGGCCTGATGAACCAGGTGGCGGACCTTTCCCGTCTGTCGGCCTGATAGATCCGGAGGCGGTCCGCTGCTTGCGGATTGCCTCCAAACCGGTGCGGAGCCTGTAAATGAAGCTGATCATCCTGGACCGTGACGGAGTCATCAATGTGGACTCCGACCAGTTCATCAAGTCTCCCGATGAGTGGAAAGCGATCCCCGGCTCGCTGGAAGCCATTGCGCGGCTCAATCAGTGGGGCTGGCGGGTGGTCGTAGCCTCCAACCAGTCCGGCGTCGGCCGCGGGCTGTTCGGCATGGACACGCTCAATGCAATCAACGACAAAATGGTGAAAAGCCTGGCGCAGGTCGGTGGCCGCCTGGATGCGATTTTCTTCTGTCCGCATTCGGCCGACTCCACCTGTGAGTGTCGCAAACCGAAGCCCGGCTTGCTGATTCAGGTCGGGGAACGCTTCAACGTCGACCTCAAGGGTGTGCCGGTGGTCGGCGACAGTCTGCGAGATCTGCAGGCTGGCATCGCCGTCGGCTGCAAACCCTATCTTGTGCTCACCGGCAAGGGCACGAAAACCCAACAGGATCCAGCCCTGCCCGAAGGGACGCTCGTCTATCCCGATCTGGCAGCGGTTGTTGCCGATCTCACCGCCTGAGTACGCTGGTCTTTATCGTGATATTTCTGCGTTCCTTTCTGTTTGCGATCGTCCTCGCGATCGTCACGCCGCCCTATGCGATTTTCGGGGTGCTGACCTTTCCCTTCCCGCCGCGGGTCAGGCATCGGATCATCACCTCGTGGGCGCCGCTTGTCATGTGGTTCGTGTGGCATCTGCTCGGTATCCGCTACCGCGTGATCGGCAAGGAGAATATTCCTTCGGGGCCATCCGTCATCCTGTCCAAGCATCAGTCGGCGTGGGAAACCATGGCCTTGCAGGTGATCTTTCCGCCCCTGTGCTTCGTGCTGAAGCGTGAGCTGCTGCGGGTACCGTTTTTCGGTTGGGGGCTGGCACAGATTCCCGGTATCGCCATCGACCGCGCTGCCGGCAAGGACGCGCTCGCTCAAGTCGTTGAGCAGGGCAGGGCCAGGCTGAAGGAAGGCTTCTGGGTCGTGGTGTTTCCCGAAGGCACGCGCGTGGCGCCGGGAACGACCCGTCGCTACAAGATCGGCGGAACCTGGCTGGCAAAGCGCGCCGGTGTCCCCATCGTGCCGGTGGCTCACAACGCGGGTGAGTTCTGGCGGCGCAATGCGTTTCTGAAGCAGCCCGGCGAGATCGTGGTCAGCATCGGGCCTCCGATCGACGTCAAAGGTGTGAAAACGGAAGAGTTGAACACCCGGGCCGAAGCCTGGATCGAGGGCGAGATGCGGCGGCTTTTTCCGCATCACTACACAGCTGAGGCGCTGGCGGCGGTTGGCTCAGACATCAAGTCGTCGGAGTCCGAAAACCTGGGATGACGCACTCCGGCTCACAGTGTGCTGGCCAGATTCGGGCGCTTGTGTGGAATATCGGTGTTGAGTGTCGAAGGGATGGCTGATGAACGGTGAATGCCTGTGCGGAGAGGTAAGGTTCGAAGTTGATGGCGCGCTACCAAACCTCTATCAATGCCACTGCTCCCTGTGTCGTCGAGCAACCGGATCTGCGGCCAATGCCGCTACTTTTGTCCAGCGAGAGCACTTCCGCTGGGTGTCCGGTCAGGAAAGAATCCGCTCCTTTCAAAAGCCAGGCGGCTACCGGACAGACTTCTGTTCGGTATGTGGCAGCCCTGTTCCAAATGCGCTGAGAGGTACGGAGATGTTCTGGGTTCCAGCCGGCCTGCTCACAGGACTGGTCGCATCCAAAATCTCTGCGCACCTTCATCTGGCTTCAGCGGCGGCGTGGGAGCAGGAATCAGACGATTGCGTTCGCCTGGAAGGTGGCCCCGAAAGTCTGGAGTCACTCAAGCAGTTGTTGTAGTGGCCGGATGCCCATTTGGCTGCGCACTATCTGCGCCCTTCGATGAGCGCGATATACCGTAGACGAAAAAATGGCCCCGCACTGCGGGGCCATTTTCATTCAGCCGGGGCTGAATTCGATCAGGCAGCCTTCTTGGCAGCCGTCTTGGTCGTGGTGCTCACGGCCTTCACGGTTGCGCTGGTAGCAGCAGCAACGTTGGCTTCGGCCAGTTCGGTCGCCTGCTTGGCGGCCTTGCTGAAGCTGTCGTAGGCGCTGTTGGCAGCGGCGATGGCAGACTTGACAGCAGCCACGGCAACGTCGGAACCAGCCGGTGCGGACTTGGCAGCCTTGTCCAGAGCAACGGCAACGCCCTTGTTCATTTCAGCGACCTGGCCTTCGACGACCTTGGACAGCTCTTCCTGGCTCTGCGAAGCGATTTCATACACGCTGCGAGCGTAGGCAACAGCCTTCTCGACCAGCGGCTGAGCCAGCGAGCTTTGCAGGGACAGAACTTCCTGCAGGTCCTTGGCACCCATCAGGGCCTTGGTGCTGGCAACGCTGTCTTCGAGGATCGAACGAGCGGTGTTCAGGTTCAGGGCAGCCAGGCGCTCGGCGTTGGCAAAAGCGCTGTTGGTCAGGCTCAGCAGGGTTTCGATGTTGGCCTTGTTGGTGGCGGCGAACTGCTCGGGGGTAAATGCGTTCATGGTCATCTCCTGGGTGAATGCTAAAAAAGCGGTTATGCAAAGACATCGGGTTTTGGTTTGCCGCGATGTTGCGTTGCAGCATGGTCTGAATTATAGGCAGACGAGATCGCATGTCAAGCTATTTTTTGTGCGCTGCACCATTTCCTAACCTGCTGCATTTTCAAATGCTTAGCTGATGCTTCTTGCAGGCCGGGAGGTCTTGAATGCCGCTGAAACGGCGTCAGAGCGTCGTTGCAGACATGTTGACGTCATCGTGCACAGAGGGTGTTTCAAACCGATGAAAAACCGCATCAAGGAGAAACTGCCGCCGGCATTGCACCGGCGGCATCCGCACGAAGCTCAGTTGTGCTTGAACACAGGCTTGCGCTTGGCAACGAACGCGGCCATGCCTTCCTTCTGGTCGTTCAGTGCGAAAGACGAGTGGAAGACGCGGCGCTCGAACAGCAGGCCTTCGTTGAGGCTGCTTTCGAAGGCGCGGTTGATCGACTCCTTGATCATCATGACCACGGGCAGGGAGTATCCGGCGATGGTCTCGGCTGCCGCAAAGGCTTCTTCGAGCAGTTTGTCGGCGGGCACCACGCGCGATACCAGCCCGGCACGCTCGGCTTCGGCTGCATCCATGAAACGCGCGGTCAGGCACATGTCCATTGCCTTCGCCTTGCTGACGGCGCGCGGCAGACGCTGGGTTCCGCCGGCGCCCGGAAGGATGCCAAGCTTGACTTCAGGCTGACCGAACTTCGCAGAGTCGGCCGCAATGATGAAGTCACACATCATTGCCAGTTCGCATCCGCCGCCAAGCGCGAAGCCTGCAACGGCAGCGATGACCGGCTTGCGGCAGGTCTTGACCCGCTCCCAGTTGCGCGTGATGTAGTCGCCCTTGTAGGCGTCCATATACGAGAACTCCGCCATGGCACCGATGTCGGCGCCGGCGGCGAATGCTTTATCGGAGCCGGTAATCAGGATCGCACCGATGTTCTCGTCCGCTTCGTACGCGTCGAGTGCGTGCCCGATTTCATCGACCAGGCTGTCGTTGAGTGCGTTCAGGGCCTTGGGCCGGTTGAGCGTGATCAGGCCGACACGGCCGCGAGTTTCGGTGATGATCATTTCGTAACTCATGCGTTCTCCTTTTTTGGCTTGCGATTGTCTTTTTATTGGGCAGCGGGTGCTGCGCTACCGGGTGTTGCCTTGTTGTCGCCCTTGGGTTGAATCGTTGCCCGCACGCGGCCGGGGCTCGCGGTGCTGCCCGGCGCATTGGTCACCAGGTAGTTTTCGCTGACCGAGTCGTACTCGATGTAGGCTCCGCGGACTTCGTCTCCGCCGCTGCGGACATGGGCGCGCTTGAACAGTTTGGCTTTCTCGCCACGACTGTCGTACTCGATGCGCTCGGCTTCACCGTCGACATAGTCGCCGCTGCCTTCGCGTTTCTGCCGGAATGAGGCCAGCTTCCCCCCGGATGCGGTGGCCACACCGTTCTGGAAGCCATCGGCCCCTTGGGTGACGACCAGTTTGTCGCCCTTGATCTGCAGCGTGCCCTGGGTGAGTACGACGTTGCCCTCGAAAATGTGGACCTTGTTGCGGTCGTCGACCGTGACACGGTCAGCTTCGATATCGACTGGTTTTTCGCGGTCGGCACGTTCGGCAAAGGCGGGCGTGCACATCGTTGCCAATGCGAGCAAGGAGATGGTTAAAGCAGTTTTCATTGATTTTTCCCTTGGCGTCGGGGGATGTTCACCCGGGCCTGACCGATCAGGTCCAGAGTGCCAAACAGGTTGTCCGCACGCAGGCCAAGCGCCTCGGCGGTGGTGAGCCCCTGAGTCAGCTTGACCGGGGCGGTGGATTCGGCGCGGTGATCCTCGGGCCAGACGGTCAGCTTCTCCGATGCGAAGCGCATCATGTCCTGCCCGGGGTTGGCCTCACGCTCGGCTTTGACTTCGCCATGGAAATCGACCCGCTCGCCCTCTGCGGACACTTCACCCGCGTTCGCGGTGATTTCCATCCGGCGGCTGCCTGAAAGAATCTCAAGCCGTGGTCGGTCAAGCTGGGTGACGCCCGATTGTGGCAGGTGGGTGAGCTGGTCGGACAGCAGCACGTAGCGCTGCGTGCCGTCCTTGCCATAGCCGGTAATGCGGGTCTGATTGGCGATGAAGTCGGGTGCGCTGCTCTGTGTGGGCGCGACGTCCGCAGCCGGTGCGCGGGTCAGGCGTTCAAGCCAGATCGACGCGCCGGCAAGCAGCGCGAGCGCAAGTACAGGGTAGATGCGATAGGCTGACTGCATCGCGCTTACCCGCGGCGGCCGCGAGCGGGGCGGCCGGAAATGTACTGCATTCGCACAGACTGTCCCTGCATCAGATGACCTTGGCCTGCATCAGATGACCTTGGCCTGCATCAGGTCGTGCGTGGTGAGCGCACCGGCAAGCGCGCCGTTGTCATCGATGACCAGCAACTGGCTGATGCGCAGGCGCTCCATCATCTCGGCGGCCTCCGCCGCCAGTGCGTCGGGTCCGATCGAATGCGGGTTACGGGTGATCACGTCGGCCAGCACGCTGGTGCGAAAATCGATGCCACGCTCAAGCGCACGACGCAAATCGCCGTCGGTGAAAATGCCCGCGATCTTCGAGTCCGACGACGCGATCGCGGTCATGCCCATGCCGCCGCGGGTCATTGCCAGCAGTGCTTCGTTCAGTGGTGCCGCTTCCGCAACGACCGGCACGCGGTTGGCTGCACGCATCACGTCGCGGACATGGGTCAGCAGGCGGCGCCCCAGGCTGCCGCCGGGGTGGGAGCGGGCAAAGTCCTCCTCTCCGAAGCCGCGCGCGTCAAGCAGGGCGACCGCCAGGGCGTCGCACAGTGCGAGGGCGGCAGTGGTGCTGGCGGTCGGCGCGAGATTGAGCGAGCAGGCTTCTTCGCTGACCGCAGCATCAAGGTGCACGTCGGCTTCGCGGGCCAGCGGCGAGTTGGGTTTGCCTGTCATGGCAATCAGTCTGGTACCGCGACGCTTGACCTGCGGCACGATCATCATCAATTCGTCGCTTGCGCCGGAGTTCGATAGTGCGATCACGACGTCATCTTCGGTGATCATGCCGAGATCGCCGTGTGCCGCTTCGGCAGCGTGCACGAAGTACGCCGGGGTACCGGTGCTCGCGAGCGTTGCAGCAAGCTTGCGTGCAATATGCCCGGACTTGCCGATGCCCGTGACAATGACACGGCCCGGGCTCTGCAGGATGAGCGCAACGGCCTGTTCAAACTCGGTGCCCAGGCGCCCGGCCAGCGCAGCGACCGCAGCAGCCTCGATCTCAAGTACCCGGCGGCCGACACGGGTAGCACTTTCTAGCAATGAAGAGTCGGGGACGATTGGTTTCACAATAGGATGAAGCGGTTAAACTGAAAGAAAAGCGGAGCCTGACGGAGAGCTTAACCTGCAGGCATGACTGGCCGCGATTGTATAACAGCCGGGCCCCTCGCCGGGGGCGGGCGTTCAACTCCACAGGCTCCAATGCTGAACACCCTGGAACTCGTCTTGCTGCTGCTTGCCGCTTCGGTGGTGATGGTGGCGCTATTCCGCAGCCTCAATCTGCCGCCGGTGCTCGGCTATCTGCTTGTCGGCGCAGTGGTGGGACCGCACGCGCTGGGTTTGGTGCCATCGTCGGAGGGCGCAAGCCACCTCGCAGAGTTCGGGGTGGTGTTCCTGATGTTCTCGATTGGCCTCGAGTTCTCCCTGCCGCGCCTGTTTGCGATGAAGCGCATCGTGTTCGGACTGGGGGCCCTGCAGGTGGTGGCCTGCATGCTGCTGACCATGCTGCTCGGACGGCTCTTCGGTTTCGGATGGACTGCCAGTTTTGCCCTTGGCGGCACGCTGGCGATGTCGTCTACCGCCATCCTGTCCAAGCTGCTCACCGACCGGCTCGAGCTCGACAGTCGGCACGGACGCGAAACGATCGGTGTGCTGCTGTTTCAGGATATCGCGGTGGTGCCGCTGCTGATCCTCCTGCCCGCTTTGTCGCGACCGCCCGAGGAGCTTGCGTTCACGCTCGGGCTGGCGGCGGTCAAGGCCGTCGTTTTGCTCGCACTGGTGCTTGTGTTCGGCCAGCGACTGATGCACTGGTGGTTCACCGTGGTGGCCAAGCGCAGGTCGGGCGAGCTGTTCATGCTCAATGTGCTGCTGATTACGCTCGGGCTGGCATGGCTTTCGGAGCTGGTCGGCCTGTCGCTCGCGCTGGGGGCGTTCCTCGCCGGGATGCTTATTTCGGAGACCGAGTACCGTTACCAGGTGGAAGAGGACATCAAGCCGTTTCGCGATGTGCTGCTCGGACTGTTCTTCGTCACGGTGGGGATGTTCCTGGATGTCGTTGCGATCCTGCACAACCTGCCTGCGGTAATTGGTCTGGTGCTTGCGCTGCTGGTATTCAAGTTCGGCATCGTCTTCACGGCGTCGAAGGCGCTGGGTTCGCCGCCGGGCACTGCGATGCGCTCGGGGCTGTGGCTGTGTGCGGGGGGAGAGTTCGGGTTTGTGCTGTTGTCCGAAATCGCCGGAGAAAATCTGATGCCGGCCGGCCTGCTGCAGACGACAGTGGCGGCACTGGTGCTGTCGATGCTTGCCGCTCCGCTGATCGTTCAGATCAGCGACAAACTGGTGCTGCGCTTCGTGGCGTCAGAGTGGCTGATGCGCTCAATGGAGCTGACCCGGGTCGCAGCGCAGTCACTGAATAACGACAAGCACATCATCGTTTGTGGCTATGGGCGCAGCGGTCAGTATATGGCCCGCTTCATGGAGCAGGAGAACGTCAGCTACGTGGCGCTCGACCTCGACCCCGACCGCGTGCGCGAAGCCGGCGCTGCCGGAGATACCGTGGTGTATGGCGACGCCGCGCGGCGCGAGACTCTGATGGCAGCCGGCATCATGCGCGCCAGCGCGCTGGTGATTTCCTTCAGCGAGGTCGAGGCCGCACTGCGGGTGATGCATCACGCCCATGCGTTACGGCCGGATCTGCCGGTTGTGGTGCGGGCCACCGACGAATCGAATATGGACAAGCTTTCACTGGGCGGTGCGGCCGAGGTCGTGCCGGAGGCTTTCGAGGGCAGCATCATGCTGGCATCACATGCGCTCGCGCTGGTCGGGGTGCCCTTGAATCGCGTGGTGAGGCGGATTCGCGATATCCGGAACCAGCGCTATGGTTTGATGCGCGGCTTTTTTCATGGCGCAACGGATGTCGGCGAGCCGGATTCCAGTCTGTTCCGTCTGCATTCGGTGTCGGTGCCGCCGGGCGCTGCATCCGTGGGGAAAACCATTGTCGAATTGCACCTGGATGAGATCTCGGTCTCGGTGTCCGCAGTTCGCCGGCGCGGGATTCGCGGCTTGTCGCCGGGCCCGGAAACACGCATTCTGGAGGGGGACGTGGTCGTGCTGCTCGGCCTTCCTGCGGGGTTGGAGTTGGCCGAGCAGCGATTGCTAAAAGGCGCCTGAGCGGCCCTCAGAACCCCAGGCAGACCGCGTAGGCCACTGCCTCGTCGAGCGGGTTTGTGGTGCTGATCGGGGTGAGGGTGGCGCCGCTTCCTGTTCCGGCTCGCATCGAACCTGTCGTCGGGTCGCCATCGTCGAGAGCGGTATCTAGCTGGACGACGTATTTTCCGAGAATCCCGCCCGAGCACATGGCATGGCTGCCGCGGACGCCAAGCGGCGCCCCGGTTCCGCCTGCCTGCACCCCGATGCGACCGCCGTCGGCGTTCAGCGGGAGAAAGTTGGGATCGGTCGTCTGTGTGGGCCCGCCGGCAAGGTTGGCCAGGCGCAGATGCTGCCAGAACAGCACGGATTCGGGTTGCGGGGTGGCCGTTGCGGCGTCCCAGTCGCCATCAATCCGGCCGTTGCCGTCGCCGAGCGTGGTGCAGGTCGTGTTGCCTGCCGGACACACATGCGTGTCGGCGCGCAAGTCGTCACCTGGGAGCGCGCGGAACTTGTCCTGGTATCCATAGATGTACAGCGGGATGATGCGGAAATCCTGGGCGAGGTTCTTGACCTTGGCACTGTTGATCAGCTCCTGCCCTTTCAGAACCCCACCCATTAGCAGGCCGATGATGACCAGCACGATGGCGATTTCGACCAGAGTGAAACCGGATTGCCTTGCTTTCATGTTGCGACTCCTTTTTGCTTCGTGGTGAGAATGAATCACGCGGAGCAGGGCGCCGGATGCGATCACAGTCGTCCCGCCTGAGCCAGCCTGGCGATCAGCAGTGGGTGGCCAATCCAGTGCAGCTGATCATCGAAGCTGCTGGTGGCTTCACCGGTTTCAAAAACGGGAGCCCCTGCCGAATGACTGGCGTTGAGGCCGTCGCCGATGCCGTTCGGGCCGGTGGAGAAGACGATTGCAGCCGCGCGTGAGGCGCTGGTCGTGGTGATCGGCGTGCCGGCGTGGTCGCGAATCTGCAGATTGCTTTGAGTCGTCGAGTTGGCGGTGATGGCTGCGTCGGTAAGGCCGGTATCTGCGCGGTATCGCCAGTGACCGTGCCAGCTGGTAGCTGCGGATGTGCGCGGGTTGCCCCAGGCGTCGGTCGGCTCGGTTCCCAGGGTGCGCCAGGGCAGGTAGCCCGGACTGCCGTGGTTGCAGGGCGGGTTTTGCTCCAGCCCGTAGGCGGGGCTCGCAGGGTCGGGTTCGGTGCTTGGGCAGGGCAGGCGGCCGTGAATGATGGCGAAGCCGATCAGGGCCTGTTCGATGTCGTGAAGCCTGGATGCCGTTTCCTGTCTGGCACGTACCTCGATCTGGCCGCTGATCGGTGCCATCAGGGTGCTGCTCAGCAAGGCAAGGATCACCAGCACCACCGCCATCTCGACGAGGGTGAAGCCGGCGGCTGAATGCGGGCGGACGCGGATGAGCGGGCGGGCTAGTGAATGCATTTGATCACGTCTACGCTCGCCGGGTTTGAGGGTGTCGAAACGGTGAAGGCGGTTGAACCACTGAAATCTCCACTGCCTGCCACCAGGCTCGCGGCAGTGAGCCCCTCGAAGAACTGCACAGGGTCGGCGCGCTCGGCCGGGCTTTCGCGTGACTGCGCGGCAGCGCCGCTGCGAATGCGTTCGCCACCGAACAGGACAAGTGCGCGACATGATTCGACGGCGGCAAGCGGAGGCGAATGGGCGGTGTCGGTCAGGAATGCCTGCAGGCAGGGACTGCCGTTGGCACAGACCACGAAATGCAGCTGGTCGCGCCAGTTGTCGTGCAGGTCCGCGTACTGCGGAGCGATGCCGAGTGTGCTGGCATCCGGGATCGCCCCCTGAAAGCGTTCGGGGCTGACCTGGGTTGCGTGAGCGGAAAGGAAGCCGGTCTGGTTCAGCGCGGTGTCGAGTGCAGTGGTCGCGCGACTGATCATGGCGTCGATGAGGAGGGGGAAGTCGTGCCGCCGGCGCAGGCCGTCGAAGATGTCGTCGGTGGTGATCCAGGCGATAAGGTCGTTGTTGACCGTGTCGGTGGGATTCCCTTGCACGATGGCAAGCGCGGATGAAAAGTCTGCGGGGTAGGGCTGATCGAGGTAGGCGGGAAGGTCGGCAACTGCATCGTTGCTGCCCGGGCAGAGCCGCCCTGATGCAGGAGGTCTTGTTTGCGATGCGTTGGCCAGGCCGGGGGCAAGCAGCACCGCGACTGCACGCAGGGGCCGCCCGCCCTGAGCTGCGAGTGGTCGCCCTGTACTGTCGGTAAGATCGAACTGCCCGGGACTGTCCCAGTTGAGTGCGAGCGGCTTGGGGTTGTTCTTGACGCTGCCCGCCACCGCGTACCACAGGCAATCACCCCATCCGTCGCGCAGATCGGACAGCCCAAGGGTGCGATAGGGAAAACGGCCGATGGCCCCGTGGTCGCGGACATTGCATGCCCCTATCCGGGCCGAGCCGGTATTGGCTGCGTCGGGGCAGGGCAGATATCCGTAGCCTTGGCCGGGATGTTGTTCGGCATAACTGATGGCGTAGCCGAGCAGCGCATCTCTTGCCTGCGCGAGCGCAACCGTACTCCTGGCCTGTGCCTGCAACTGGATCCGTGCCGAGAGTCTGCCGGCGCTCAGCATCACGCCGGTGCCGCCGATCACGAGGATCAGCAGTACTGCGATCAGAATGGATCCCTGTTGCACCCTTTTCATTTCACTCGGCCATCGTCCCCGCGTTGAAGCGGGATTGTTCCCTGCTGCCGCGTGGTGTTGGCTGGAGACCAGTGCTGTCCGGCGCTCAGCCGAACCTCCTGCCCTGTGCGTGCGTCGATACGGAGCTGTGCGGTCTCGAGCTCGGGGTGGTAGGGCGGATCCGGCTGCTGTGTGTCCTGATCGACCCATAACTTCACCAGCTGCCGCTCGCGCCAGAGCATGCCGTCGAAGCGGATGCCTGCCTGTTTGGGAGTGGCGCTGGGGGCGGGCTGAAGCTGGGCCTGTTCGAGCGCCCGCCGTTCATCGGGTGTGAAGAACAGGCGTCCAGGGCGTTCTGCGCGCGCCAGCCCGCTGATCGCGAGGGCGGCGCACAGTAGCAGGACGAGGATGCGCCGGGCTCTCATGACGATGCACCTGCGGCCGGGTGCAGGGTGATCCAGTCGAGCTCGCAGCGTGCATGCAGTGGTGTGACGACAGGGCCGTCGTCGTGAGTCGCGTGCGCGCGGATGATTTGGCATCCGCGCGGGATGACACTGACTCCGGGTGTGGCGGCAAGGGATTGCAGTGCGACGCTCAGGGCTTCTTCATGCAGCACGCCGGCACGCAGGCTCAGATGCAGGATCGAGCGCGTCGGCAGTCCGGAGGTGTCTGGCTTGTCTGGCACGCGTGGCCTTGTCCTGAGTTCGACCGAGAACAGGTGAGGGTCAGACTGAAGCCTGCGCAGTGCATCGTGCCGGCGGCCCGGGACGGTATCGGCGTCTATGAGCTCGAGTGCGGCAAGGCGAGACCGGGCGAGCTGGCTGCGCACGGTGTCGTCCCTTGCCTGTTGCAGTTGCGATCGGGCCTGCGTCAGTGCCCGTTGTGCAAGTGCGAGCATCTGAGTCTGGTCATGCCTGGCGTAGATGGACAGCCCAAGCCCAGTTCCTGACAGTGCGAGCAGAACGATCGCGATCGCCAGAGCCTTGCGCAGAGGTAACGGAATGCGCCTGCCCATCACTGACCGCCTTGCGCCGCTTGTGCCAACGGCAGCGTGAAGCTCAGGTTCAGGCGGGACGGCCTGGGGGCGGCGCGCGCGTGCTCGTCAGCCGTGGAAACGATGTTCGGGAGGTGTTTGGCCTGTATCTCGAGATGAAAGCTGCGCTGCCAGTCATCGATCAGGCGCAGGCTTTGCTCCACCGGGCTGTCTTCCGCAAACGTGGTTTCGGGGGCAAGATTCGCGTCGATTTCGACGGCGATCCCCATCGTCCCGGTCGTTGTGCTGCTCCTGGTCTGTGCGGCATCGGCGGCATGCCAGCTCAGACGCTCAAGCTGAAGTGCCGGGGTGGCGTCGAGCATCGTGCTGACCTGATGCATCACGTATTCGTCTGGTACTGAACTGCTTCGGGTGTGTTCAAGTTCGTCGAGCCAGTCGAGCGTGACGGCCACTGGCGCGGGCAGCGCAGGACGCTGCCTGTTCACGTCGTCGATCTGCTGCTGTACTGCGAGTCGTTCGGTTTCGAGCATGGCGCTCTGCCGCGCGAGGCTGCGGGCGTCGAGCAGCATGGCTGCGGCGGCGAGGAGCATGATGAGGGCCGCGCTGCCTGCGGTCCGGAACAGTCCGCGCCGAAGTCGTGCCGCGGTGTATTCGCTCTTCAGTGTTGTGGCGGGATACTGAACCGAAGGGGGTTTGTCGATGAGTCTTTGCAGCAGGAAAGGGCGCGAATCGGAGTCGGATGTTGCTCCGTCGGGCTGCCGTGGTCGCGCTTGTGCAGGGAGATCGGTGAACTGAAGGTCGATGCCCTTGTCCTGCGCGCTGATGCTGCCCAGGGTGTCGCGATCCGCAGGATGGGCAAGAAACAGGGTTTTCAGCGCTGCGTTGTCGGCGATCAGGCGCTGAGCTGCGAGATAGGCCCGGGTCTGGGACAGTTCGCTGGCGTAGAAGGGCAGGCATTCCGCAAGCGAACCTGCCCGTGGGGGCGCAATGCGGGTGAAGCTCACTTTGCCGTTTCGAAAAAGGGTCTGACGCATGCCGGCAGCCGTGAGGCTGAGTAGCAGGCAGGTGTCCTTGCCGAGGGGGCTCCTGCGCTGCCAGTGCTCGAGCAGACGAGGCGGGGTATCGAGGCGGGTCACGATGGCCGAGGCTTGCTCGAGTACCTTGAACCATGGCTCGAACAGCGCTGGACGCGTCAGTGCACAGAACAGGAATGTATCGAGCGCCGGGTTGCCTTCATGTCGCCCCTGGTGCTCGCTGGTCGTGAAGTCCGTGCCCGGGAAGTGCTGGCGCATCTTGCGCAGGATCATTGCCTTGCGATCGTTGCGGTTTGCGCGGGGAAGATGCTCCAGCGCGCACCGCTCTTCGGCAAGATCGACGAGGATGGCAAATCGGCACCGATGTGCCTGCGCCCCCAGCCATTTTCGGAACGCGGCAACACCTTCGTCTCCACCCGCCCTGAAATGCGCGCAGGGTTCGAGGCGACCACGTTCGTGGCGCCATGCTTCGAGTCCGTCGGCGTCGATTACGAGCAGTCTGTCGGGTTTCATTGATTGCGCTCCGGTCAGACGGGTAGCCGGGTGAGAATGTCGTACACCGGACCAAGCACGGCAAACACGATCCACAGCATCAAGGCCCCCAGGATCAGGGTGAGCATTGGCTCGGCACTCGCCTGAAGCCGCTCGATGGATTCTTTGGTATCTCGCTCGTAGAAATGAACGACATTGCCGAGGGCGGTGTCGAGGCTGCCTGTCTGCTCTCCGATTCTCAGCATGCGGGTCACCAGTTGTGGGAAGAGTCCGGTGAGCTCGAAAGCAGACGCGATGTCGTGACCTTCGGTGATGCGCAGGCTAGCCGTGCGCAGACTGTCGCGGATCGCTAGATTGCCACTGGCGTGCTCTGCCGTGCTCAGGGCATCGAGCAGCGTGATTCCGGATGCGTAGAGCATGGACAGGAGGCTGGCGACGCGTGCCAGCGCAATCTTGTACTGCAGCGCACCGAGCAGCGGCAGGCGCAGGCGCAAACGGTCGAAATCAAGCTGGAGCGCCGGGTTGTTGCGGATGGCAAAGCGCGTCGCGCCCAGGGCGGGGGCGAGCACCACCGGGATCAGCCATCCATGGTGTGCGAGGCCGCTCGACAGCTCGATCAGGATGCGGGTTTGCAGTGGCAGGGCCTGCCCTGTGCTGCGGAACAGGCGGCCGAGCTCGGGAACGACAAACAGGAGCGCGACCGCGATTGCCGCGCACAAGACCGAGCCGACGATGATCGGATAGATGGCGAGTTTGCGCGCGTGGGCGGCGAGTTCGTCTTCACGGTGCAAGGCATCTGCGAGTTGGCGGAGCACAGGGGCGAGCGTGCCGGTCTGCTCGCCGACCCGGAGCAGGCTGCAGAACACCGCGTCGAATGCACCCGGATGGCGGGCCGCGGCTTCCGACAGCGGGAGTCCGCCCTCGATGTCCTCCACCAGTGTGCTCACGACCTGCTGCATCTGCATGTGCGCGGTGGCTTCGCGAAGGTCGGTGAGGCTTTCGATGATGGGGACGCCGGCAGCAAGCAGCTGTTCCAGATGAAAGCAGAAATGGATGAGTTCGCGGCGCGGGATGCGTCGGCTCCAGACGCGGCGTCCGGTGTGCGGGTTGGCCGGTTCGCCGTGGACGAGTGTCAGTCCGCGGCGCTGCAGGCGCGATTCGAGATCCTCGATGTCCGCGGCGTCTGTGGTGCCGCGCACGCTGCGGCCACCGTTGTCGATTGCCCGATAGGTATGGAGCGTCATGACGGGGGCTGGTCGTGGTGGTGGAGACGAATGACGCGGGACAGCTCTTCAATGCTGGTGCTGCCGTCGAGCACGCGACGCGCGCCGTCCCGGGCCAGGTCGACAAAACCCTTGCGCGCTGCGGCGGCGGCGAGCTCACGCCGTCCCGCCCGGCGACTGACGAGGTCGTCGAGCTCTTCATCCATCAGCAGACATTCGACGATGGCAAGCCGCCCGCGATAGCCGCGGTGAGCACACTCGGGGCACCCCCGGGGACGATGAATCCTCGTCGTCGCGGCGTGCTCCGGCAGGATGCCGAGCACTTGCTGTTCGGCGACAGAGGGGCGGTCGGGCTGACGGCATGCCGGGCACAGGCGTCTGAGCAGGCGCTGGGCGATCACGCCGACGAGGTTGCCAGCGAGCAGGTCGGGGCGAAGGCCGATGTCCAGCAGCCGGGGAATGGCGCCGAGCGCGGAGTTGGTGTGCAGGGTTGAATACACCTGGTGACCGGTCATGGCTGCCCGCAGCGCCATCTCCGCGGTATCCGTGTCGCGGATCTCGCCGACCAAGATCACGTCCGGGTCCTGTCTGAGCATGGCGCGGATGCCGCTGGGGAAGTCGATCCTCGCGCCGTCGGAGATCGTGGTCTGGCGGACCATCGGCATCGGATACTCCACCGGGTCCTCCAGCGTCATGATGTTGCGGGTTTCGTCGTTGAGCTGGTTGAGAATGGAGTAGAGCGTGGTGGTCTTGCCGCTTCCGGTCGGGCCCGTGACCAGGATCAGGCCTTCGGGGTGAGCGATCATCCGTGAAATGCGATCCTGCTGCTCGGCGGCGAGCCCCAGGTGCGCGAGGGGGACGATCCCTTTCTGCCGGTCGAGGATGCGCAGGACGATGTTCTCGCCATGCAGGGTCGGCTGAGCGGAGACCCGGAAGTCGATTGGACGGCCGTTGAGGGTGAGCGAGATGCGGCCATCCTGGGGGCTGCGTGTCTCGGCAATATTGAGGCCTGCCATCACTTTCAGCCTGACCACCATGGCCGGCCAGTAACTGTGGTGCAGCACCCGGATCTGCTGCAGCAGGCCATCGATGCGGTAACGAATGCGCAGGAAACCGGATTCGGGCTCGAAGTGGATATCGGAAGCTTCATGTTTTACCGCGTCGACCAACAGCGCATCGATGAGCCGGATGACAGGTTGTCGGGGGTGTCCCGGACCTTGGTCTTGCGGCTGGGGGGCTGTGCCGGATTCGATCTCGTGCAGGATGCCGTCGATCGAGAGCTGGTAGCCGTAATGGCGGTCAAGCGCCTGGCGCAGTTCGGATTCGGCCGCAAGGCGCAGCGCGATGTCGATGCCCGGCTCGCACACACTGCGAAGCGCATCGAGCGCAATGATGTCGTGACCACCGGGGCTGGCAAGGGTGAGCCGCTTGAGGTCGGCGTCGAAGTGCAAGGGCAGCAGACGGTGCTGGCGGGCGATTTGCTCGGGGACGAGGGCAAGGGTGGCCGGATCGATGACGACGCTGGCGAGCTCAACGCTTTGTTGCCCGAGGCGGGCGCTCAGAGTGTCTCGTAGCGTGCCTTCGGTGAGAAAGCCGAGTTCGATGAGGGCTCGTCCCAGTTGTTGCTTGCTGCTCGCCTGTTCAATGAGACCGATACGAAGCTGGTCTTCGGTGATCAGGCCGGCATCGAGCAACTGCTGCCCGATCGTTTTCGGATCACGGTTGTCGGCGGCCAGCAGCGGGGTGATCGTATTCATCGCTGCGCGGCGCCCGGCCCGGAAGCATTGCCCGAGGACAGCGAACCCAGGATGTGCGCTTGCTCGGGCGGCGTGCGAAAGAAATCCGGAGTGGGCAGGGATTCGCGATATCCGGCGTAGCCGGCATCGATTGTGGGGCGCTCAATCAGTAGCGGACGCAGGAAAATGACCAGTTCGGTGCGTTGTGCGGAATTCTCGCGCCGGGTGAAGAATTCACCGAGGACGGGGATTGCCCCGAGAAGCGGAATGCGACCGGTATCGTAATCGAGCTTGTCCTCCATCAGGCCGCCGAGTACGGCGATCTCGCCGCTGGACAGGCGCAGGACGGATTCGATTTCACGTGTGCGGATCTGCGGCACGCGGTTGGGAATGCTTCCGAGCGAAGGGTTCGGGTCGTCGCGGAAGCCGGAAATGCTGGAAATCGTCGGGCGTACGTTGAGGATGATCTCGCCGTTCGCACTGATCTGTGGCGTCAGGGCCATCACCATGCCGACCGACACCGATTGCGGTGTCGTGGTCGCGGTGATCTTCTCGCGGTCGCTGTCGCCGTAGGCAGTGGTCGAGGCGTCCACCAGAAAATAGACCACCTCTTCGACGACCTTGAGCATCGCGGTCTGATTGTTCAGCACCGAAAGGCGGGGGCTTGAAAGCACCTTCACGGTGCCGAAGGATTCGAGCAGTTCGAGCCTGATGTCGAGCTTGTCCGACAGGTAGGAGAGTGTTGGCGACAGTGTGCTGCTGTCGGCGCCAGAGCCGCGCGGTTGGATGTTGCCGCTGCGGGTGCCGAGGCGCGTCCAGTCGATGCCCTGCTTGTATCCGTCGCTGAGTGCGACCTCGACGATGGTGGCCTCGATGATGACCTGACGTCGCGCGGCGGTCTGAACCCGCTCGAGGAACTCGACAATGCGTTCGTGCTGGGTGCTGTTGGCGCGGACCATCAACACCCCGGTTTCACGATTGACCATCACGAACTCGGCCTGCTCGGGTTCGGCGCAGGGGGCAGACTGGCCTCCGTCACGGTCAGACGAATCCTGTCGGCGGTCCTCGCAGCGGCGACGCAGGATGAACCGGGTGTGCTCCCGGAGGATGGTTCGGATGTTGGTTTCGAGTGACTCCCAGAAGCGGTTTGCCGACAGGGTTTCAATTTGCGTGAGAGAGGTGTTGCCGCCGGCACTGCGCTTGCCGTCAAGCGCGCTCGAACTGGTTGCAATCTGGGTGCTGGTGGCGACCGAGCCGCTCATGCTTCGGCTCAGGTTGACGTAATCCACCTGGTAGGTGCGCAGGTAGGGGGTGTCTGGCATTACCGCGAGATAGCTGCCTGCGAGTTCGAACCGGATGTCGGCCTGGCGCGAGATTCGCGTAAGCAGTTGTCTCAGGGGCTGATTGAAGGCATTGAGCGTCACAACACCGGTAATGCCCGGATGGATGTCGATGTCGAGTCGGGCGTCGCGTGCGATCGCGTTGAGGAGTTCGACGACTGAAACCCGGTTGACCGAAATCGAATAGGTGGGGGCTGGGAGGGGCGGGACGGCTTCTGCCGCGGATGCTGCGGGTTCCGGCGCTGTCGGTAGCGCCTCGGTTTTCATGTCCGGCGTGTCGGAGCGCAGATGAGTGTCCGCCGGTGCACGCGGAAGCGTCTGAGTGCAGCCCAGTACTGAAGCGCAAACGATGGCAGGGATGAGTTTGTAAATATTCATATCGAATAATTGAATGCTTTTAGCATAATACATTCTCGTGTCACCGCGTCAAGATGGCAGGTCGCGCTGGAGGCGGCGGGGGAGTGGCTGGGGTGGCTGCCTGACCCGTGTTCCGGGTGGCCTTGTCGGGAGTGGGGGCGCTTCGAACGTTGTCGCATTGCAACAGATTTGCCCTGAGGCGCGCCGCTCCTCTGCTAAACTGCCGGCCTTTACTACCCTAAGATTTCCCCCCGGTGACTCCCTCTTCTACGCAAGCGCCTCTCGTCAGCCTGCGCGACGTTCGTTTTGCCTATGGCGAGCGAGAAGTCTTGCGCGGTATCGACCTGGATGTGCATCGTGGCCAGGTCGTGGCAATCATGGGCGGCAGCGGTTGTGGAAAGACCACGCTGCTGCGTCTGATCGGTGGCCAGATTCGCGCGACGGGCGGTCGCGTAGAGGTGGAGGCTCAGAACGTTGGCGAGCTCGGCAACGCTGCCCTCTACGCCTTGCGCAGGCGCATGGGCATGCTGTTCCAGTTTGGCGCCCTGTTTACCGATATGAGTGTGTTCGACAATGTGGCTTTCCCCTTGCGCGAGCACACCGAGTTGCCCCCGGGCCTGATCAATGACCTCGTGCTGATGAAGCTGCAGGCGGTGGGTTTGCGCGGGGCAGCTGCGCTGATGCCTTCCGAGCTGTCGGGCGGGATGGCGCGGCGGGTGGCGCTGGCCCGGGCAGTGGCGCTTGATCCCATGCTGGTGCTCTACGACGAACCCTTTGCCGGACTCGATCCGATTTCGCTTGGTATCGTCGGGCAACTCATTCGCCGGCTCAACGATGCGCTGGGCGCGAGTACGGTCATGGTGACCCATGATGTGCATGAGTCGCTGGAAATCGTCGATTACGTGTACTTCGTTTCCGAGGGGCGGATCGTGGCCCAGGGCACGCCGGACGAAATTCGTGCATCCGGGCATCCTTTCGTGCATCAGTTTGTCAACGCTGAAGCGGACGGACCGGTGCCTTTCCATTATCCGGCGGCGCCGATGTCCAGTTTGCTCGATCGGGGTGTGCGATGAATCCGGTCATTGATTTTGTGCGGCGCGTCGGTGCAATGACGGTGGACGCAGTGTGGCGCTTCGGTTTCGTGGCACGCTTCTTCGTCATGATGCTGCTGTACTCGGGACAGTCGATCCGGCGCGTGCATCTCACCATCCGTGAGATCTACTTCAGTGGCGTGCTGTCTCTGCTGATCATTCTGGTGTCCGGGCTTTTTGTCGGACTGGTGCTCGGACTGCAGGGCTATGAAACACTGCAGCGCTACGGGTCGAGCGATGCGCTCGGCGTGCTGGTGGCGCTTTCGCTGACGCGCGAACTGGGCCCGGTGGTTGCCGGCTTGCTGTTTGCCAGTCGTGCCGGCTCTGCGATTACGGCCGAGATCGGTTTGATGAAGGCGACCGAGCAGTTGAAGGCCATGGACATGATGGCCGTGAACCCGATTGCGCGTGTTGTTGCGCCGCGCTTCTGGGGTGGGGTGATTTCGATGCCTTTGCTGGCAGCGATGTTTTCTGCCATGGGCGTGTTTGGTGGCTGGCTGATCGGGGTGGTGTTCATCGGCGTCGACGATGGCGCGTTCTGGTCACAGATGCAGGCGGCTGTGGATTTTCGCTACGACATCCTGAACGGGGTGCTGAAATCCTTTGTTTTCGGTGTGGCGGTATCGTTGATTGCGGTGTTCGAAGGCTATGACTGCAATCCGACGGCCGAAGGTGTTTCGCGGGCGATTACCCGCACGGTGGTGAGCTCGGCGCTGGCAATTCTGGCGCTGGATTTTGTACTGACTTCTTTCATGTTCCGGGGTCAATGATGAGCAGAACGACGCTCGACCTGTGGGTGGGTGTGTTTGTGGTGCTGGGTTGTGCGGCACTGATTTTTCTGGCAATGAAGGTCGGCAACTTCACCGGCCTGAGTGGCGCGACGCTCTATGCGGTTGAGGCGCCCTTCGACAACATCGGCGGGCTCAAGGTGCGGGCGCCGGTCAAGAGTGCGGGGGTGTTGGTCGGGCGCGTTGCGGACATCCGCTTCGATTCGCAGCGCTATCGCGCGGTGGTCAAGCTCGAACTGGATAGTCGTTATGAATTCCCCCGCGATACCATTGCCACCATCCTGACGTCCGGTCTGCTCGGCGAGCAGTACATCGGACTTGAACCGGGGGCGGAGGTCGACGTGCTCAAGGGGGGCGACGTCATCCAGATTACGCAGTCTGCAGTCGTGCTCGAGAAGCTGATCGGTCAGTTCATGTTCAACAAGGCGGCTGAAGCGCCGGCGCAATGACGGCCCCGTCCCGATGGAGAAAACCGAAATGAACGCAACAATGCGTCCCCTCCGAAGCGGCGTGCGTGTGCTGGTCCTGGCGGCAACCGTGTTGCTGGGTAGCGGTTGTGCGACGACGGCATCGGATCCTCAGGATCCGCTCGAAGGCTACAACCGGGCCATGTTTTCATTCAACGAAGGGCTGGACAAGGCTGTGATCAAGCCGGCCGCCCAGGCCTACGATGCGGTATTGCCGTCGCCGGTCCGCACGGGCGTGAGCAACGTGTTCGGCAACCTCGGCGACCCCTGGATCGGCGTCAACAACCTGCTTCAGGGCAAGTTCGCAGATGCGCTGAGTGACATGATGCGCTTCCTGTTCAACTCGACATTCGGTATTGCCGGTGTGCTCGATATTGCGACAGAGATGGGCTTTGCCAAGCATGACGAGGACTTTGGTCAGACGCTCGGCCGCTGGGGCGTCGGTGACGGTGCGTACATCGTGCTGCCTTTCTTCGGTCCGCGCACCTTGCGTGACGCAGCAATGCTTCCGGTCGATATGTCGGTCGATCCCGTGTCGTCCGTTGGCCACATCCCGACGCGCAATACGATGACCGGTGTGCGTCTCCTGAACACGCGCGCAAATCTCCTCGGTGTGGACAAGACCCTGGAAGAAGGCACGCTCGACAAGTACAGCTATGTGCGCGACTTCTATCTTGAACAGCGCCGTTACAAAGTTTTCGATGGCAACCCGCCACGGGTGTACGAAGATTTCAGCCGTGTAGACGGTGACAGCCTGCCGCTGGGCAGGGCTGCAGACGAACTCGCAGCGGTTGCAGTGGAAGACCTGGAACTGCTCGGTGTCGGTGATTTTGCGCTGAATGCCCGAACTGACGGGCATTTCAACTGAACTGGTGAGAATGATGAAGAGAATTTTGTGCTGCTTCCTGTTGATGTTCGCGACCGCTGCGCCTGCCGCGTTTGCGATTGACGAGAAGACCCCGCCCGATGTGCTGGTGCGCTCGGTGACCAACGACGTACTGACGATCGTGCGCGAAGACAAGGCCATTCAGTCGGGTGATACCACGCGGGCGCTTGGTCTGGTGGAGGAGCGGGTGCTGCCCCACTTCAACTTTCGCCGCATGACCATGCTGGCGGTCGGTCGCGACTGGCGCAGCGCCACGCCGGTTCAGCAGGACCGTCTGACCGAAGCATTCAAGACCCTGCTGGTGCGGACCTACTCGAATGCACTGACCCAGTATCGTGAGCAGGTCATCGATTTCAAGCCCACCCGCATGGGCGTGGCCGACACGACGGTCCAGGTGCGCACCGAGGTGCGTCAGCCGGGGGCTCAGCCCATCGGCATCGACTACATGCTGGAAAAGACCAGCACAGGCTGGAAGGTATTCGACGTGGTCGTGGCCGGCGTGAGCCTGGTGACCAACTATCGGGGCAGCTTTGGCTCCGAGGTGCGCAGCAACGGCATTGATGGCCTGATTCGTTCGCTGGAGTCTAAGAACAGCTCGCTCGTGAGCGCACAGGCGGGCAGTTGATGGCAGAAGCAACCGTTGTCCGCATGGAGGGGGTGCTCACCATGCGGACAATCGCCGGACTGGTCGATCGTGCCCTTCCTGAGGGCAATTGCGTCGTAGACCTCGCGGCCGTTGTCGAGGCCGACTCGGCTGCGCTGGCGCTGCTTCTGGAATGGTCGCGCCGGCTGAAGGCGCGCGGCGACACATTGAGTGTCACCGGTATGCCTGACGGGCTGAAAAGCCTGAGTGAACTCTATGGTCTGGACGAAGTCCTGCCGATTGCCGGTTGAGCATGACGACGACTGTTCCCGCAATCCGGATTTCCGCCGTGACCAAGCAATACGGGCGCCTGCAGGCGCTGGGCGGCGTCGACCTTGAAATCCGTCAGGGCGAGTTCTTCGGCTTGCTGGGGCCAAACGGCGCCGGCAAAACAACACTGATTTCCGCGCTGGCCGGCCTGGTGCGTGCGGATAGCGGCAAGCTTGAAGTGATGGGCCACGACGTCGTGAGCGACTATCGCAAGGCCAGGCGCAATCTCGGGGTGGTGCCGCAGGAACTGGTCTTCGATCCCTTCTTCACCGTGCGCGAGTTGTTGCGCATCCAGTCCGGCTATTTCGGCATTCGCAACAACGACGACTGGATCGACGAGATCCTCGCCAGCCTGGATCTGACGGCCAAGGCGGCTTCCAACATGCGGACCCTGTCCGGCGGCATGAAGCGCCGGGTGCTGGTGGCGCAGGCGCTGGTTCATCGCCCGCCGGTGATCGTGCTCGACGAGCCGACCGCGGGCGTCGATGTCGAGCTGCGGCAGGGCTTGTGGCAGTTCGTGCGCAAGCTCAACCGGGACGGTCATACCATCGTGCTGACCACGCACTATCTCGAAGAGGCCGAGACCCTGTGTGGCCGCATCGCCATGCTCAAGGCGGGCAAGGTGGTCGCGCTCGATACGACGCAGAACCTGCTCAATCGCTTTGCAACGCACACCATGCGGGTGAAGGTCGCACATCCGGAAGTCGCGCTCGTGCTTGGCGGACATGCGGTGGAGGGCGGCTGGATCGAGTTTCCCTTCGATGCCTTCGCCGATGTCGAACAACTGCTGGCCCGTCTGCGCGAAGGCAATGCAGGCGTGACCGAGATGCATCTCGGCGAGCCGGATCTGGAACGGGTTTTCATTGAGGTCATGCATCGTGTCTGAGCGTCCGCAGCAGATCGTGTCTGGTGAGGACGCCCCGTGGATGGGGTTTCGCACCCTGCTGTACAAGGAAGTGTTGCGCTTCCGCAAGGTGGCCTTCCAGACCGTCATGGCGCCGGTGCTCAACGCCGTGCTCTTCCTGCTCATCTTCTCCCATGTGCTGGATCGTCACGTCACGGTATACGGCGATATCGCCTATACCGCCTTTCTCGTGCCCGGTCTGGTGATGATGTCGCTGTTGCAGAACGCCTTCGCGAACAGTTCATCCTCGCTGATACAGAGCAAAATCACCGGTAACATCATCTTCGTGCTGCTGCCGCCACTGTCCTATCGTGAGTTCTATGCGGCCTACGTGATCGCCTCGACCTTTCGTGGTCTGTTCGTCGGCGTCGGCGTATTGCTGATCTCGATCCCCTTTGTCGAACTGCATATGGCCGCGCCCCTGTGGGTGATCGTGTTTGCCGTGCTGGGCGGGGGCATTCTCAGTTCGCTCGGCGTCATTGCCGGCATCTGGGCGGACAAGTTCGATCAGCTTGCCGCGTTTCAGAACTTCCTGATCATGCCGCTCACGATGCTGTCGGGCGTGTTCTATTCGATTCATTCCCTGCCGCAGCTGTGGCAGGACGTGTCCCATGCCAACCCGTTCTTCTTCATGATCGACGGCTTCCGCTACGGCTTCTTCGGCCAGTCCGACGTGTCGCCCTGGCTCAGCCTCGGTGTGGTGAGCGGGTGTTTTGTTTTTGTCGCGGTACTGACCCTGGCGATGCTCGCACGGGGCTACAAGTTGCGCGCCTGAGAGGAGTCTGGAAATGTTCGAGGCAAGTGAAGTCAAGCGGTTGATCGAGCAGGGTCTCCCCTGCGAATTCGTTCTCATCGACGGTGATGATGGTGTGCATTTCAGCGGGATCGTGGTCAGCGCGAGTTTCGAGGGTCAGCTCAAGGTGCGCCAGCACCAGGCCGTTTACGCCACGCTGGGCAAGCTGATGGGCAACGAGATCCATGCCCTGCAGCTGCAAACCTATACCCCGGCCAAATGGGCCGAGGCGCGCGTCGAGTTGGGACTGTAAGCGAAGATCATGGACAAGCTGTTGATTGAAGGCGGTTTCCGCCTCTCGGGTGAAGTAGCCATCTCCGGTGCCAAGAACGCGGCGCTGCCGATCCTGTGTGCGGCATTGCTGACGGCGGAGCCTGTCACCTTTACCAATGTTCCGCAGCTCAAGGACATCGGCACCTTGCTCGACCTGCTCGGGCAGATGGGGGTGAAGGTCAGCATCGATGGCGGCACCGCGACGCTGGAGGCTGCCGGCCTGAACAATCCGGTCGCACCCTATGAGATGGTGAAGACCATGCGCGCCTCCATCCTCGTGCTGGGGCCGCTGGTGGCGCGCTGCGGCGAGGCGCGTGTCAGCCTGCCCGGCGGCTGTGCCATCGGCGCACGCCCGGTGGATCAGCATATCAAGGGGCTGCAGGCGATGGGCGCCGAGGTGACGGTTGAGCATGGTTACGTGCATGCCCGAGTGCCGCGCCTGAAGGGCGCACGACTGTTCACCGACATGGTGACGGTGACCGGCACCGAGAACCTGATGATGGCGGCCTGCCTGGCTGATGGCGAGACCGTGATCGAGAACGCGGCACGCGAGCCGGAGATTGTCGATCTCGCCAACTGCCTTGTGGCGATGGGGGCCCGCATCTCCGGTGCAGGGACCGACGTCATTCGTATCCAGGGGGTTGAGCGCCTGCATGGCGCGACGCACCGGATCATGCCCGACCGCATCGAGACCGGCACCTATCTGTGCGCGGCTGCAGTAACCGGCGGTGATGTCAGGCTGACCGGGACGTCTGCGGCCTACCTCGATGCCGTCGTCGACAAGCTGATGGATGCTGGTTGCGAGGTCGAGACCGAGCGCGATGCGATTCGCCTCAAGGCACCTCAGCGCCTGCAGGCAGTGAACCTGCGGACCTCGCCCTATCCCGCATTTCCCACCGACATGCAGGCGCAGTTCATGGCGCTCAATTGCGTGGCGGATGGTGTTGCGATGATCCGCGAAACCATCTTCGAGAACCGCTTCATGCATGCGGTTGAGCTGCAGCGTCTGGGTGCAGACATCCGCATCGACGGCAATACGGCGGTGGTCAAGGGGGTCGAGCGTCTGCAGGGTGCTGCGGTCATGGCGACCGATCTGCGTGCGTCTGCCAGTCTGGTGATTGCCGGGCTGATAGCGGATGGTGAGACCACGATCGAGCGCATCTACCATCTCGACCGCGGCTACGAACGACTTGAGGAAAAGCTGGCGGCGCTCGGCGCGCGCGTGCGTCGTCTGAACTGAAGACGCCCGCACCGGCGCAGCCCGTCAGGGCGCGCCGGTTGTTTCGCTTACGGTTGCGCCGTTGCGGCGGCCTGTTTTACGGCCAGTACCTTCAGCCTGATCGGCTTCCCGTCGGGTGTTGTCCAGTCGATGCTCTGACCGGTCGCGAGGCCGATCAGCGCGCTGCCCGCAGGCGAGAAGATGGACACGTGGCTGGTTTCGGCACTGGCGTCGCGCGGGTAGGTGAGCGTGAGTTCATACTCGCGGCCAGTGTTTTCTTCCAGGAAGCGCGCGCGGCTGTTCATCATGATGACGTCGTCCGGCATGTCTTCCGTCTCGCGCACATCGGCGCGATCGAGTTCGGCACGCAGTGGATCGAGATCGCTTCTGCTGCGCGCGGAGGGGGCGGACAGCAGGCCTTCGAGCCTGTCCATGTCCTGCGTTGAGATGATGATCTCGGGTTTCATGATGATCGTTTCCTGATGACAAAAAGGAAAATGGTCGAGCAGACAAAGAAAATGGCCGAGCCGCTGTCGCGGTTCAGCCATCTGGTGTGAGGCTAACAGAAGCCCTGCCGGGTTACAATACGGGCCCGATTCAGCAAGGTCAGAACCGTGTCCAGCATCACCCTCGCCCTGTCCAAGGGCCGTATCTTCGAGGAAACCCTGCCGCTGCTGGCAGCAGCCGGCATCGTCCCGACCGACAATCCCGAAAGCTCGCGCAAGCTCATCATCGGCACAAACCGCCCTGATGTGCGTCTGGTCATCGTGCGTGCGACCGATACACCGACCTATGTCCAGTACGGCGCGGCCGATCTTGGCATCGCGGGCAAGGACGTGCTGATCGAGCATGGCGGAGCAGGGCTCTATCAGCCGCTCGATCTCAACATCGCACGCTGCCGCCTGTGTGTGGCGGTGCAGAAAGGCTTCGACTACGAGGCGGCAATCCGTCCTGGCGGTCGTATCCGCGTCGCCACCAAGTACATCAATGCCGCCAAGGCGCATTTCGCCGGCAAGGGAATGCACGTCGATCTGATCAAGCTCTACGGCTCGATGGAGCTGGCGCCGCTGGTCGGTCTGGCCGATGCCATCGTCGACCTGGTCTCCACCGGCGGCACGCTGCGCGCCAACAATCTCGAGGAAGTCGAAGACATCATGCCGATCAGTTCGCGCCTGATCGTCAATCAGGCTTCGCTCAAGCTCAAGCGCGAACTTATCCAGCCGATGCTCGACGCCTTCGCCGGCGCAGTCAAACCCTGAGGCCTGCCATGAGCCAGACACCCATTCGCCGTCTCGACGCGCGCGAGCCGGAATTCCTGTCGGTACTCGATGCACTGCTCGCGTTCGAGGCATCTGCGGACGATCGCATCGATGCAGCCGTCACCGAGATTCTGCGCGCGGTGCGCGCGACCGGTGATGCAGCAGTCATCGAGTACACGAAACGATTCGATCGCCTCGATGTGGCCTCGATGGCGGCGCTTGAGCTGCCGAAGTCTGCGCTGCATGCGGCGCTCGATGGTCTGGCGGTCGAGCAGCGCGAGGCGCTGCGCGTGGCTGCCGACCGCGTGCGTGTCTACCACGAGCGCCAGAAGGCCGATTCCTGGGAGTACACCGAGGCCGATGGAACCCGCCTCGGGCAGAAGGTGACGCCCCTCGATCGCGTCGGCCTGTATGTGCCGGGTGGACGGGCCTCGTATCCCAGTTCGGTGCTGATGAATGCGATTCCGGCCAAGGTGGCCGGTGTTGGCGAGCTGATCATGGTCGTGCCGACGCCGGGCGGCGAGCAGAATCCGCTGGTGCTGGCAGCCGCTGCGATTACCGGCGTGGACCGGGTGTTCACGATTGGCGGTGCGCAAGCGGTTGCTGCGCTTGCCTATGGCACTCAGACCATTCCCCAGGTGGACAAGATCGTCGGACCGGGCAATGCCTTTGTTGCCGAGGCCAAGCGGCGGGTGTTCGGTACGGTGGGCATCGACATGGTGGCCGGGCCGTCAGAGGTGCTGATCATCTCTGATGGCAGTGGCCACGCCGACTGGGTGGCGATGGACCTCTTCGCCCAGGCCGAGCACGACGAACTCGCCCAGTCCATCCTGTTGTGCACGGACGCCGGCTTCATCGATGCGGTGCACGATGCGATCGACCGCCTGCTGCCGACGATGCCGCGACAGGAGACCATCGCAAAATCGCTGGCCAATCGTGGTGCGCTGATTCACGTCGAGAGTCTCGAGCAGGCGTGTGCCATCGCCAACCGCATCGCACCGGAACACCTTGAGCTGTCGATGGACAACGCCGAGCAGTGGGTTGATCACATCCGCCATGCGGGGGCGATCTTCGTCGGGCACTGGGCGGTCGAGGCGCTTGGTGATTACTGTGCCGGTCCCAACCATGTGTTGCCGACCATGCGCAGCGCGCGCTTTTCGTCGCCGCTGGGTGTGTATGACTTCCAGAAGCGGACCAGCATCGTGCACATCTCTGAGGCGGGTGCCCAGCATCTGGGCAAGGTTGCGTCGATTCTCGCGCATGGTGAGGGCCTGCAGGCTCACGCGCGCTCGGCGGAGATGCGGCTGAAGGTTTGATCTTCCGGCTTTCGCCAGACGCTGCCCCGAGGCCCCGGCGCGCTTGAGAAGCGCGCCGGGGCATCGTGTTATGTCAGGCGGCGAGAATCTCTCCCAGCGCGCTGACCAGCATTTCACACTGTGCGTCGGTCCCAATCGTGATGCGCAGGAACTGATCGATGCGCGGGGCCTTGAAATGGCGCACGATGATGGCGCGCTGGCGCAAGGCCGCGGCCAGTTCGGCGCCGTCGCGTTGCGGATGGCGGGCGAAAATGAAGTTGGCGGCTGACGGCAGCACCTCGAAGCCGAGTGCCTGCATCCTGACGACCAGCGCCTCGCGCGTGGCAATCACCTTGCGGCAGCTCTCAAGGAAGTAAGCGTCGTCTTCAACCGAGGCTTCCGCCCCGGCAAGGGCGAGTCGGTCGAGCGGGTAGGAGTTGAAGCTGTTCTTGACCCGCTCCAGTCCGGCAATCAGGTCCGCATGTCCGATCGCGAAGCCGACCCGCAGGCCTGCCAGCGACCGGCTCTTGGAGAAGGTCTGGCACACCAGCAGGTTGGGGTAGCGGTCTACCAGCGCAATAGCGCTTTCACCACCGAAATCCACATAAGCCTCGTCGATCAGCACGACGGCGTCCGGGTTTCCTGCAACGACGCGCTCGATTGCCTCGAGCGGCAGCGCGCTGCCGGTCGGCGCGTTGGGGTTCGGAAAAATGATCGCACCTGCCCGGCGCTCACCGTCGGGAAGATAGTCTGCCGGATCGATCTGCAGGCTTTCGGTCAGCGGAACGATCCGCGACTCGACGCCGTACAGCCCGCAATAGACCGGGTAGAAGCTGTAGGAAATGTCGGGCATCCACAGCGGCAGCTCATGCTTGAGCAGACCCTGGAACGCATGCGCGAGCACTTCGTCCGAGCCGTTGCCGACGAAGACCTGCTCGGGGCGAACGCCGTAGCGTGCCGCGAGTGCGGCTTTCAGCCGGTCGGCATTGGGGTCGGGGTAGAGCCGGAGGGTGTCTGACGTCGCCTCGCGAATCGCCTCCAGCACCCTCGGCGAGGGACCATATGGATGCTCGTTCGTATTGAGCTTGACCAGGTTTTCAATCTTGGGCTGCTCGCCCGGTACATAGGGGGTCAGGCCGTGCGTCACGGCGCTCCAGAAACGGCTCATGCGTGGGTTTTCCGCGGGGCAGGAGGGGTCGGGTGGAATTCGTCGAGCGATGGTATCATGGCTCTCCATGCCTCCACCTGCAGTAGCTTAATGTCCATGCGGCAAGCCGACGTCACTCGCGATACCCTCGAAACCAAGATTTCCGTGCGCATCGATCTCGATGGTACGGGCAAGGGCACACTCGAAACCGGGGTTCCCTTTC
Source organism: Parazoarcus communis (assembly GCF_003111665.1). Taxonomy (NCBI): domain Bacteria; kingdom Pseudomonadati; phylum Pseudomonadota; class Betaproteobacteria; order Rhodocyclales; family Zoogloeaceae; genus Parazoarcus; species Parazoarcus communis. Next base: position 426,181 of record NZ_CP022188.1, on the reverse strand, counting down.
TCGATCACATGCTCGACCAGATTGTCCGCCACGGGCTGATCGATCTGGACGTGCGTTGTCAGGGCGATACCCACATCGACGACCACCATACGGTGGAAGACGTCGGTATCACGATCGGCCAGGCCTTTGCCAAGGCGCTTGGCGACAAGAAAGGCGTGCGTCGCTACGGACATGCCTACGTGCCGCTTGACGAAGCAATGTCACGGGTCGTCGTTGATTTCTCGGGTCGCCCCGGCCTGCACTATTTCGTGACCTACACCCGGGCGCGGATCGGCAATTTCGACGTCGATCTGGTTCGCGAGTTCTTCCAGGGCTTCGTCAATCACGCAGGTCTGACGCTGCATATCGACAATCTGCGTGGTGACAATGCACATCACCAGTGCGAAACCATTTTCAAGGCTTTCGCCCGCGCTTTGCGGATGGCTGCCGAGCGCGATGAGCGCGCTGCAGGTACCATCCCCTCAACCAAGGGCGCGCTCTGATTTTCTGACGCATTCTTTTTTCATCCCTTTACGCGAGCATTGAAACGATGACCACCGTGGCCATCATTGATTACGGCATGGGCAATCTGCGCTCCGTTGCCAAGGCTGTTGAGCATGTGGCGCCGGGCCACCGCATTCACGTGACCTGCGATCCTGCAGTCGTGGCTGCGGCTGACCGCGTCGTTTTCCCCGGCCAGGGGGCGATGCCCGACTGCATGCGCGAGCTTGATCTGCGCGGCCTGCGTCCGGCAGTGCTCGAGGCGGCTGCGACCAAGCCCTTTCTCGGAATCTGCATCGGACAGCAGATGCTGTTCGAGCACAGTGAAGAGGGCAATGTGCCCGGGCTTGGCGTGTTCGAGGGCGAGGTCGTGCGTTTTCGCGATGCGGACATGCTCTGTGCGGATGGTGCCCGACTGAAGGTGCCGCACATGGGTTGGAACGAGGTCTGGCAGGATGGCAAGCATGCGCTGTGGGAAGGTATCCCCGACGGCGAGCGCTTCTATTTCGTCCATAGCTATTACGTGTCGCCGTCAGACCCCGCCGTGTCCGCTGCCGAAACCCTGTACGGACGGCGCTTTACCAGTGCGGTGGCTCGGGCTAATATCTTTGCGGTTCAGTTTCATCCCGAGAAAAGCGCACAGGCCGGTTTGCGCCTGCTGTCGAATTTCATTCGCTGGGCGCCCTGACCTGCGACCCGTCATCCATCAATTCACTGTCTCTATTCCGGTATGCTGCTCATTCCCGCCATCGATCTCAAGGACGGTCATTGTGTTCGCCTTAAACAAGGCGAAATGGACGATGCCACCGTATTCTCTGAAGACCCCGCTGCCATGGCGCGGCACTGGATCGAACAGGGCGCACGTCGCCTGCACCTTGTCGACCTGAACGGTGCCTTTGCCGGCAAACCCAAAAATGGCGGCGCCATTCGCGCCATCACCAATGAGGTGGGGGACGACATTCCGGTGCAACTCGGGGGCGGAATCCGCGACCTCGATACCATCGAGCAGTATCTCGACAATGGCATCAGCTACGTCATCATCGGCACCGCTGCGGTGAAGAACCCCGGCTTTCTGCACGATGCCTGCAGCGCCTTCCCTGGTCACATCATTGTCGGTCTCGACGCCAAGGACGGCAAAGTGGCTGTCGATGGCTGGTCCAAGCTGACCGGGCACGACGTGATCGACTTGGCAAAGAAGTTCGAAGACTACGGCGTCGAGTCCGTCATCTATACCGATATCGGTCGTGACGGCATGCTGTCCGGCGTCAATATCGAGGCCACTGTGCGCTTGGCACAGGCGCTGCGGATTCCCGTGATTGCCAGCGGTGGCGTGGCTGCGCTGTCGGATATCGATGCGCTGTGTGCCGTCGAGGAGGAAGGCGTGATGGGGGCGATTACCGGTCGCGCCATCTACGAAGGCACGCTCGATTTTGCCGCCGGGCAGGCCCGTGCGGACGAACTCAACGGCCAGGCCGACTGAATGCTCGCAAAACGCATCATTCCCTGTCTCGACGTCAGTGCCGGCCGCGTGGTCAAGGGCGTCAATTTCGTCGAACTGCGTGACGCGGGGGATCCGGTCGAGATCGCCAAGCGTTACGACGAGCAGGGTGCGGACGAGATCACGTTTCTCGACATCACGGCGAGCTCGGATGCCCGCGATATCATTCTGCACGTGGTCGAACAGGTCGCGGATCAGGTCTTCATCCCGCTGACGGTTGGCGGCGGCGTGCGTACGGTCGACGATGTGCGGCGCCTGCTCAATGCGGGGGCCGACAAGGTCAGCATCAATACCGCTGCGGTGAACAATCCTCAGGTGGTGCATGACGCCAGCAGCAAGGTCGGCAGTCAGTGCATCGTCGTTGCCATCGATGCCAAGCAGACGGCTCCGGGAAAGTGGCAGGTGTTCACGCATGGTGGCCGCAACAACACCGGGCTTGACGCAATCGAGTGGGCGCAACGTGTCGAGGCGCTCGGCGCCGGCGAGATTCTGCTGACCAGCATGGATCGCGACGGCACCAAGGCGGGCTTCGACCTCGGTCTGACCCGGGCGGTATCGGACGCGGTGCGTATCCCGGTGATTGCGAGCGGTGGTGTCGGTACGCTCGAGCATCTGTCAGAGGGCGTGTCCACCGGCCGCGCCGACGCGGTGCTCGCTGCCAGCATCTTTCACTTTGGCCAGCACACGGTGCGCGAAGCGAAGGAACTGATGCGTTCACATGGGATCGAGGTAAGGCTGTGAGCAATAACAACCGCTGGCTCAACGACGTGAAGTGGGATGAGAACGGACTGGTGCCGGTCATCGCACAAGAGGCGTCCAGTGGCGATGTGCTCATGTTTGCGTGGATGAACCGTGACGCGCTGCAGCGCACTGCCGAAACCGGAGAGGCAGTCTATTGGTCACGTTCGCGGCGTAAGCTGTGGCACAAGGGCGAGGAGTCGGGCCATGTGCAGAAGGTGCTCGACATCCGTATCGATTGTGATAACGACGTCGTGCTGCTGAAGATCGAACAGGTGGGCGGAATCGCCTGTCACACCGGTCGTCACAGCTGCTTCTTCCAGAAGTTTTTCGCCGATGGCCGCTGGGAGGCCGTCGAACCGGTTCTCAAAGACCCGAAGGATATCTACCAATGATCGACATCGAAGTGCTGCATCGCGTGGCGGCCACACTGGCCGAGCGCAAGAAGGCTGACCCCGATTCGTCCTACGTGTCCAGTCTGTATGCCAAGGGTACCGACGCCATCTGCAAGAAGGTGGCCGAGGAGGCGGCGGAGACCATCATGGCCGCCAAGGACAAGGACATGCTCCACGTGGTGTGGGAAGTGACCGACCTCTGGTTCCACTCGCTGGTGCTGCTGACGCACTTCGGTCTGTCGGTGGACGATGTCCTCGCCGAGTTCCGGCGTCGCGAGGGGGTGTCTGGCATCGACGAGAAGAAGTCTCGTACTGCCTGAGCCGCGCCTCATGACTGACTGTCTGTTTTGCAGGATTGTGCGTGGGGAGATCCCCGCGCGCAAAGTTTACGAAGATGATCTGGTGGTGGCGTTTCATGACATTCAGCCTGCCGCCCCGGTTCATATCCTCTTGATTCCAAAGCTTCATATTGCATCGATGGCCGATCTTGAGCTCAGCCACGAAGGCGTGATGGGGCACTTGATGGTGGTCGCATCGCGCATCGCTCGGGAACAAGGCTGCACGGACGGGTTCAGAACCATTGTGAACACCGGGCGGGTGGGCTTGCAGGAGGTGTATCATCTTCACGTTCATATTGTGGGCGGGCCGCAGCCGCTACCGCCCATGTTGAAGCACTAAGGAGAGCGGTATGGGTTCATTCAGTATCTGGCACTGGCTGATCGTTCTGGTCATCGTCATGCTCGTTTTTGGCACCAAGAAACTGCGTAACGTCGGTCAGGATCTCGGCGGTGCGGTAAAGGGTTTCAAGGAAGGCATGAAGGAGGCGGATGCTTCGGCTGACGCGTCTGACAAGCAGAAGATTGCCACCGGTCAGACGATCGAGGGCGAGGCGCGCGAGAAGGTCGAGAAGTCCTCCTCCTGAAACGCATTTAACCCGCGACGCAGGGGCGCACGAGCGCCCCTTCTTTTCGCGTTGGGCCAGGAAAAATGTTCGATTTCGGTTTTTCGGAACTCGTTGTCATCGGCGTCGTGATGCTGATCGTGGTGGGGCCCGAGCGTTTGCCCAAAGTGGCAAGAACTGCAGGCCACCTGCTTGGCAGGCTGCAGCGCTACGTCTCCGACGTGAAGTCGGACATCCAGCGTGAAATGCAGCTCGAAGAGCTGAAGAAGCTGCAGGAGCAGGTCAAGGAGCAGGCGCACGAAATGGAGTCTTCGGTGCGTGAGCAGGTCAGCAGCCTCGAGGCCGGGCTGGGCAAGACGGTGGATGAGGTGAAGGCCGCGCTGCCGGGCGAGGAGTCGGTCGGCGGTGGTGCTGCAACTGCAGGTGCGCAGCAGCAGGCGGCGCCAGTTGAGCAGGCCGCCGTGGCAGATGGCTCGGCAGAGTCGACTTCGCAACTCGAGCTGGGGCTCGATCCCGCGGTTCGTCAGCCCTTACCGGTGGACAAGGCATGAACGAAATGCAGGAAACTTTCATTGCACACCTGGTTGAGTTGCGCGACCGGTTGCTGCGGGCAATGGTTGCACTGGTCATCGTGTTCATTTGCCTGATGCCTTGGGCGGGCGAGATCTACGACGTACTGGCCAAGCCGATGATGGATACGCTGCCCGAAGGTACGCACATGATTGCGACCGGGGTGGTGACGCCGTTCTTCGTGCCGGTCAAGGTCACGATGATGGTGGCTTTCGTGCTGGCGCTGCCCGTGGTGCTTTACCAGGCCTGGGCTTTCGTGGCGCCAGGGCTGTACGCGCATGAGCGTAAGCTCGCGATCCCGCTGGTTGCCGGCAGCACGCTGCTGTTTCTCGTCGGGATGGCATTCTGCTATTTCTTCGTGTTTGGAACGGTGTTCCGCTTCATTGCCGAGTTTGCGCCAAAGAGCATCGTGCCGGCGCCAGACATCGAACAGTATCTTTCCTTCGTCATGTCGATGTTCATTGCCTTCGGCTTGACCTTCGAGGTGCCGATTGCAGTGATCCTGCTGGTCAAGGCGGGCGTGGTGACAGTTGCCAAACTGCGGGAAATTCGGCCTTACGTTGTTGTCGGGGCTTTCGTCATTGCGGCAATTATTACGCCGCCCGACGTGATTTCGCAGTTCATGCTTGCCGTCCCGATGTGCCTGCTCTACGAGTTGGGCATCATGCTCGCGAACATGATCTCCAAGCCCGCGGCCGAACCCGATTACGTTGCGCCAACGGCGGTCGAAATGGACCGCGAGCTTGACCGCATCGAGGACGCAGAGCGCGAGGGCAAGTAAGGCGAGATGACCGCCTAGCGAGCTGCCTGCGGGATGGGGCGGCGCGCGACGGCGACGGTCAGGTCGACATCCTTGCCGGAGCGGCGCACCCGGAATGACGCAGTCTTGCCCGGCGGCAAGGCTGCGACGAGTTCCAGCATGGCTTTCGGGTCCTGAACAGTCTTCCCATCGACGGCGACGAGAACGTCGCCCGGACGCACACCACCCTGTTCTGCCGGGCTGCCTCTGAGCACGCCGGCGATGAGCGCGCCTTCCGTGCCCAGCAGTCCGAACGAGCTTGCAAGCTCGGGCGTGATCTCGCGAATCTCCACGCCCACCCAGCCGCGCGTCACCTCGCCGGTGGCCACGATCTGTTCGAGCACGTTGCGCGCGATCGAGATCGGAATTGCAAAGCCGATTCCGAGCGATCCGCCAGACCGGGAGTAGATGGCAGTGTTGATGCCCACCAGGTTGCCCGTGCTGTCGACCAACGCACCACCCGAGTTGCCGGGATTGATGGCAGCGTCGGTCTGAATGTAGTTTTCGAACGTGTTGATGCCAAGATGGCTGCGGCCAAGTGCCGAGATGATGCCCATGGTGACGGTCTGGCCGACACCGAAAGGATTGCCGATGGCAAGCACCACATCGCCAACATGAAGCATGTCGCCGCGGGCGAGGGTGATTGAGGGCAGGGGGGCGTCGGCCGTGATGCGAAGAACGGCGAGGTCGGTTTCGGGGTCTCTGCCGATCACGCTTGCCGAGTACTGGCGCCCGTCATTCAGGGCCACCTCGATCTCGTCCGCGGCGTCGACGACGTGGTTGTTCGTCAGGATGAAACCGTCCGGACTGACGATGACGCCGGAGCCCAGTCCGGAGCTCTGCTGCTTTCCCTCCTCGGGGCGGTCGCCGAAGAAGTGGCGAAACACCGGGTCGTTCAGCAAGGGGTGGCGCGATGCGCGCGCAGCCTTGGTCGTGTAAATGTGAACGACGGCGGGCATCGAGCGCTGCGCGGCTTCGGCGTAGGAGCCCGGCGCAACGCGCACACCGGGATCGCTCGCCGGTGCTTCGAGAATAGCCACCACTGCATCCGGGGCTGTATTTCGCAGCCACTCCGGCTTGAGGGTGTTGAGGACGAACAGAACCGCGACGCTTGCAGTCACGGCCTGCGCAAAGATCAGCCACAGGCGGCGCATAATGTTGCTCGGTTTCGAGGCGATTTCCGGCCGGAAGGGTCGCCCTGTTGAACGTGAAAATGAGTGGAGACGGCATGCAGCTCAGCGCTTTGCAAAACCATCTGGATGAATTGCTCGAGGTCGCGCGGCTGCGCGATTATTGCCCAAACGGGCTGCAAGTGGAAGGACGCGAGGAGGTGCGCCGTGTGCTATGCGGCGTGACAGCGAGCCAGGAACTGCTCGATGCCGCAGTCGCGGGCGACTATGACGCGGTGCTGGTTCATCATGGCTATTTCTGGCGCGGCGAGGATGGGCGCATCACCGGTATGCGCAAGCGTCGTCTGTCCACGCTGCTGAAGAACGACATCAGTCTGCTCGCTTACCACCTGCCGCTCGACGTGCATCCGCAACTTGGCAACAACGCTCAACTGGCTGCAATCATGGGCTGGGTGGGTGAGGGACGGTTTGCGGAGCAGGACCTGGGCTGGATCGGAAGGCCGGAAACGGAGGATATGTCGGCGTCCGAAATCGCGGCCACGATTGCCGTCAGGCTCGGGCGCGAGCCCCTGCTGGTGGGTGACGGTGAGCGCAAGGTGAAACGGATTGCATGGTGTACCGGCGGTGCGCAGGGCTACTTCGAACAGGCTGTTCAGGCTGGCGCCGACCTCTATGTGTCGGGGGAGATCTCGGAGCAGACCACGCATGTTGCCCGCGAGTCGGGCGTGCCGTATATCGCGGCAGGTCACCACGCGACCGAGCGCTACGGACCGATGGCGATGGCCATCTACCTGTCTGACAACCTGGGCTTGCAGGCGACTTTTCTCGATCTGCCCAATCCGGTTTGAACCCGGTCAACTGTTCCCGGGCGGACGCTCGGTCTGCGGCCCGTTGTCCTCGAGTTCTTCGTGGGTGGGGCGGTAGGGGCCGAGTTGCTGCTCGAGGATGGCGCTGAGGCACAGAATGTCGTCGATGACGTTCAGGGGGAAGCCCTGCCGGGTGCCATCGCGGTTGTCGCGCAGCAGTTTTCTCAGAAACGCCTGACATTCGCGCGTACCCCAGAGTTGCTGCAGCGAATTGACCAGGTGCGGCATCTTTTCGAGCGTGTCCGGTGCGCTGCGCGCCTCGTCGAAATTGTCCCAGGTGACCGTCTTGACGTTGAATGTCTTGTTCAGCTGGCGGGCAAGGCCGTCGAACTCCGCCCGCAGGTCGGCTGCGCGATAGACTTCGAGCAGCTTGAGCCAGGGTGTGACGGCCTGTTTCGGGTTGCTGCGGATGAAATCCGCCAGAGTTTCGGCTGCGCCGTGGACGCGGCCGAAGCTCATCATGATCTCTGCCAGTTCGATGGCGGAGTCGTGTTCTTCGACCTCCTCTTCTTCCACAAGCGGGGCCAGTTCGGTGGTGCCGAATCCGGAAGGCTCATGATCCCATTCCAGCGGCAGTACGCCGGCTGGCGCGGGAATCTGGGTCAGAGGAGCATCGAACTCATCTGCCGTACTGGTCGAGACTGGCGCTTCTGCAACTGCTTTCGGCTGCGGCGGGGTCTGCGGTGCCAGAGCGATGTGCGGTTCTGCGACGGGCTCGTCCTCTGCCTTGCGACGCGAGCGCAGGAGCAGGAGTGCCGCAATGCCGAGTCCGCCAAGTGCGAGCGCCGCGTTCTGCATCCAGTCATCGGAAGCCGTCTCTTGCGGAGCCGGTTCGATGCGTGGCGGTACTGGCGGTGGCTGTACGGCAGGCGGCTGTGCGGCAGGTGGCGGCGCAACGCCGATGCGGCCGGCCTGTTCCATCAGCCTGGTCTGGATCTGCTCGAGTTCCTTGATGCGGGCCAGCAGCTCCATCTGGGTGACGATGCTGCGGTCGATCGCCGTGGCGATTTCCTGCTCCCTGCGTTCGAGGCCGGACATCTCCCCGCTGCGATCACCCAGGGTTGCGGTGGGGGGAGGCGCCGAGCGGCTGTCCGCCTCCTCGGGTGCAACGATGAGGCGGTCGCCGCTTACCGGGCCGGGTGCAGCTTCGCGGCGGGCTTCGGTCGAAACCGGGCGGTCGGCGCGGCTTGATGCCTGGGGTGTCCGCTGCGGAGGTGGCGGGCTATTGCGCGAGATGGCAGCAAGGCTCGGCACGACAAGTGGCGTACCCGGCGACAATTGGCGGCTGCGCGATGCCAGGTCAGGAAAGAGTGCGGGGTTGGCTTTCGCCGCCTCGCGCACGAAGCGGCGCTGCGCAGCGCTGTTTCTCGGGTAGAGCGCTTGTGCAATTCCGGTCAGTGATTCACCCGGGGCGGTGATCCATTCGCTGCCCGCGGAGGAGGGCCGAGCCGTTGCTGCTGCCCTGCCCGACGTTCGGGGCTGAGTGGCGGCGGCACTTGCGCGAGGCGCGACAACCGGGGTGCCGGAATAGGGGAAGAGCAGGGTGTACGTGCGCCGCAGCCGTGTCTCGCAAACGTTGTCGATCGTCAGCTGTGCAATGGGCTCATCCATACTCTCTGACGAAGAGATCACGATCCGGGTTGCGCGACCACTGCCCACGGCGCTGATCCGGGCGCGCCTGATGGAGGGCAGTCCATTTGCTGCGTCCTGCGCGGGCACAATTCTGAGGCAGGCGCCGGCATCGTCCGGGCGGCCGTCACGAAGCCCGATTTCAACCCGCAGAGGAGCTCCAATTGCTGACAGCGAAACTACGTCGCCCAGCACCGCCGAGTGAGCGATGGGAGATGCTGCCAGCGTCAGGCTGGCGATGAGGATCGCGATCGGAGTCCGTCTTATTGTCATTTTCCGCTTGCCCGGCGGTTGCGTGAAATCATGTCGCTGTTTTTATCAGACATTCGAGTGGTATTCCAGCGAAGTTATCCGATTGTGCGGAATAATTTCGCGTGCCGTACCTTTTTTGGCTGGAACGGCGGCCGGGTGTGCATCACGGAGGACTTCGCGTTTGGGTTAAACTCGTTCCTCCATACGATGCCGTACGTAAATATGTCGCTCCCAACGCCCACTGCCGCGCGTCAGCGCGCCCATACCCGACGTATCGAAGTCGAAGGCTTTCTCCGCGAAGACGGAATGCTCGAGCTCGATGCCAGTCTGACCGACATCAAGGATCTCGATTACCCGATTGCTTCCGGGGTTCGGCCTGCGGGCGTCCCCGTGCATCTGATGCGGGTCCGGGTGACCTTCGATGAGGGCTTCAATATCATCGCCGCCGCGGCGTGTTCGGATGGCGTGCCGTATCCCGGCTATTGCGACACCATTGGTCCGGTATATGCAAGGCTGGTCGGGCTCAATCTTGTGCGGGGCTTCAGACGAACCGTGGGGGAGATGTTTTCCGACGTCAGTGGCTGTACGCATATCACCGAGTTGCTGCTGTCCCTGCCGACTGCTGCAATTCAGACCTTTGCGACCTTCCGGCGCGACAACGAAGAGACGAAAGAGAAGCCCTTCCAGCTCGATCGCTGCCACGCGCTTGAAACGTCGTCTGCGGCAGTGCAGCGCTATTATCCCAAGTGGTACCGTCGCGGAGACCCCGCTGCATAGCGGGCAGGCATACGCGCGCCTGTGCGTTGCGGAAAAACGGTTATAATTTGGCGTTCTTGCGGTTACCACGCATTGCAGCGGGCGAGCCAATAGACAGGTCAGGCGCAGTCGGTCTGGCTTAGAGCGGTGGGCGTCGGTCGAGGGAGACGGCGTTCGTCGCGGAGCGAAGCTCCGAAGCGTCCCATCAACCTGCTCGCGGCGACCCATACGCCACGACTTCGATCGAAGGGCAATCATGAAGATTCATGAGTATCAGGCAAAAGAAGTTCTAAGAAAGTTCGGCGTTGTGACGCCGCGCGGTATTCATTGCACCAGCGTCGATGACGCGGTCAAGGCAGCGGAAACGCTCGGTGGCAAGGTCTGGGTGGTGAAGGCCCAGATTCACGCCGGCGGCCGCGGCAAGGGCGGTGGCGTGAAGCTCGCCAAGTCGCTCGATGAGGTGCGTCAATATGCGACCGATATCCTCGGCATGCAGTTGATCACCCATCAGACCGGTCCGGAAGGTCAAAAGGTGCGCAACCTGCTGATCGAGGAAGGCGCCGACATTCAGCACGAGTACTACGTTGCCGCGCTGACCGATCGTGCTTCCCAGCGCGTTGCCATGATGGCCTCCTCGGAAGGCGGCATGGACATCGAGGAAGTTGCTCACAGCACGCCCGAGAAGATTCTCAAGGTGTTCGTCGATCCCGCTGTCGGCCTGACCGACGCGCAAGCCACCGAGCTGGCCAAGGGTATCGGCATGCCCGAGGGCTCGATTGCCAATGCGGTCGATGCGCTCAAGAAGCTCTACACCTGCTATATGGAAACCGACGCTTCGCTGGCGGAAATCAACCCGCTGATCCACGAGAGCAACGGTACCGTGAAGGCGCTCGACGCCAAGTTCAACTTCGACTCCAACGCGCTCTATCGTCATCCGGAAATCGTGGCCTACCGCGACCTCGACGAAGAAGATGCTGACGAAATCGAAGCGTCCAAGTTCGATCTGGCCTATATCAGCCTCGATGGCAACATCGGCTGCCTGGTGAACGGCGCCGGTCTGGCGATGGCCACCATGGACACGATCAAGCTGTTCGGCGCAGAGCCGGCCAACTTCCTCGACGTCGGTGGCGGTGCCACGGCCGAGAAGGTGACCGAAGCGTTCAAGATCATGCTCAAGAACCCCAAGGTCAAGGGCATCCTGGTCAACATCTTCGGCGGCATCATGAAGTGCGACACCATCGCCACCGGCGTGGTGACTGCAGCCAAGGAAGTGAACCTCTCCGTCCCGCTCGTGGTGCGCATGAAGGGCACCAACGAAGACCTCGGCAAGAAGATCCTCGCCGAGTCGGGTCTGCCGATCATCACCGCCGACACGATGGCGGATGCTGCCACCAAGATCGTGGCCGCGCTCAAGTAAGGAGAGTCTGAATGTCCATCCTGATCAACAAAGACACCAAGGTCATCACCCAGGGCATCACCGGGAAGACGGGCCAGTTCCACACCGAGAAGTGCCAGGAATACGCCAACGGCAAGAACTGCTTCGTTGCCGGCGTAAACCCGAAGAAAGCGGGCGAGTCCATTTTCGACATCCCCATTTTCGGTTCGGTGAAGGACGCTGCGGCTGAAACCGGCGCTACCGTGTCGGTGATCTACGTGCCGCCCGCAGGTGCTGCTGCCGCGATCTGGGAAGCTGTTGAAGCCGACCTCGATCTGGCAATCTGCATCACCGAAGGCATCCCCGTTCGCGACATGCTGGAAGTGCGCAACAAGATGAAGGCCAAGGTTGCTGCCGGCGGCAAGGAAACCCTGCTGCTGGGCCCCAACTGCCCGGGTCTGATCACGCCTGACGAAATCAAGATCGGCATCATGCCGGGTCACATCCACCGCAAGGGTCGTATCGGCGTGGTATCCCGCTCCGGCACGCTGACCTATGAAGCTGTTGCCCAGCTAACCGAAATCGGTCTGGGTCAGTCTTCCGCTGTCGGTATCGGTGGTGATCCGATCAACGGTCTGAAGCACATCGACGTGATGCGCATGTTCAACGACGATCCTGATACCGATGCGGTCATCATGATCGGCGAGATCGGCGGTCCGGACGAAGCTGAAGCTGCCGAATGGTGCAAGGCCAACATGAAGAAGCCGATCGTTGGCTTCATCGCTGGCGTCACGGCGCCGGCAGGCAAGCGCATGGGCCACGCCGGTGCGCTGATCTCCGGCGGTGCCGACACGGCCGATGCCAAGCTCGCGATCATGGAAGAGTGTGGCTTCAAGGTCACGCGCGATCCGTCCGAGATGGCCAAGCTGCTCAAGGCAATGCTCTGATCGTCTGCAGACGATGACTGAAAAAGGCGCCGGCAAGTCCGGCGCTTTTTTTTTGGTGCGCCCGGCAGGGCGCACTTACTAGGAGGTGTAAGTCCTCTACTCACCCGGCAAGGGGAAGAGTTAGCTGAACGGCAAGGGTGTCGCGGGTAACTGCGAATCTGGAGGAAGCCGAAGGCAAAGCGCTGGCCTGACGAACAGGAAGCGGATACGAGGCGCTGCAGTGGGGTGAGGCGGCCAATATCGTCAAAGCCCGAAACTTGCACGGAACGCTGTGGCGTAGATCCGACAGGCATAAGCGTGAAGGTATGTGCGTCATACCCGGGGAGATCCTCACGGGTGCCATGGTGCTACTGACGTCGTGAGGCGTCGGGATGCGCGTGAGGAAGTCAGCCGAGGCCATAGTAGCCGCCGGTTTGGGGCGAAGGGCCGAACATGGAAGAACGCGAGTAGGCGAACGTTTCTCGATGAAACTGACGAAGACAGAAGCCCATCGGGCAGATGGGGCGCGGGCAGAGGAGTCTGGACGGTATCTGGAGGGTGCTGGGCTGCGTGTCGAGGTGGAATCGGCGGGTGTTGAGCGGACGAAAGCGGAGTGGGCGTGTGAAAGCGGGCTGATGGAAGTCGTGTGTGAGCGCGGCAACCTGTGGCTTGCGTATGAGCGGGTGGTCAGGAACAAGGGTGCGGCCGGTGTCGATGGCATCGGGGTGTCCGAATTCAAGGCTCACTTGCAGCAGCACTGGCCGACGATCAAGGCCAAGCTGCTGGCGGGGATGTACGTTCCGCAAGCAGTGCGCCGAGTGGATATTCCGAAACCGCAAGGTGGGATGAGGGTGCTGGGCATTCCGACGCTGACGGATCGCTTGATCCAGCAAGCGTTGCATCAGGTGCTCTCACCGATCTTCGAGGCGGAGTTCTCCGAGTCGAGCTACGGCTTCCGACCGGGGAGGTCTGCCCATCAGGCGGTCAAGGCGGCACAGCAATACGTCGCCCAAGGCAGACGAGTCGTGGTGGATATGGATCTGGAGAAGTTCTTTGACCGGGTCAATCACGACATCCTGATGGCAAAGTTGGCGAAGAAGATCGAGGATGGGCGGGTACTGAAGCTGATTCGACGGTATCTGGAGGCAGGGATGATGGCAGAGGGGGTGGTCAGCCCGAGGACGCAGGGTACGCCGCAAGGCGGCCCATTGAGTCCGCTGCTGTCGAACATTGTGCTGACGGAATTGGACCGGGAGCTGGCGCGTCGGGGCCACGCGTTCTGCCGTTACGCAGACGACTGCAACATTTACGTCCGAAGCCATGCGGCAGGCGAGCGTGTTCTAGCGGGTATCAGCCAGTTTCTATCCGAGCGGCTCAAGCTCACGGTCAATGAGGCCAAGAGCGCGGTCGCACGACCGTGGGAGAGGAAGTTTCTGGGCTATAGCCTGACATGGCACAAGACCCCGAAGCTGCGGATTGCGCCAGTCAGCCTGAAACGGCTGGAGGACAAGATTCGCGATGTGCTCAAAGGCGCGAGGGGTCGCAGCGTGCGCGCCACGATCGAAGAATTGAATCCGGTGCTACGGGGTTGGGCAGCGTATTTCAAGCTGACCGAGACCAAGCGGGTGCTGGAAGAGATCGACGGTTGGCTCCGGCGTAAGCTGCGCTGCATCCTGTGGCGGCAATGGAAGCGGCCCTATACGCGTGCCAAGAGCCTGGTGAGGGCAGGACTGAAGGAGGAGCGGGCGTTTCGCTCAGCGTTCAATCAGCGCGGGCCGTGGTGGAACAGTGGCGCCAGCCACATGAATGCGGCCTTCCCGAAGTCCTTCTTTGATCGTTTGGGGCTGGTGTCGCTGCTCGACACGACGCGACGACTCCAGTGTTTTTCATGAACCGCCGTATGCGGAACCGCATGTACGGTGGTGTGAGAGGGCGACGGGGGCGACCCCGTCCCCTACTCGATCGCAGCCTGTCGGGTTAAGGGACGGTCTAGAATGACGGTATGAATTGTCGTTCATGGGGTGTCCCCAACGATCTGAAGGAGTGCAGCGACGATGTCTGAGCCCGAGGTGCGGCTTTGCCCCGCGACCACGAATGCATCCGGCTTCGAGTATGCGGGCTTGTCGCATGTCGGTCGTATACGCCGCAGAAATGAGGATTTCATCTCTATTGACGCCGACAATGGCTGGCTTCTGCTGGCTGATGGCATGGGGGGTTATCAGGGCGGCGATGTGGCTTCGGCGCTTTCGGTTCGTACTGTCCTCAAGTGCTTGCAGCGCGGTTCGCATGGCGATGGTCTCGAGGCGACCGCGATGGCGGACGCCTTACGCGAGGGCTTGAACGATGCCAATGAGGCCATTCGTCAGGCGGGTGCCGCCAATGCAGATTTGAGCGGGATGGGCGCGACGATGGTGGCGGCGTGTCTGACCAAGGAATGCCTGGTGCATGCGCACGTGGGGGATTCCCGTCTGTATCGGCTCCGTGATGGCACACTCGAGCAGCTTACGAGCGATCACACGGTTTTGCAGGCTCAGGTCGATGCTGGGCTGATTGGTCCGCTTGAGGCCATGCAGATGCCGAGCAGGGGCTTGCTGACGCGAGGTCTTGGCGTAGCGCCGACGGTGATTGTTGACGTTGGCGTGCATGAACTTGCGGAAAAAGACTGCTTTCTGCTGTGTTCGGACGGCTTGACCGACATGCTCGATGCGCGTGAAATTGCGCGTCTGCTTGGCGCGCCAGGTGCGGTGGACGACGTGGCTCAGGGACTGGTCGACGCAGCGCTCGCCCATGGTGGGCGCGACAATGTGTCCGTCATCATTGCGCGCTTTGCCGGCTGACGGCATGATTGTGAGGATTTCGCGCGCTGGGCGCGCCAACCGATAGATGGGTGCAGGCAATGCCGAAGTTGATTCTTAGCATGGATGGGCTGGTGCTCAAGGAAATCGTGCTCGACAAGGAGCGAACCTCCATCGGGCGCAAGCAGAATAATGACATTCAGATCGACAACCTTGCGATCAGTGGGCATCATGCGGTGATTACCTGCATCCTCGACGATGCTTTTCTCGAGGATCAGAACAGTACCAACGGTACCTACGTTAATGGGCAGCCGATCAAGAAGCATGTTCTGCAGAATAACGACGTGGTCGAGCTCGGGAAGTACCGTCTAAAGTTTCTGACCGACACTTCGCAACCGGGGCTTTCTGCCTCCGAGATGGTCGACACGGCTGCACTGAAGCCATTCGACATGACATCCGCTGCCGCAGCAGCGGAGTCCGTGCCGGTCGCGTCCGGCGCACGTGACGGCAGCGCGATCCGGACGCAGGTGCTGCCTGCCGACGCACTGGAGCATGGCGCGCCTGTTGAGCCGCCGCTCGATCGGCTCGGCGTCATTCAGGTCCTGAGTGGCGCGAATGCCGGTCGCGAGCTTGAATTGAGCAAGTCGCTGACCACTCTCGGCAAGCCAGGGCGTCAGGTTGCGGTAATCACCCGGCGGCCGCATGGATATTTCATCACCCATGTCGAAGGCGCGAGCTTTCCGACGGTCAATGGCCGCACGCTCGATGCCCAGGCCCACAGACTGGGCGATCACGACATCGTCGAGATTGCCGGCGTGAAGATGGAGTTTTTCCTCAAGACCTGAGCGCTGCGGGCATGCCGTGATTT
Source organism: Parazoarcus communis (assembly GCF_003111665.1). NCBI lineage: Bacteria > Pseudomonadati > Pseudomonadota > Betaproteobacteria > Rhodocyclales > Zoogloeaceae > Parazoarcus > Parazoarcus communis. The sequence goes on along the minus strand of NZ_CP022188.1, from coordinate 410,203 downwards.
TTGCCATATGCCCTCCGCTTGTCGCCTGCTAAGGTTTGGCATGATCCAGGGGGTGGCGAGGCCAATTGGTGCAATGCTCGTAAGTCCGGGTAAGAACTTTTGATGAAACTTCAGGTGCTTGGCTGCAGCGGCGGAATTGGCGGCGAGACTGCGCGGACGACCGCCTTTCTCGTCGACGACGACATCCTGGTCGATTGCGGGACCGGTGTGGGCGATCTTGAGCTCGATGCGTTGCGCAAGATCGATCATATCTTCATCACGCATTCGCATCTCGATCACATCGCGTCGATTCCCCTGCTGGTGGATTCGGTGGGTGAGGAGCGTGGTTATCCGATCACGGTTTATGCCACCCCGGAAACCTTGCGTATCCTGCGTTCGCATATCTTCAACTGGCTGATCTGGCCAGACTTCACCTCCATTCCCGACCGCCATCGACCGTTCCTGCGCTTTCAGCCGCTCAAGGTGGGCGAGTCGGTGCATCTGGGAACGCGTACCATCACCGCACTGCCAGCGCACCACACGGTGCCCGCGGTCGCATATGCCCTGGACAGCGGCGACGCGCAGCTGCTCTATTCGGGCGACACGGCGTATTGTCCGGAGCTGATCGAGGCGATCAACGCACTCCCCGCGCTGCGGCACATGATCATCGAGACCGCGTTTTCCGACGAGCAGCGCGGTCTGGCGATGGCCTCGAGACATCTGTGTCCGAGCATGCTCGTCGCCATGCTCGAGGAGCTGTCGGTTTCACCCGAGGTCTTCATCAGCCATCTGAAGCCCGGGCAGGGGGGGCGCATCATGGCGCAGATCGAGGCGGGGCAGGGGCGCCTGCAACCTAAGCCACTCGTTCAGGGGCAGATACTCGAGTTCTGAACCACAGATTCTCCGGCAGGCCGGTAGAATGGGGACGCATCAACACACACGCAGACGTCCACTGATGAGTACAAAGCTTTCGGCTTCCAGCGAAGTTGCACGTCGCCTGGCCTTTTTCAAGGGCTTGCAGGCAATCACCAACCGCGTTCATGCCACGCATGATATCGATGAGATCATCCTGGAACTGTCGAAAGAGATCTGTCAGCTTTTCGATGCGGCACGACTTTCGATCTATGCGGTGGATGGGTCGGGCGAGTCCATTTCGACCAAGGTGAAGACGGGGCTGCATTCGGTACAGAACATCCGTTTGCCGATTGCCGAGAACAGCATTGCCGGATTTGTCGCGCTGACCGGGCAGACGGTCAATATTGCTGATGTGTACGATACGGCTGCACTGAAGGCCATCTCTCCCGAGTTGCAGTTTCGGCATGAAGTCGACGACACCACGGGTTTTCGCGCGAGGGAGATGCTGGCCGCCGCGATCAACGATCCGGAAAGCGGTGCGCGTCGGGGCGTGATCCAGTTGATCAACCATAATTCGGAGGGGCCGTTCTCGGCCATTGCGGAGGAAGGGTTGCTCGGTCTGACGCAGACACTGGGCGTGGCGTTCTCGCGCCATATCTCGGCGCCACCGGCACAACTGCGTTCGCGTTTCGATGCGTTGGTTGCAGATGGCCTGATCACTGCCGAAGAGTTGGCCGAGGTGACCCGTGACGCTCGCGACAGTGGCGCACCGGTCGAGCCCCTGCTCATCGGCACGCTTGACCTCTCCCATGCAGAGATCGGTGCTGCTGCCTCGCGCTTCTACGGGGTGCCGTACGAAGCGTTCAACGCCGATCGCGTGAAGCCGATCGACCTCTTGCGCAACCTCAAGCGCGAGTATGTGCAGCAGAACCATTGGCTGCCGCTGGAGGAGACCACCGAAGGTGTGGTGATCATGGCGGTCGATCCGGAGCAGATCCGGAGCTCACGGATTGCACACAACGTGTTCCCGAAGAAGCGGCTGGCCTTCAGGGTGACCACCCGCGACGAGTTCGAGCGCACGGTCAACCAGTTCTTCGAGCCGTCGCTGGACGCGAGCTCTGTCGATGACCTGCTGTCCGATCTCGACGAGGAAAGCGACGACGGGATTTTTTCCGATGATGTGAACGCTGCGGCAGACAACGAACTGGTCAAGCTCGTCAACAAGATCATCATCGATGCCTACAAGCAGGGCGCCTCCGACATCCACGTCGAGCCGCGGCCGGGCAAGGAGAAGACCCAGATCCGCTTCCGCAAGGACGGAACGCTGGTGCCTTATATCGAGGTGCCGGCGAGCTATCGTAATCCGCTCGTTACCCGTATCAAGATCATGTGCGACCTCGACATCTCCGAGCGTCGCAAGCCGCAGGACGGCAAGATCAAGTTCCGCAAGTACGCGCCGCTCGACATCGAGTTGCGTGTGGCCACCATTCCGACCGCAGGTGGCCTCGAGGATGTGGTGATGCGGGTGCTGGCCAACAGCGAGCCGATTCCGCTCGACGAACTCGGCCTCACCCCCGCAAACCTGGAAATGCTCAAGGGCGCGGTGGCCAAGCCCTACGGAATCTTCTTCGTGTGCGGTCCGACCGGATCGGGCAAGACGACCACGCTGCACTCCATTCTGGGGCATATCAACACGCCGGACACCAAGATCTGGACTGCGGAGGATCCCGTCGAAATCACCCAGAAAGGTCTGCGCCAGGTTCAGGTCAATCGCAAGGCAGGGCTCGACTTCGCGACCATGATGCGGGCCTTCCTGCGTGCCGATCCGGACGTGATCATGGTGGGTGAGATGCGGGACGAGGAAACCGTCTCGGTGGGTATCGAGGCGTCGCTTACGGGCCACCTCGTGTTCTCCACGCTGCACACCAACAGCGCGCCGGAATCCGTCGTTCGTCTGCTCGACATGGGCATGGACCCGTTCAACTTCTCCGACGCCCTGCTTGGCGTGCTGGCGCAGCGGCTGACCAAACGCCTGTGCAAGCACTGCAAGGAAGCGTACGAACCGGACGAGACCGAGATCGGGCTCCTGCTCGAAGAGTACTGTGCCGACATGCACTCGACGCCCGCATTCATTGCCGATCCGGAAGCGGCCCGACAGGCGGTCCTGGCGCACTGGCGAACCGCCTATGCGAATGAAAAAGGCAAGTTCACCCTGTACCGCCCGGTAGGGTGTGTCGAATGCACCCAGGGCTACAAGGGACGGCTCGGTCTGCACGAACTGATGCTCGGTTCGGATCGAATCAAGCAGATGATTCAGGAGCGTGCGCGCGTTGCGGAGTTGCTCGGTGCGGCCTTGTCCGAGGGGATGCGTACCCTGCGCCAGGACGGTCTCGAGAAGATCCTGGCGGGCATTACCGACCTCAAGCAGGTGCGCAAGGTCTGCGTGCGCTGACCGTTTCCGACCGACGGCGCCGGCACGATCATGCCGGCGCCGGTTAGAATCCGGGCTTCGATCCCTTTCCGGAGTCCGCCAATGTTCCGCATCGCCCCCAGTCTGCTGTCCGCCAACTTCGCCAAACTGGGCGAGGAAGTGAACAATGTGGTTGCTGCCGGCGCCGACTGGATTCATTTCGACGTGATGGACAACCATTACGTGCCCAACCTCACCATTGGTCCGCTGGTGTGTGAGGCGATCAGGCCGGTGACCACGGCGCCGATCGACGTGCACCTGATGGTGCGGCCGGTCGACCGGATCATTCCGGACTTTGCCAAGGCCGGCGCCAACATCATCACCTTTCACCCCGAGGCCTCCGAGCACATCGACCGCAGCCTGGGCCTGATTCGTGACTCGGGCTGTCAGGCCGGGTTGGTGTTCAATCCAGCCACGCCGCTGCACTACCTCGATCATGTCATGGACAAGATCGACGTCGTGTTGCTGATGAGCGTCAACCCGGGCTTCGGCGGGCAGAAGTTCATCCCCGAAACGCTCAACAAGCTGCGTGCGGCGCGTGCGCGACTTGATGCCTATGAGGCCGAGACGGGACGCCACATCCTGCTCGAGATCGACGGTGGCGTGAAAACCGACAACATCGCCGAGATCGCTCGCGCGGGTGCAGATACCTTTGTCGCCGGTTCTGCGGTATTCGGCGCAGGCAAGGACGCCGATGCCCATCGCTACGACTCGATCATCGGCAGCCTGCGCGCGGAACTGGCGACGGTGGCCGCATGAGCGGCCCGAGATTTTCGCCCCGGGCGGTGCTGTTTGATCTTGATGGCACCTTGCTCGACACCATTGGCGATCTTGCCGAGGCGGCCAACCTCATGCTGGCCGAACTCTCCCGGCCGGCGCGGAGCCAGGACGAGATCCACAGCTTTGTCGGCAAGGGACTGCCCAATCTCGTGCGTCGCTGCATGACCGAGGATGCGCAGGCGACCGAGGCGGAGATCGAGACGGCCATCTCCGTATTCCGGCAGCACTATGCGCTGGTCAATGGGCGCACGACGCGCATCTACCCCGGTGTCACCGAGGTGCTGGATGCCTTGCGCGCGAGCCGGTTCAAGCTTGCCGTCGTGACCAACAAGGCGGGTGACTTCACTCTGCCGCTGCTCGAACGCATGGGGCTCAGTGCGTACTTCGACGTGGTCGTGAGCGGCGACACGCTGCCGGTGAAGAAGCCCGACCCCGCAGTGCTGCATCATGCCTGCGAGTTGCTGCAGGTCGAGGCGGCGGAGGCCTTGATGATCGGTGACTCGCAGAACGATGCGCTCGCTGCCCGTGGCGCAGGGATGCCGGTGCTGCTGGTGACCTATGGATATAGCGAAGGCATGCCGGTGGACAGTATCGAATGCGATGGGCTACTATCGAACGCAATTCATGTGCTGGATCACATCGACCGCTCATGAATCTCTTCGCCCCGTCAGTCATCTCCACTACAGATCGAATCGTGACGCACGCAAACAGGGTTTCGCCCTCCGCTCCGGCCTTTGCTCTCAGCCTCCAGCCTTCGTGGCGGACCGGCTGGCGTTGGCCTGTGGGCCACAAATAACGCGAACCCTTTGCGGGTCGCCGCTTGCCCCGACAGGGGAAAGCCCGCCGCCCGCCTGCAGTGCCCGTCCGAATAAAAACCGTTCCAAGTGGAGCTCCCATGCTCGAACAAGAATTCAACGCCCTGGCCTCCGAGGGCTATAACCGCATTCCGGTTACGCTCGAAACCTTTGCCGATCTCGACACCCCGCTGTCGATCTACCTGAAGCTCGCCAACGAGTCCTACACCTACCTGCTGGAGTCGGTGCAGGGCGGTGAGCGTTTTGGGCGCTACTCCTTCATCGGTCTGTCGTCGCCGACGCGTATCGAGGTCTACGGTCGCTCGGCCTTGCTGCTGACCGGAAACCGTCTCGTCGAGAGACGCGATTACGGTGATCCGCTCAATTTCGTTGCCGAGTTCATGAACCGCATCAAGGTGCCGCCGCGTGAGCATCTGCCGCGGTTTGCCGGTGGCCTGGTCGGCTGTTTCGGTTATGACACCGTGCGCTACATTGAGCCCAAACTGTCGAAAACGGAGAAGAAGGACACGCTCGGTACGCCGGACATCCTGCTTCTGCTGTCGGAAGAAATTGCGATCGTCGACAACCTCACTGGCAAGCTCACCCTCGTGGTGTATGCCGAGCCCGAGGTGCCCGGTGCATACAAGCGTGCGCAAAAGCGCCTGCAGGATCTGCTTGGCCGGCTGCGTGCGCCGGTGCAGATCCCGACCGAAACCCGTGCGGCCTCGGCCCCGGCAGAGTCAAGTTTCGGTGAGGATGCGTTCAAGGACGCGGTGCGCAGAGCCAAACAGTACATCGTCGACGGCGACATCATGCAGGTGGTGTTGTCGCAGCGCATGAGCAAGCCGTTTGCCGCACACCCGATGGCGCTGTACCGGGCAATCCGTTCGCTGAACCCCTCGCCCTACATGTTCTATTTCAACCTCGAGGATTTCCATGTTGTCGGGTCTTCGCCCGAAATCCTGGTTCGGCTCGAGGATGAAAACGTCACCGTTCGGCCGATCGCCGGCACGCGCAGGCGCGGCGCTACCGTGGCAGAGGATCTGGCGCTGGAAAAGGATCTGCTGTCGGACGAGAAGGAGTGCGCAGAGCATCTGCAGCTGCTCGACCTGGGCCGCAATGACGCGGGTCGGGTGTCGGAAACCGGTACCGTGCGGGTGACCGAGCAATTCAACGTCGAACGCTATTCGCACGTGATGCACATCGTGTCGAACGTCGAGAGCAAACTCAAGGAAGGGCTCAACGCGCTGGCCGTGCTGCGTGCAACCTTCCCCGCCGGGACGGTGTCCGGGGCTCCGAAGGTGAGGGCGATGGAAATCATCGACGAGCTCGAGCCGGTCAAGCGTGGCATCTACGCCGGCGCTGTGGGTTACGTCGGTTTCCATGGCGACATGGATCTGGCAATCGCGATCCGCACTGCGGTGATCAAGGATGGGCAGATTCACGTGCAGGCGGGTGCGGGCATCGTTGCCGATTCCGACCCCGAAGCCGAATGGCAGGAAACCCACAGCAAGGCCCGTGCGATGCTGCGGGCGGCAGAGATGGCCGAAGGCGGCCTGGATACTCAAGGCTGACAAGGACGACTGACATGCTGCTGATGATCGATAACTACGATTGAGGTCTACTGGCGTCTATCAACCTCCATGGAACAACTCTAAGTCTATGTTTTTAAAGGGTTGATCGTCCATCGAGCGATTCTGAAAGCTGGACAAATCCAGTGCTCATGTGTGTAATGGAGTGTGTAACGGGCCAAACTGGAGGCGTTATACACATGGCACTCACAGCACTCAATCTTCTCTCGGCGCGCAAAGTGGAAACGGCGCAGCCCAGGCCCAAGGTGTACCAACTCCGGGACGGAGGCAGCCTCTTTTTGCGCGTTCAGCCCAACGGCTCCAAGCTCTGGTGGTACCGCTACCGGCTGGGCGGCGCTGAACAGGTGTACTCAATCGGGGTGTACCCAAAGGTCACGCTGGAGGCAGCCCGTGCGGAACGGGACCGGGCAAAGGCGTTGGTCAAGAAGGGCCTCGACCCCATCGTGGAGAAAAAGGCGGCGATCGCCCTCCAGGCCGACACATACGAACGCACGTTCGAGACCGTTGCTCGGGAGTGGATCGTCAGCAATGCTCACTGGAGCGAGTACTACACCAACCAGGTCACCAGCTACCTTGAGAAGGATGTTTTCCCCCGGATTGGCAAGTTGCCGATCAGCAGCATCAGGGCTCCACATCTGCGCCCCATCATCAAGGATGTGGCGGCTCGTGGCGCGAAGACTGTGGCGATCCTCATCCGCCAGTGGTGTGGGCAAATCTTCAGTTATGCGGCTGCCCAAGGTCTCTGCGAATACGATCCTGCCGCCTTGCTCAAGGGACTGGTCAAGCGCCCTCAGGTCCGCCACAACCCTCCGTTGACATGGGCAGAGATCCCGGACTTTCTCAATCGTGTGGACAACGAAGGGGGTTACCAGACGACAGTCCTCGCCCTCAAGCTGATGGCTTTGACCTACGTGCGCACCGTAGAACTGCGCAAGGCCTCCTGGGAAGAGTTCGACCTGGACAACGCCATGTGGTCGATTCCGTCCGAGCGCATGAAGATGCGACGCCCCCATCTGGTTCCCCTGTCACGGCAGGCGGTGGCCGCTCTTAGGGAACTACATGCTCTAACTGGCGGCGGCAAAGTATTGTTCCCGAGCTACAGAAAGCCGGGACAAGTGATGTCGGCAACGACGCTCAATCAAGCACTCAAGCGCATGGGTTATGGCGGACGGTTTTCGTCCCATGGCTTCCGCTCGACCGCAACGACGATCCTTGGACTGTTGGGATATCCGGAGAAGCGGGTCGATCTTCAACTCGCTCATTCCAAAAAGAGCAAGGACTCATCGCGCGCGCCCTACGATCACACGAAGTTTGTGGAGTCCCGCAAGGTAATCATGCAGGACTGGGCTGACATCCTTGACTCATTGCAGGCAGGGAAACCCGTTGAAGGGGTCACGAAGGCGTTTGGCCCCATGTCGAAGCGTAGAACGGCGCTGCTCCGTGTCATAGAGCGCGAGTGATGTCTGCTGCTTGGCGAGTGGAATGCCTAATGCACGTGTAGCACCTTGAACTGAAGACGCAGAACGAGGACATTGGCACTCGACTAGGTTGGAGCATTCTTGGCGACCTGCAGTGCTCTGCGCTCGAACCGCTCTGAAACAACGTCGGCTTGTCCGCAGGGCCGCTGCAGGTGGGTCACGATCTCGTAGGGTCCGTCAGACAGCGGCCGTGTGTGAATGCCCCATCCCTGCGCATGCTCAATGCGCGATTGCGCGGATACCCCGACGCCGTAGCCGGCAGCGACCCATAGCGCGATCATCTCGAAGGAAGAGACACGCTGAATGTTCTGTTGACTCACCGCGGGAAGAGAAGGCAGCCGCTGATCCAGCAAAGGGCAATTCTCTGCAGGCCAGCGAAAGACGGAGTAGTCCAACAGTTCGGCGATCGTGAGCTTCGCCTGGTCAAGTAAGGGAAAGCGCAACGGCATGGCGACGGCCATGTTCTCGGTCCATAGAGGTTGGCTTTTCAGCGACGGATCGCTCGATCCTTCAAGCGTCATGCCCGCGTCGTAGCGGCCTTCCCGAAGTCCCGCAATCAAATCATCGGCTGTGACCTCATGAAACGAAATGGTGACTTCCGGCTCTTCCGCACGCTGCAACGCAAGCAATGCCGAAAGATGCGATGACGGTACGCCAGGCGCTATGGCAAGCCTGAAATTGGAAAAGGAAAACTGGCTGGTGGCGTCGTGCATGAGAGCCCCCACAAAGCGATCGGATCAAAAAGGCGAGCCACCATGATAGCCAAAAGAGATATCTTTAACGTGGTTAAATTCGGTCGATTGATCGACGCTTCTGGTGATGCAGAAGCGCAGCGTTCAACCGGGCCGCCCCCCTGGCACAACCACCTATGAAGCCGAGCCGGCACTGGCCTTCGGCCAAGCGGTGCGTGCTGCCCGCTTGGCGCAGGGAGTCGCTCAGGATGAATTCGCGTCCATGGCTGGTATAGCTCGCTCGCATATGGGCAAGATCGAGCGTGGGGAGCACATGCCCACGCTCGCATTGATACTGAAAATCTCCGCTGCCCTCAGCATAAGTGCGGCAGAGCTGATGAGTGCAACGGAACGCAATCTTCGTGCCGATGCCCAATCTTAAGTGGTGCGGTCCGTTGCGTCAGTCGCTCGAAGGGTCCCGGAGGCGGTCGATAAATCGCACCAGCGAAGCCGATGAGTTGCTGCTTTCGAGTCGAAGCAGGTAGGTGGTGATCACGGCTGTATCCAGCGCCAATGGACGGATCACCACGTCCGGTCGCTGGCTGACCGGAATCTTGGTCGCCGTCATGAAGCCCACGCCGTAGCCGGCACCGACCAAGGTGAGCATCATGTCCAGCGAGGAAACCTCCTCAACGACATTCAGTTTGTGTTCCTGGGTCTGCAGGAGGCGCGCCAACTCGCGGCAGTAGCCTTCGCACACCTGGGGATCGCACAGGACAAGAGGATGCCCCCGGAGTTCATGGAGTGGAACCTCCTTGTGGACGAGCAGTGCGTGCCGGGCTGGCAAGGCGACCACCAGCGGGTCCTGCCAGATAGGTTCGGCGACGATGCCATCACCGACGTCGGCGGTATGAGCGAATCCGATGCAGAAGTCGCCCGAGCGCAGGCCGCGCAACTGCTCGGCCAAAGGCACTTCGGACATCCGTATCTCGATCTCGGGTTCTTCGGCACGGCAACGGGCTAGAAACGCCGACAGCCGGGGATCGAGCGCGCCGTCGGATACGGCGATGCGCAGGCTGCCTCGCAAGCCCGCCGCGACAGCCTTGACGTTCTCGCGGGCCTGCTCCAGGACGGTGAATAGCCGGCGAGTGTCCTGCAGGAACACGGCACCCGCAGCGGTCAGTCGGGTGCCCCGGCGGTCCCGGTCGAAGAGCACAGCGCCTAACTCGTCCTCAAGCTCCTTGATGGCGCGGGACAGAGGAGGTTGCTCAATGTGAAGACGCTCAGCCGCCCGTGTGAAATGAAGTTCTTCGGCCAAAACGATAAAGCAACGCAGGTGCCGCAGTTCCATGAGCAATGTTCCTATTCAGGCGCTGACGACCTCCTTCTGTTTGCTCCACGCGATGCAGGTTGAAAACTTCTTTTAAGCGATGTTTTTTCATATGTTCTTGAGCATGAGATGTAGGCGTTCAACTTTTCCAAACGAGAGGCCGGGCTGTGTTTGACCGAGCATTCAAGAGCCCTGTTTATCCACGGCGCTAAGGTTCAATCTTTACAATGTCCCCAATGCCTTGTACGTATGCGAGTGCATAGGCCATCTCTCCAGAGGTTTGCGCATGCAAAAACATCAATGGTTGTCCGCGTGTTATCTCGTCACCTAAGCGCACCTGCAATTGAATCCCTGCGGCTGGACTCTCAGGCGCACCGGCCAATTTGGCTAAACGAGAAAGCTTACGGTTGTCGATGTGTACTGCTCGGCCTGAAGTGGTTGCCAAAAGCGGTTCGACATAGAGAGCTTGGGGCGGCTCACGAAATCCCCCCTGAGCCGCGCAGATTCTCTGAAATTTTTCCCACGCGCGGCCACTGCTGATCGTCTCATGAGCCAACCGAAGTCCCTCCCCTTCTTTGGCGACGCCGCCAAGCTCAAGCACCGCGCCCGCCACCAACGCCACGCGGTCACATAGGTCTTGCGGCGCATCCGCCTCGTTGCGCAATACGGCCAACACGTCGCGCGCCTCCAACGCCGGGCCGATACCTCTGCCGACAGGCTGATTCCCGTCTGTAAACAGGCAACGCAATACAAGGCCAAATGACGCGGCGACTTCCGAAAGGTGATGCGCAAGATGCTCGGCAGTTTCCCGGCTGCGGACTTTTGCGGTTGGCCCAACCGGAATATCGATCACGATGTGGGTCGCCCCTGCTGCAATCTTCTTGGATAACACCGAGGCAATCAGTTGTCCTTGCGTGTCGATATCCAGTTCACGCTCAATACGCACGAAGATGTCGTCCGCGGGGCTGAGGTGCATCGCGCCGCCCCACGCCACGCATCCACCCTCTTTCTCCACGACCTTTCTGAGCGTATCCAGGTCCAGGTCTACAGGAGCCAGCGTTTCCATGGTGTCCGCGGTGCCAGCGGGAGAGGTGATGGCGCGTGATGAGGTCTTGGGCATCACCAATCCATTGGCTGCGGCGATGGCAACCACCAACGGCGTGGTGCGATTTCCCGGTAATCCGCCCACGCAATGCTTGTCCACAACAATCGGAGCCTGCCATTGCAGGTGATCCCCGACATCGACCATCGCACGGGTGAGATGGATGGTCTCTTGCATATCCAGAGGCAGTACCGCCGTTGCGGTCAGGAAGGCCGAAAGTGCGACATCGGTATAGCGACCATCGACCACATCACGGACGATCGCCTGCAACTCCGTCGTTTGCAGTCGGTGGCCGTGAATTCGCGCACGCACGGCCGACAACGATTCGAGCAGCGGAGGATGCCGAACCTGCACAAGATCGCCCTCATGAATGTCCAGGGCATCCCAGGCGGCCTCGGACAGAGCGATCTGTCCGGTTTTGAGCAGATCGCTGTCGATTTGGTACAGTAGCGCTTGCACAGTGCGGTCGCCGGCAATGATCAGTACCTGTGACCGCGGTGCCAGCCCTTCGGCACGGCAGACATGGCAATCGGTACGCATCAAGACGACGGGTTGATGCTGGGCATGCAGTCGCATGCGCAATGCTTGCAAGGCGGGTGTCTGGGGCGTGATGCGGGCACTCACAGGGCGAACTCCTGGTTTTGCATGGGCACCGATGCGTGCCAATTGAGTTCGCGCTGGATACGTTCGCGCAGCGCCTCAGAGGCATCAGATTCACCGTGAACAATGAACACTCTTTCCGGCGCCTTGGTAAAGCCGCGCAGCCATCGCATCAGCTCATCGCTGTCGGCATGAGCCGACAACATCGCAAGCTCGGCGACCTCTGCCTTGATCGGCATCCAGCGTCCATGGATCTTGACTTCGCGAGCGCCCTCAAGCAGCTTGCGCCCGCGCGTACCTGCTGCTTGGAATCCAGAGAACAGCAGCGTGTTCTGATGGCTACCGCCAAACGCTTCTATGTGATGCAGCACGCGGCCGCCGGTGGCCATGCCGCTGGCGGAAATAATCACCTTGGGGTATCGATTCGCCGATAGCGCCTTGGACTCTTCAACGTCGCGCACGTATGTGACTTCTGAGAATGCCGTCTCGAAATCGTGTTGAGCGAGCTTGTGGTCGTCGGCATGGCGGTGCAGCAGCGCAGTTGCGCTGGTGGCCATGGGACTGTCCAGATAGACGGGCACGTTGCGGAGCCGACCGCGCTGTCGCAACAGCCATAGGTCATAGATCAACGACTGCGCGCGTCCTACGGCAAAAGCGGGAATCACTACGGTGCCTCCGCGGCGAGTCGTACGCTCGATGATGTCGCCTAGCGCTTCGACGGCATCGGAACGGTCATGATGACGATTGCCATAGGTGGACTCGATGATGATGTAGTCCGCTTCCGTGACGGGTTCAGGATCAGGCATGACCGCATCGTCATAGCGGCCCAGGTCGCCGGAGAACACCAAACGCTTGCCGCCGATGTCGATCTGCGCCGTCGCCGCTCCAAGAATGTGGCCGGCCCTGCGTAGAACCAGGCGTGCACCGCCCGGCAATACCGTCTCCTGATGCAGTGGCACGGGCTTGAACTGCAAGAGCGTGCGTTCGGCATCTCGGACCCGATACAGGGCAAGGGCTGGCTTGTGCTTGGAAAATCCCTTCCGGTTGGCGAACTCGGCATCCTTCTCCTGCAACCAAGCACTGTCGAGCAGGATGAGTTCGGCGACGTCCCGTGTGGCTGGCGTCGAGAAAATCTTCCCGCGGAACCCGTTCAGCACCAATCGGGGGAGATATCCACAATGATCCAGGTGCGCGTGCGTCAGTACAACCGCATCGATGTCCTTGGACTCAACGACAAGATGCTGCCAGTTCAGCTCGCGCAGGTTCTTCAGTCCTTGGAAAAGTCCGCAGTCGATCAGGATGCGGGTACTGCCATATGTGATCAGGTGTTTGGAGCCGGTGACGGTACCGGCACCGCCCAGGCTGGTCAGTGAGAGCATGAAGTTGTCTCCTCGCTTGTTGGTGGGTTGTGAAATCAGGAGCTGGCGCGGTCACTGCGGACCGTGTCAGAACCACTTGAAATTCACGCGTCGGTCGCGGCAGCAGCAGCCTGCGAACTGTTCCAGCCGGTCACTTGCGCAGCGGCATAGATGGCATCCACCCAGGTGCATCGATTGGCGATCAGCATTCCAGCCACATCGAGGGTGCCGCCGTGGTTGATGTAGCCCAAAGCCCGCGTCTTCGAAGGGCCGCTGTCAATGCGGCGAAGCACGCCCAGCATCGGCTCAGGGCGGGTATGGCTTATCAACACGCGCGGCAGGTGAGGCGGGAAGAGCGCTTGCAGGGATTCGTCACCGAGCACGAAGGCGGCCTCAAGTTCGTCTCGCGGAATGCGTAGACGGCCGGGCTCGACCACCACGGTGATGCACGACGCAAGCCCATGGTGCTCCAGGCGGGCATGGGCTTTGAGCGCTTCCTCCAACTGGTAGGCGCCAATCGCTACGAATTGCAGTTGTGCGGTGGACGGATCGCCGGCTACATGGGCTGCTCCATGCTCGATCAGCGATTGAGCCGCGGCGGCACTGAAGTGATTCGGCGTGTCGCGCTTGGAGACCACCACACAAGCCACTTGGCCGCGGCTGGCGTAGACCGCTCGCAACGCGGCGCACGCCGTGTTTTCATCCACCGGGAACAACACGCGTGCGGTGTCCGACATCTCCCCCAGCAATGCTTCGCCAATGGTCGGGTCCTGGTGTGACTGCTCGTTCTTGCTGTTCTCCCAGGTGTGGGATGTGACGATCAGCGGGACGGAGATCCAGCCTGGCGGCTGGCCCAGCTCCTTCTGCCGACGCGCGAAGATGATCTCCTGGCGCATCAATCCAAGCATCTTGACCGCGAATGCCTCGTAGCTGACGATCAGGTTCAGCCCCCCTTTGTTGGCGAGGGCGGCGGCCGCAACGGCTTCTTCATTGAGTGCGGTGACCACCGAGCCATCCGTCGATTCCGGGACGCCGGGTTCGGGCACGTTGACGCGGTGCTTGAGCAGCGCCAGAGTGGCCCCCATCTTGTTGCTGGCCAGTTCGTCGGGATTGCCGATCCGGATGCGCAACTGTGGATTTGCCTGCACCAGCTCCACGAACCAACGGTCCAGTGCGGACATGGCGCTGCCCGATACCTCCGTTGGCGCCCAGGCCGGCATCGGCAGATGAGGGCTCGCTGGATGGCGTAGGGCCATGGGGTGCTCGCTTTCGCGCGAGCGCTGGCTCTGGCCGTGATTCGCAAGGACGGTGAGCGCGTTTTCCAGTTCGCTCTCGGGCACGAACAGCGCCGCAGCCCCTGCGTTGAAGGCCTCGCGTGCCTGCGCATCCTCGCGCGGATTGCCGTTCAGCGGCAGGTTGTGGGCGGCATTGGTCGCCGCGCCCGGGAAGCCAAAACCTTTCTCCGTCTCGGCGATCACGTAGGGCAGCTTGACCGGATAGCGCCGATCCGAGCGTGCGGCGAAGGCGCTCAGCGTGTCTTCGGCTTCAACAATGGCCCATGCGATCGCCATCGGATCACGTCCATCAACGATGACGGGATCGAAGCCGTTGTGGCGCAGATCTTCGGCCAGCCAGGTAGCGCCACCTTCCTGCACGATCTGGGTGCGCTGCTCGATGCGCCGTCCGTTGAGAATCATGACCGGGATGGCGAAGCCGCAGTCCTCGGCGCGCCACCAGCGCGGCGCCCAGTCCGAGCCACGGTGTTCCTCGAAAGCGCCATCACTGAGGAATGCCACCAGGCTTTCTCCCGGCAACGGCGTGTGCACATACTGCAGCCCGGCGAACCCCAGATAGCCGCCTTCGGAGATCGCGCCGGCCGTGTTCGGCCCGGCATGGCTACCCAGCGGTACCGCGGGCCGACCCTGCTTATCGATGGCATAGGAGTAGAAGTCCGCGATCAAACGCGACAGGCCCGCCTCGCTGCGGTCGTAGCGTCCACGCTGGGCGGCGGATACATCGCCGGTCAGTGCGTTCACCGCCTCGATCGCGGCCACGCAGTGCCCCTGCCCCATGAGCCAGCCGCGTGTCGTCCCGGTCAGCGCGTTGGCCAACAGATAACCCACGAAGGCTGGCACCATGTTGAGCGAGCCGCCGGTGTGGCCTTCGGGCGTTTGTTTGAAATCATCGGAGCCCAGTGGGCAGCCGCTTCGGTCGATGCGCCGGGCATAGGTCATATGCGCCACTACGCTCATGGCCGTGCAGGCCACCCGGTCGGCTGCAGCCAGCAGCGCATGGGCCGAGGCTTCGTCTGCTATACGCCTTTGCGCGACCAGACGTTGCACTAGGGCCTGCATACGTTCGATGGTTTCAGACCTGTGCGCGATGGGCCCGTAACCAGCACGCCAATCGGTTGCGAGGTTAGCTTGAGAGGACATTTCAGGTCTCCTTGAAAATAGTTGGATCGATAAAAAGATCAGCCTCGCGGATCGGTTTTCCCGCTAGAGAGAGCGTCGGCAATCAGCGAAGCGAGACCAATCCGGTTGCTCGGATGCGGTACTGCGTCGGTGGACGTAATTCGGGCAAACAACGGTGTCAATTGGGCCCAGGCATCCTCGGCGAACAGGGCATGCACCACTACGCACTCCGGCTTGCGCATTCCTTGCTCGGCGAGCTTGCGCGCCGCGACGGCGAGCGTGCGGCCTGATGATGCGATGTCGTCCACAAGCACCGGCGTTCTGCCGCGCCAGATCGACAGGTCGGGAACATCGATGTCCACGCTGCGATCGCCATGGCGTGTCTTGCGAAGCACAGCGTGCGGTACGCCGATGCGGGACGCGATGGCGCCGGCCCACTGCTCGCTTTCCTCGTCGGGGCCCACGATCAAAGGTTCTTCGACATGATTCGCGATCCAGTCGGCCAGCAGTGGTGCGGCATGCAAGGTGATGGTGGGGATCGTGTAGACCGCTGATAGTGTCGGATAGCGGTGCAGATGCGGATCCACCGTGAGCAGCTTGTCGAAGGTCGATGAGACCAGACGTGCGAAGGACCGCGACGTCACGCTTTCTCCGTCATGGAATCGCTTGTCCTGGCGCATGTAGGCCAGATACGGTGCGATCAGGTTCACCTCTTGCGCGCCAAGTTCGCGCGCCGCGTCAGCGGCAAAAGCCAGAAGCAGGAACTGCGGATCAGGATGGGCCAGCGTGCAAATCACATCCACGATCCGATCGGCAGGTTCGCCATGCAACCGGACATAGCTCTCGCCATCGGGGAATCGGCGCGTTTCGATGCGGCCGGCTTCGCTGCCGCATGCCTGCGCGATGCCGCGGGCCAGATCTTCATTGCCGGGTAGGGCCAGGGTGAGTCGTTGCATCCATTTATCTCCTTATTTGTTGTCCTTGGTCTCTTATCGAGCGCGGGTGCCTTATCGTTCAGCTCGCTGTGTTCACCTTGCCAACTGGCTAATGACGACGGCATTGGCAGTACTGCGTCGACGTGGTAGCTCCACAAGCAACCAGGCTCTTGTCATGAACAGCAACAGAGTGGCTTGCATGGCGTTCAAGGAATCGATCTGCATCAGAATCGCCGTCCTACGGTGATCGTTCCGTAGACCGGGATTTCCTTTTGTCCACGAAATTCGCGGGTGCGGTGGTAGCGGGCTATCGCGATGCGCCAGTTGCCCTGAGTCATCGCGATGCCATAGCCCACATCGGCCACGAATGGCCGTTTATCAACACTATGACTGGACTTGAACGTATTGCCGTCCAACGTGATGTCGTGCAAAACCCAGCGACCGTCGAGTGCCACGAACAGGTGCCCGTTCCAGTTGCTGCCAGCGGTCTTACGCACGGGCGAGGTGTTTTCTCCAGCCGGGCGCAGCGGTGCGGTGCCTAAGTCGTCCGGCAGGCGTAGGCCATAGCGCAGTTCTCCGCCGACATTCGCGTAGGTGGCGAAATTGCCCAAGCTGCCGCCCCAGTGGCGGGTCAGATCCCAACCCCAACCGCTGACGTTTTCTTGCCTGATGACTCGTGTTCGGCGTTCGTGGAGCAACTGCAGCACGGGTTCGTCGCGCAGTTGATGTCTCCAGCCATTGAATCTGTCCACTCCGACGGTGTCATGCCACCAGTTCTGGACTTGCCTGGCCTGGGAGGAGGGCCCCACCACCCCCACGCGGAGTTGCGAAGTGCGCAGCGTATCGCCCCGCCTCGCGTTATAGCCAAGGCTCAACATCAAGGCGCCCGCGAAAGGACGATCATCCTTGATGAGATCGCTGCGCGTTTTGTCGTTCGGGGTGTACATCATCTGCCCGAAGCCGATGGTCATGTTCTGTTCGTCGAAGCCTTGGGGTTGGAGCATCGTGAGAAAGCGATTCAGCCCACGGACGAGACGCGGTAGACAAGGGTCATCGCTATAGTCCACGAGGTTGGGGGAAACCCAACTGGCGAGAAACCCGTTGGAGTACCCTTGGTCTTGTCCAATGCCGCCGAACATGTCGTTGTCGATCCGCAGATTGAGCGTTCCCGTTGAGCGCAGCGGGTTGTCCTGGTGGCAGGACTGGGCCTGTGCGGAGGCGCTCAGCAATAGCAGCAGCAAGGGGGCTGCGACTTTCAGCCTCCATTCAGTTTGGTCGGTGGACTGAACCTTCGTCACGCTGGCGTGCCACCCTGCCCAGGGGTTGCAGTCGCAATGACCGATTGGGGCTGGCGCACCAGCATCACCGGAACTGGTGCGATGCGAGCGAGCTGCTCTGCATCGCTTCCCATCAGCAGCCTGTCCACGCCCCGGCGTCCGTGAGTACCCAACACCACCAACTCGCATTGAGTGGTCAGTGCCTGCTGAGCGATGAGCACCGAGACGCGCTCGCCCTTGCTTTCCAGAAGGACGGTCTCAACCGCCAGGCCTTCCTGCCTCAGCCGCAGCGCCGCCTCGTCCAGCAGCTTCTGCCCGGCCGCCAGGAAGCCCGGCCTCACTTCTTCAATATAGATCCTCGGCCTCTCGAAGCCGTTGCTGTGCTTCATCTCCTCGATGACGTGCAGCAAGACGATGGTTGCGCCATTCAGGCGTGCCAGCACCGCAGCGTGGTGGAGCGCCAAATCGGCAGTAGGACTTCCGTCGAGCGGAACCAGGATTCTTGAGTACATGAATGTCTCCAGTTATCAGAGTAGAACGGGATGACGAACAGATATTGCGTATACCGTGTCGCAATAGCGGACGCGGGATACGCTTATTCAGTTGCGTACATATTCCCCTGGGGCGTCGCAAACAGTGGGGTATCCACTGGATTCAGCACCTATGAGCGGAGGCGCAACAACATCACCGGAACGCTCTCGCAGCCACGCCGACCATGCGGGCCACCAGGAATCCGGATGCGTCTGCATCGTCGCTTGCCACTCATCCGGCGCCATGTATCCATCACCGGCCGCGCGGGTATGGATTTGATATTGGCGGTTACCTCGGCCGGGCTCGCTCACGATGCCGCCGTTGTGTCCTCCAGTGGTCAGCACGAAAGTCAGCTCGGCCGAAGACAGGAGATGCAGCTTGTAAACCGAGCGCCAAGGCGCAATATGATCCGAGGCAGTGCCGACGCAAAACACCGGTACAGCGATGTCTCCCACTGAAACGGGGCGACCCGTGACGGGATAACGCCCCGCGCTGAGATCGTTATTCAGGTAAAGGCGTCGGAGATACTGCGAATGCATCTTCGCGGGGAGGCGAGTCCCATCGGCATTCCAAGCCATCAGGTCGGTCATTGCCCGGCGATCGCCCAATAGGTATTCGTCAATCATGCGAGACCATATGAGATCGTAGGAACGCAGTAGCTGAAAAGCTCCGCTCATCTGGTCGGAGGTCAAATAACCGGTTTGAGCCATGCTGGCTTCCAACAGCGCCACTTGACTCTCGTTGATGAAAAGACTCAGCTCGCCCGGTTCGCTGAAGTCCGTCTGTGCGGCAAGCAGGCTTACCGACACCAGCCGCGTATCGCCATCACGCGCCATGGCTGAAGCACCAATGGCCAGTAGCGTTCCGCCCAGGCAATAACCAGCCGCGTGGACTCCATGCCCGGGGACGACGGAAGTCACAGCGTCCAGCGCTGCATGCAGGCCGAACTCCAGGTACTCATCCATGCCCAAATCTCGATCCTCAGCATCCGGATTTCTCCAGGAGATGCAAAAAACCGTATGCCCTTGCGCAACCAGATACCGTATCAGCGAGTTATGCGGTGACAGATCCAGTACGTAGTACTTCATGATCCAGGCAGGAATGATCAGGATCGGTTCGGGATGGACTTTCTCGGTAGTGGGCGTGTACTGAATCAGTTCGATCAGTCGATTTCTCAGAACGACTTTTCCTTCCGTGACCGCTACGTCGCGCCCAACGACGAAGTTCTCCGTTCCCGCGGGAGGCTGGCCGGATAGTTGCCGACGCAAGTCGTCGAGAAAGTTGGACGTCCCCCGCGCTAGATTGGCGCCTTGCTCTGCGATGGTTCTTTTCAGGACAACGGGGTTGAAAACCGCAGCGTTGGCGGGCGAAAGCATTTCCAGCCACTGTTTGGCGCCAAACGCCAGCAGGCGTTGGTGTTTCGGATCCACTCCCCACACCCCCTGCGTGGCCTGCTCCCACCATTTGGTCTGATTGACGAATGAACTGCGGAAAAGGTCGTAGGGCCATTGATCCCATGCAGGATCGTTGAAGCGGCGGTCATTGACAGGTGACCGGTCAGGAGCGGTGGCTCCCCGGTCCGGGTTGGCCGGATTCTTCTTCAATACGGCCATCCATTGCTCGGACAGGGAGGCTGCAAACGCCAAAAGCTCGGCTTGCTTGCCAGGACTGTTTGCTAAATGGCTCGCCCAGTCCACCCACGCGAGCAACGATGTCTCCGGCGAAATAGACGACCAAGCCTGTGCCCAAGCGACATGGGCATCCCCATCCAACTTCGGATTGATGGCTGAGTCGATATTGCCGTTCTTTTTATTCGTCAAAGCGTATTACCTCTATTTCTGCACAAGTAGAAAGAGCCCCTTGCTTGAAAACGGGAGTCGATTGCGATTTCCTGGGCGACGACGCCTCGCCAGCGCGTCAGCGATGTATCCATCTGCCAGCTCGCTCCGCTGTTTCGCTTCGCCTAACCGGCCATCAGGCTGATTACCAGTGCGTTCGCAATATCGATGACGAACCCACATACCAAGGGCACCACAATGAACGCCTCGCGTGCCGCACCATGCTCCCGAGTCACCGCCGTCATGTTGGCGATGGCAGTGGCGGTAGATCCCAGCGCAATACCGCCGAAACCCGCGCACACCACGGCGGCTTGGTAATCCTTGCCCATTGCCCGAAAAACAATCAGCAAAACGAATGCGATGACCAAGGCAATCTGCACCAGCATCGCCGCCGTGATGAAGGCGAGCACGGGCTGCAGTTCCCAGAGCCTGAGTCCCATCAGCGCCATGGTCAGAAACAGGCCCAATGACATGTCGGAAACCAGGGCGATGCCTGGCTGCATGCTCGGCCAGTTCCATAAACGTCCGCGCCCACTTGGCCTCATCCAGTCGGCCGCCATGCGCAGGAGAATTCCGGCCAGCAGGCAGCCCACAAAGGCGGGCAGCGTGACGGCGGTACGCGCGACCAAGGCATTGATTCCGTATCCCAACATCAAGGCGAAGTTGAGCCAGAGCAATGCCAGCAGCAGGCCGTAGTAGTCCAGGCGGGCATGCTGCTCATCCCTGTGCAGCGTGCCAATTTCCAGGGCGCTGTCCCCAGAGGCTTGAAGCCGATGCCTACGCATGAGCAAGCTTGCGACTGGGCCCCCGATGGTGCAGGCCGCGATCAGGCCGATCATGTTCGCTGCCAATCCCAGTTCCTGCGCTTGCGCAATGCCGAGGTTGTGAACGAAGTGATCGGACCAGGCCAAGGTGGTGCCCACGCCTCCTGTCAGGGAAATCGATCCCACCATCAGCCCGGTGCGCGGATCCAGGCCGAAGGCGCGTGCCATCTCCATCCCGGCCAGGTTCTGCAGCACCATGAACCCGATGGCCAACCCCGACAGGATCAGCAAGGGCCGTCCACCATGGCGCAGCGTGCGGGCGTCGGTACCCAGGCCAATGGCCGCAAAGAAGTACAGCAGCAGCGCGTCACGCGCTTCGAGATCGAAACTGATGACGATCCCCGCACCGTAGTACAGGGCGAAGACAACCAGGGCGCAGGCCAAGCCGCCCACCAGGGATTCCGGGATGCTGTATCGACGCAAGATGCCCCAACGCGCAACCAAGCCCTTGCCCACGAACAACAGCAGGATGGCGAGCGTGAATCCATGGAAGGCATCGATCGTCATCGCGCCTTCTCCCTGTCCAGGCAGGACAGCGCATGGCTGGCGGCTATCCACTCTTCGTTGGTGGGCTCGACCGCCACGGTGACCTGACTGTGATCGCTGGAAATCTTCGCCGCGTGGCTGGCGTTGGCATCGGTATCCAAGGCAATGCCCAAAAAGCCCAGCGCCGCACAGATGCGCTCGCGAATGAACGCATTGTGTTCACCGACACCCGCCGTGAACACCAGCATGTCCAGGCCACCCAGCACGGCGACCAAGGCCCCGATCTCGCGTACGATGCGGCGCACGTAAAGGGCCAGTGCCAAGCGCGCTCGCTCCCCCGTTTCGCCTGCATCGTTCTCGTGTCCGACAATGACGCGCGGCTCGGCCGAGATTCCCGAAACGCCGAGCAGGCCGGACTCGTGATAGAGGACGCGCCCCACTTGCTCCAGTGAGAGCTTCTCGATTTCCATCAGGTAGAGCACCGCACCCGGATCGAGCGCGCCGGTGCGGGTGCCCATCATCAGGCCGTCAAGCGCGGAGAAGCCCATGGTGGTGGCCGCGCTTTTGAGTCCACGCATGGCGCACAGACTGGCGCCACTGCCCAGATGGGCAACGACGGTGCGACCGCGCGCGGCGTCGCCATGGCGTTCGGGCAAGGCCACTGCCATGTACTCATACGACAGGCCGTGAAACCCGTACCGACGCAGACCGCGCTCCCATGCGGCATAGGGCAACGGCAGGACCTTCTCGACCTGGGGCAAAGTGTGGTGGAAGGCCGTGTCGAAGCAGGCCATCTGTGGCAGATCTGGCTGCTCCCGCAGCAGGATCTCCACGGCTTCGAGCGCGAATGGCTGGTGCAGCGGGGCCAGAGGAATGTAGCCCTTGAGGTCGGCCAGGACATTCGCGTCCACGCGCACGGGCATGAAGTATTTACTGCCGCCGTGGACGATACGATGGGCGACCGCACCGATCCGGCGGCCGTCGAGCCGCCGGCTGACACGATCGCGGATGAGGCGCAGTGCGGCGCGATACGGATGTGCCGTGTCCAGTTCGATCGAGAACGGCGCAACTCCGGTCTCTCCGAAATCCGGGTTGGCGCCGCCGATTCCCTGCACCTTGCCATTCCACAATGCCTGACGCGGCAGTGGCGCGGCCGAGGAATCGAACACCGCAAACTTGATGCTGGATGAACCGCAGTTCAGCACAAGGATCAGTCCGTGTTCGCGGCGCCCGGAGCGGGCCATGGTGACGTCCATCAGGTCGTCCTCTCTGCGCGCCGTCCGCGCGACTTCGCCGAGGTGTGCGGGGGTGTCTGCTGTCTCATCGTCTTCAGACTCAGCGCGCCGTGTAGCCGCCATCGGCGATGAGCTGGGTGCCCACAAGGAAGCTGCTTCCTTCCGACAGCAAAAACGCCACGGCATGGGCGATTTCGTCCGGTGTACCCAGGCGACCGATCGGATGCAGGCCAACGGCCTCTTGGAGGGCCGATTCATCCAGGAAATCCAGGATGGGCGTACGCACGTAACCGGGATGAATCGAATTGATCCGGATTCCCTTGGACGCATAGGCCAGTCCTGCCGAGCGGGTCAGCCCGGTCACGCCATGTTTGGCTGCGACGTACGCAGGGTTCGCTGCGTCGCCCACCACCCCCAGGATGGAGGAGACGTTGACGATGGCGCCGCCTCCCGAGCGCAGGATGGCGGGAATCTGATGGCGCAGGCCATAGAACACGCCGTTCAGGTTGACATCGATCACCCGGCGCCAGGCGGCAGGGTCCAGTTCTCCCGCCGGGCTCTGGTCGCCACCGATACCGGCGTTGTTGACGGCAAAATGAAGGTCGCCGAACGTATCGACCGCGCAGGCCACGGCAGCCTGGACCTCATCGATGCATGCCACGTCGGCCACGTTGGCCACGGCGTGGCCGCCCTCGGCGTTGATGAGGCTGGTGACGCGCTGCGCATTGTCGGCGCTGACATCGGAGACGACGACATTCAGGCCGTTGCTTGCAAGCAGCCGGGCAATGGCCTCGCCAATGCCAGACCCTGCACCGGTGACCAGGGCTACGCGGCCAGAGAATGAGTACTGCATGGTGTTTCCTCCAAAGGGGTGGTTAAGTTGCTAACAAGTCCGCTCAAGGGGGTGACAGCCGATAGTGGTGGGCCAGCATCAGTGCGATCGCGCATGAGGCGATGCGTGTATCACGCGAGTCGGCGCGGCTGGTCAGAATGACTGGCACCTTGGCTCCAAGAACGATCCCGGCGCTGGCTGCGCCGCCCATGAAGATCAACTGCTTGGCAAGCATGTTGCCGCTCTCCAGGTCAGGCACGACGAGGATGTCAGCTTGCCCGGCGACCTCGGAAACGATCCCCTTGATACGCGCAGCGGCGATGGAGACGGCGTTGTCGAAGGCCAGCGGCCCGTCGAGCAGGCCGCCAGTGATCTGGCCGCGATCGGCCATCTTGCACAGCGCCGCAGCGTCCAGCGTGGCCGTCATCGTCGGGCTGACCGTCTCGACTGCGGCCAGGATTGCGACCTTGGGTTCGCGCACGCCGATCACCTGCGCCAGCTCGATGGCGTTGCGGATGATGTCTGCCTTCTGTTCCAGAGTCGGGGCGATATTGATCGCTGCATCGGTGACGATGAACGGGCGCGGATAGGCCGGTGTCTGTAGCAAAAAGCAATGGCTGACCCGGCGCTTGGTGCGCAACCCCGCTGCTGCCGAAACCAGCGCGGACATCAGTTCGTCGGTGTGCAGACTCCCTTTCATCAGGGCTTCGACTTCGCCATTGGCCGCCAAGGCTACGGCTTGCTGCGCGGCGGCGTGGCTGTGGGGTGTGTCCACAATGGTGACGTCGGCCAGATCCAGCCCGGCCTCTGTGGCGACTGCTTCCAGCCGCGCCCGTGATCCGACCAGCACCGGTTCGATCAACCCCGCGTGGCGTGCTTCGAGCGCAGCGGACAGACTGGGGGCATCGCAGGGATGGGCGACGGCCACCCGAATCGGTTGCAAGTGCGCGACGTGCGCCAGCAGGCTTTGCAGGCCTGTGCGGCCCTGCGCATTCGGGTGGATTTCCGGCAACACGGTGCGCGTTCGTTCCAAGCGTTCGGTGGGCGCCACGACCTCTACCTGGCCTTGGAAAACCGCTACCCCCTCCTGGTTGGTGCAGGTGCAGGCCAGCGTGACATGGTGGTTGGCCGTGTCCTTGCTGGTCACCTGCATCCGCACGGTCAGCCTGTCGCCGGGTCGAACGGCCCCGAGGAAGCACAGATTCTGGTTGACATAGCGGGTTCCAGGCCCCGGCAGGCGTGTGCTCAGCACAGCCGAGATCAGGGCGTTTGCACAAATGGCCTCCGTGGTGCCCCGAGCGCTTGAGGACACAGCAGGTTCTGGATCCACATCGCCCGATTGCAGCGCGAACATGTGGATGTCTTGCGACGAAAACGCGCGTTCGAGGCTGGCGCTGTCGCCGATGGCGATCTCGTCGAAGGTGCGGTTGCGCAGGACATGCCATGCATCGGCAGTGGCATCGACCGGTTTGGGCGAAGTCGTCATGTGCTTTTTCCTCGCCGTGTTTGTCTTGTCTGCGGCGCGGCGGGTGTCTTGGACGCGGTTGTCTTTTGAGGCGCCTTCGGCTTTGGCGAGGAGGTCTTGGGTTTCGTGTCCGCGACCGCAGAGGGTGCGTCATGGGCAGAGGGCATAGCGGGCGCCGAAGCCGCCTGCGCCCGGCGGATCGCCTGCTCGAACAGGGTAGACACCTGCTTCAACTTGGCTTGCTCTGGTGCGGACAGCGCATCGCCGCTGCCGAGCACCTGCGCGATCATCCCCGCAACCTGTCGGATGTCATCAGGCGCTACGTTGTTCAGCAGCCCGGGGATGGCGGACACCGCGGCGTCCTCGTGGAGCCTCATGAGCAAAGCCTGGCGACGCACGAGGTGGCGGAAGGCCTGCATGTCGAAGTCGTTGCCCAGTTGGGGGCGCACCAGCTCTTCTGCGTGGCGAAAATGCCGTTCATCGGCCTCGCCACGCTCGGCCAGCACGAAGAACAGTGCCCGTATGGCTGCTTCCACCAGCCCACCGCTGTGAACGGCTCCTTCGAGGCGGGTCAACTCTTGCGCCAGATACTGGCGGTGCTCGGGCGTCTCGCTGGGATGGGCCCGCGGCGGTGCCTCATCGTGCAGGCTCTGCCCTGTCATGGCCTGCACCAGCGGCAGGCTGTACAGCGTGTCAAAGGCTTGCGCGTAGATCCGGTCGCGGCAATCGCGGAATTGATCCAGCGTCTGTTCGAGAGCGGTGGAAAACTGTGCCTGCAGTTGCAGGAAAGGATTGGCCTCGGCGACGGGCTGGCGGTGCTCGCGCACATGTTGCGCAGCCTCTTGCACAGCGGCTGCCAGCGGCTGGCGGTCGGACCACAGTTCGTAGCCGACGCGCAGGGGATGCAGGGGCTCCAGCGACCGTGCGCCCTCGGTCGTGACCCAGGCGCGTACACACGGCTGCACGAAGCTGCGGTAGCAGGCCAAGTTGATCTCGGAGATCCGCGCAGCGGCGGCAAAACGGCGATCGCTCTCGGGATCGGGGCGAACGATCTCACGGATTTCATCGATGTTGCTGCGGCGAATCCGGGTCAGATAGGCGTCACTGGCTGGCTCGTGTTCCTGCGCCTCGTCGTGATGCTCGTCGATCTGCATGTGGTGAATGCCTGCCGGCAGCACGTCGATGATGTCGATGTTCTCAGCGAACTCCTGGTGCTCTTTACGCCCGACGCTGCCGGAGACGAAGATTCCCAGATGTCCGATGCTGTCATGGGTAGCGTAGACGATGGTCTGGTCATGTCCCAGCACGTCCAGGTCGTTGCGGTACAGGTCGGTGATCCAGCCCAGGGCCTGGGGCGGTGGCGTGATGTTGTCCCCATAGGAGCAGAACACCAGGATCGGCGAGCGAATATTGCGCAGGTCGATGCGCACGCCATCGGATGTCATCAGTTGGGCGGTGCTCAGCTTGTTGCCGATGAACAGGTTATCGACGATGTACTGTATTTCCACATCGTTCAGGAACACGTGGCCGCCCCAGTACTTCTCGAATTGCAAGTGGCGCGGGCCTTCCGTGTCGACCTTGGCGTACAGGTTGTACTGTTTGCTCCACAGCGTATTGGCCGGGTCCAGGTTCTCGAAGTTCTGTACCAGCCAGGCGCCGTCGAACCGACCGGCGCCCAGATCGCCGGTCAATGCCGTCAACCAACTACCGCCGGTCAGGCCGCCTGCATAGCGCATCGGCATGTCGCCCGCCCAGTACGACAGCGGCGCGCCGGCGACGATGATCGGTCCGAACAGTTCGGGCCAGACGGCAGCTGCCATCAGGATCTGCCAGCCCGCCTGGCAATTGCCGATGACAGCGGGCTTGCCGCGGCTGCCGGGGTGCAGCTCGCCGACCTTGCGCACGAAGGCCGCTTCGGCGCGCATGACGTCCTCGACGGTCTGGCCGGGAACGGGATCGGGCAGAAAGCCAACGAAGTAGCAGGGATGCCCTGCCTTGAGGGCTGCCCCGACCTCGCTGTCGGGTTTGAAGCCGCCGATGCCCGGGCCGTGGCCCGCGCGTGGATCGACCACCACGAACGGTCGCTTGCGGGGATCGCTCGGCGTGTCGGCTGGCGGCAGGATGCGCACGAGGCCATAGTTGACTGGCCGCGGAAGATCCAGCCCGGACATGATGACCTCGGAGGCGAAGTCGAGTACGTTCGGCGTCTGCTCCTGCAAATGCTCCAGGTACTGGTTGCCGCGTTGGCGGCGAACGTCGGCATACAGAATGGATCGCTGCCAGGCATCCACTGCATACTCGGTTGCCATCGCCGATAGTCGCAACGGGTCCCACAGCAACTGCCCCCAATCGGCCGCTGGTGATGTCGTGGTGTCTCGATTCATGGCGATGGGCACTCCTTCTGTGATGAAACTGAAAAATTGAATGGCAAGGGGCCGCAGGCACATCGTCTTGCTGGCCCTTCCTCACTCAGTACATATGCTGGCCACCGTTCATCGATACATTGCTGCCGGTCATGAACCCCGCAGATTCACTGACGATGAATGCAACCAGTGCAGCGATTTCCTCAGGCCGTCCCAGACGACCCACGGGAATACCGGCAATCACTTGCTTGACCACTTCTTCCGACATGCTCGTCACCATCTTCGTATCCAGATACCCCGGCGAGACGGTGTTGACCGTCACGCCCTTGCGCGCCACCTCCTGCGCAAGGGCTTTAGTGAAGCCATGCATGCCGGCCTTTGCGGCGGAGTAGTTGGTCTGGCCGAACTGCCCCTTGGAGCCGTTGATGGAGGCGATGTTGACGATCCTGCCCCAGCCGCGTTCGAGCATGCCGTCGATGAATGGCCGGGTGACGTTGAAAACGGAGTCGAGATTGACGCGCAGGACCGCATCCCAATCGGCGTAGCTCAGCTTGCGGAACGTAGCATCGCGCGTGATGCCCGCGTTGTTGACCAGAATGTCGATGTGGTAACCGTCTGCTTGAATGAGGCCGGCCAACTCCTGGCAGGAGGCATGGTCGGCCACATCCGCGCCGTAGGCGATGAAGTTGTAGCCTTCGTCCGTCTGGGCTTCCAACCACGCGCCGATGCTGGCATTGCCTGGCGAGTGGACGACGAGCACGGTATGGCCAACATCGTGCAAGGCCCGGGCGATGGCTTCGCCCAGGCCGCCAGTGCCGCCCGTGACCAGGGCGGTACGTTGTTCAGCCGGCATTGCGGCCACCGGTCTTGCCCGGTGCCTCCTTATCCTGCGCCGAGGCCCACACGGCTCCCCACTGTTTGAAGATATCCTGGAACGGGAGTACCGCATCGCCCTGGCCTACGGCCTGCGTAACCGATTTCTGCCAGTCTTGAATAGCTATTTGCAGGCCTTGGGTGAAGGTTGTCTGGTTTTTGATCGCGACTTGTGTCAGCGCCTGCGCGCCGCCCACGTGGTACTGGAACTGACGCCAGAAGGCTTGTGCGGGCAGCGTGGCCAGTTCCTGCCAATTCTGGGCCTTGAGCAGGCTTTCGATTTCGGCGCCGGACTCGGCAATGCTCTCGCTGCCCGCGCGCGTGGCGTTCTCCAGCCATTGCTGGCCGTTTTCCTGCATCAAGCGCTGTAGGCGTAACTGCAGTTCCACGTTCGCCTTGAACAGGTTCAGGGGGATAGTTTCGTTGCTCATGGTCAAGCTCCTTACTGGTTGAAATGCCCAAGTGGGCGGTGAACCGATCAGGCCATCTGGCCGATGGTTTTGCGAAAACGCGCCAACGACAGGGAAAACAGCACCGTGCCGATCAAGGCCAGCGCCAGAAAGGGCTGCCACACCGTCTCCAGGCCCGCACCCCGGTAGAGAATGGCCTGGCTCAATTCCACGAAATGGGTGGTGGGCGCGATCAGCATGATGTTCTGCACGATCTCGGGCATGCTTTCGCGCGGCGTGGTGCCACCCGAGAGCATCTGCAGCGGCATGATGGTGAGCATCATCAACATGCCGAACTGCGGCATGTTGCGCGCCAGCGTGGCGATGAAGATGCCCATCGACGTGGTGGCGAAGAGACTCAGCGCCGCGCCGGCGAAAAACAGCGCAAGGGAGCCCTCGATGGGCACGCCCAGGACGCCGCGCACCATGAGGTTGAGGGACAGGAAGGAGGCGATCAGCACGACCAGAGCCATCGACCAGACCTTGGAAAGCATGATCTGCGCGGGCGTGACCGGCATCACCAGCAGGTGCTCGATGGTGCCGTGCTCGCGCTCGCGGATCAGCGCTGCGCCGGTCAGGATGATGGACAGCAGTGTGATGTGGTTGATGATCTGCACCACCGAGCCGAACCAGGCCTTGTCGAGGGCGGGGTTGAAGCGCGCGCGCAAGGCCAGATCCACGGGTGGCGCGGTGGTGCTGCGATAACGCTTGACGAACTCGTTGACTTCACCGGTGAAAATTTGTTGAACATGGCCACTGCCGGTGAAGGCCTGGCTCATGCGGGTGGCGTCGACATTGAGCTGCACGGCAGGCGATCGCCCCGCCAGCACGTCGCGCTGGAAGTTGGGCGGAATGACCAGAGCGAAGGTGTACAGCCCCGCGTCCATGCCCGGGTCCACGTCCCCATAGTCGATCATGGCCGGTGGCGTGAACTGCGGGGGGTAGAAGGCCGAGGCAACCCGCTGGGACAGCGCCGAATTATCCTCGTCGACGATGGCGATGGGCGCGTTGTGCAGCGTCTCCGGCATGGACGTGGCCTTGGTGTAGACCGACGCGGTGAACACGTAGACGATGAGCACAAGCATCATCGGATCGCGCCAAAGACTCCACAGCTCCTTGACACCAAGGTCGTAGATGTTGGCCAGGTTTCTTCTGCGCATCTCAACGCTCCTGCTTCTTGAGTAGCAAAACAGCCACGCCGAGAATGACCGGAACCGAAATGAGCATCGACCACAGCGGCCCTGTCAGGTCGGCCAGGCCAAGCGCTTTGCTGAATACGCCACGGCTGATGGAAATCATGTGCGTGGCGGGGTAGATCTCGCCGATGAACTTGCTGGAGCCTTCGAGCGAGGACACGGGATCGATCAGGCCGGCGAACTGGGTGGCCGGTATGAGGGTGCCGATCATGGCGAAGAACATGGCCGCGATCTGGCTGCGTGTAACGGCCGAGGCCAGCAGCCCCATGCCTGTCGCGGCGAAGGAGAAGATCAGCGCGGCCAGCGCCAGGGTGAAGAAGCTGCCCTTGACCGGCACACCGAAGATGGTCACTGCGAGCAGGCTCATCAGCAGGAAGTTCACCATGGCCAGGCCGACATAGGGCAACTGCTTGCCAAGCAGGAACTCGATGCGCGTGACCGGCGTCACGTAGAGATTGGTGATCGATCCCGTCTCTTTCTCGCGCACCACCGCCAGCGCGGTCAGCATGGCCGGCAGCATGAGCAGCAGCAGAGGGATCACCGCAGGCACCATGGCCGGCAGGCTCTTGACATCGGGGTTGTAGCGAAAGCGCGTCTCGACGTTGGTGTTGCCAGCCATGCTGGCGCCGCCGCGCTCGCTGGCCTGTATCTGCAGCCAGTGCTGGTGCATGCCCTGAACGTAGCCCTGGACGGTTTCCGCGCGCTGCGGCATGGCGCCGTCGAGCCAGGCGCCGATCTGCACGTTCTGGCCCCGCAACACGTCGCGGGCAAAGCCAGCGGGGATTTCGATGGCCAGCGACAGTTCGCCGTTGCGCATGCGTCGATCAAGGTCCTCGTAGTCGATGATCGGCGCGTGCTCGGTGAAGTAGCGCGATCCGGCCAAGTTCAGCGTGTAGTTCTGGCTAAGCGTGGTCTGGTCGCGATCGAGCACCGCATAGCTCAGGTCCTCGACGTCCATGGTGATGCCGAAGCCGATCACGAACATCAGCAGCAGCGAACCGCCCAGCGCCAGCGTGGCGCGCACCGGGTCGCGCTGCAGTTCCAGCGTTTCGCGCCATAGATAGCTGAACATGCGCTGCAGACTGAAACCGCCAGCGGAGTGACCGCCGCCGTGTTCGGCGGGCACCGCGGGTGGCTGATCCGCCTGGTCGGCAGCCGGAGGCTGGCTGGCCGGGGCGGCCGTGCCGCCCTCCGCTTCGACGAGGTAGCCGATGAAGGCCTCTTCCAGGGTTTTGGCACCACGCTTCTCAACCAGTCTGGCGGGCACGTCGCTGTCGAGCACCTTGCCCGCATGCATCATCGACATGCGGTCGCAGCGTTCGGCCTCGTTCATGAAGTGGGTGGAAATGAAGACCGTCACCCGGTCGCGCCGCGACAGCTCGATGAGCAGCCGCCAGAACGCGTCGCGTGCCACCGGATCGACGCCGGAGGTCGGTTCGTCCAGAATCAGCAACTCTGGCTTGTGCACCATGGCAACGGCCAGCGACAGGCGCTGGCGTATGCCCAGAGGCAGACTGGCCGGCAGACTGTCGATGACGTCCACCAGGCCGAAGCGCTCCACCATCTCTTCGACGCGGCCCGGAATGTCCTTCGGGGGCACGCTGAACAGCTTGGCGTGCAACTCCAGGTTCTGGCGTACCGTGATTTCGCTGTAGAGCGAGAACGCTTGGGACATGTAGCCGACGCGGCGGCGGGTGCCCAGATCATGCGGGTTCACTTCGTGGCCGAACAGCCAGGCCCGGCCCTCGCTCGCCGGCAGCAGGCCGGTGAGCATCTTCATCGTCGTGGACTTGCCGCACCCGTTGGAACCGAGGAAGCCGAAGATCTCACCGCGCCGGATACGGAAGGAGACACTGTCGACAGCAACGAAGTCGCCAAAGCGCATGGTCAGCCCCTCGGCTTCGATGGCGATATCGTCCGCGCCGTCCTCAGGCAGAGGCGGAATGACAACCGCTTGGTGTCCGCGCTTTTTCTCTTCCGGGAGCAGGCGGATGAATGCCTCTTCCAGGTTCGGGCTGTTTGTTGTCTCCAGCAATTCCTTCGGCGTACCGGTGGCGAGGACCTTGCCGTCGTCGATGGCGGCCAGCCAGTCGAAGCGCTGGGCCTCATCCATGTAGGCCGTGGCCACAATCACGCTCATGCCGGGGCGATCGGCGCGGATACGGTCAATCAGATCCCAGAACTGCGCGCGCGCCAGCGGGTCCACGCCAGTCGTCGGCTCATCGAGAATCAGAAAATCCGGGTCATGAATCAGCGCGCAGCACAGGCCGAGTTTTTGCTTCATGCCCCCGGACAGCTTGCCTGCCGGGCGCTCCAGGAATTTGAACAGGCCAGTGGCCTGAGTCAGTTCGTCGATCCGCTGGCGGCGCTCTGCGGCGCCATGACCGAACAGGCGCGCGAAGAATTGCAGATTCTCCTCGACCGAGAGCGTCGGATACAGGTTTTTGCCCAGTCCCTGCGGCATGTAGGCGATGCGCGGGCATACCTGCTTGCGATGGGCCTTGCTGGCCATGTCGCCACCCAGCACCTCGACCGTGCCCTCCTGGATGATGCGCACACCCGCCAGCAATGAGAGCAGACTGGATTTGCCCACGCCGTCGGGGCCGATCAGACCGACCATCCGTCCAGCGGGGATGTCCAGGTCAATGCCATCCAAGGCAATGACGTCGCGGTAGCGCAGTCTTACCTGGCGGACACTTGCAACGGTCGCGAGCTGCGCGCTGTGGCTCATATCTTACTCCGGCACACGAACGGAGAGGTTCTGAGGCCACTCGGCCTTGGCGTCGAGCTTGACCCAGGCTACGCCGGGCAGACCGGTCTTGACCTGGTTCAGGTGCTCACGCAGCAGCTCCTGCGAAATCTGCGCGCGCACGCGAAACATCAGCTTTTGTCGCTCGCTGGCGGTTTCCACCGTCTTGGGGGTGAACTGCGCTGCGCTGGCGACGAAGGAAACGGTGGCTGGAATCACATACTCGGGCGCGGCATCCAGAATGATGCGAACCTCCGAGCCCAGCGCAACGCGGCCGGCCACGGTTTCGGGCAGGAAGAAGGTGATGTACACGTCCGACAGATCAAGGAGGTTCAAGACACGTCCGCCCGCTCCAAGCACCTCGCCGGGTTGCGCGACACGCACCTGAACCCGTCCGTCGCGCGGAGACCGCAGTTCGCTGTCGCGGATGTCGGCTTCGATGCGGCTGATACTGGCCGTAGCGGCGGACACGCTGGACTGCGCGCCGACAAACTGCGCCCTGGCGGCTTCGACCGCGGCGCGGGCAGCGGCGGCCTGTGCCTTGCTGGCCGCGAGGGTCGCTTGGGCGCCCCGTACGCGCGCCCGGTCATCGTCCAGTTCCTGGATCGAGGCGGCTCCCTCACTCGACAGCGTGCTGGAGCGTGTCAGGCGCCGTTGCGCGGCGTCCAGTTCGGACTCGCGCTGACCAACCAGAGCCAAGGCGGCAGTCACGTCGGCTTCACGCAGCGCCACCTGTGCCTGCGCCGCGGTCACCGAATGCTCAGCCTGCTGACGCATGGCCAGGGCCTCGTCGCGCTGCGCTTCCAGCGTTTCCAGCCGCATCTTGGCCAGTGGCTGGCCGGCTGTGACGAAATCGCCTTCACGCACCAGGATGTCTTCGATGCGGCCGGGAAGTTTGGTGGCCACGTCGATCTCGGTGGCTTCGATGCGGCCATTGCCGTTGACGAATCCTTCGCCCGGGCCGCTGTCGGTAAACCTCGTCCAGCTCCACCAGGCCAGCGCGGCAACAACCGCTGCAGCGAAAGCGACCAGGAGTTTTTTCTTGAGAGAGGGGGAGACAGTCATGGGTTCGGCGTGCCTTAACGGGTTGATGGGGTGGAAGCGGGAGTCGAGGCCGCACCCTGTGCCTCGCCGGCTGCGGCGAGGGTGCCGCCGCCGAGCGCGGCATACAGCGCCACCTGGCTGGACAGCAGCGCGCGGCGCGCCTGTACCAGTTGTTGCTGGGCTCCCAGCAGATCGCGTTGGGCATCCAGCACTTCCAAGAAGGCGGCCGAGCCGTTGTCGTAGCGCAACTTGGCCAGGCGTGCGCGTTCGCTTTGCGCTTCCAGGTTGGCTCTCTGGATCGTCAACTGCTCAGCCAGCCAGTGCTTTGCGCTCAGCGCATCGGCCACCTCGCGGAAGGCCGTTTGAATGGTTTTTTCGTATCCGGCGACGGCGATGTCGCGGCGCACTTCGCTCAGCTCCAGATTGGCGCGGCGGCGCCCGCCATCGAAGATGGGCAGCGACAGGGTGGGCATGAAGGTCCAGGCACGACTGCCGGAATCGAACAAGCCATTCAAGTCGGAGCTGGCCGTGCCGAAGCTGCCGGTCAGCGCAATGCGCGGCAAAAACGCCGCGCGGGCCGCGCCGATGTGGGCATTGCTGGCACGCAATTGGTGTTCGGCGGAAATGATGTCCGGGCGACTGACCAGCAGCTCCGAAGGCAGACCGGCCCGCAGCTCAGCCAGAACCGTCGTTTCATCGAAGGGTGCCTTGGCGGGCAGCGGGCCGGGATCAGCGCCTACCAGCAGTGCCAGGGCGTGCAGTTGCGTGGTGCGAGCCTGCTCAAGCTGCGTCAGCAGCGCCTGAGCTTGGTTCAGCAGGGTCTGGACCTGTGTGAGATCCAGCTTCGAGGTCGAGCCGACTTCGACGCGGCGCCGGAAAATGCGATAGGACTCCTCGCGGGTGGTCACGGTTTGCCGTGCGATCGCCACGCGTTCGTCGATCTCGCGCAGGCCAAGATAGCCGTCTGCCACCTGGGCGATCAGCGCCAAATGGACGGCCTGGCGAGCCGCGTCGGAAGCCAGCCAAGTTTGCAGGGCGGCGTCTTCTAGGTTGCGGATCCGACCCCACAGATCCAGTTCCCAGGTGGTCAAACCCACCTCGGCCCGGTACTCGCCGCCCACCTGCGATCGGCCCGACATGTTCAGGTCGCCAGGGACGCGCGCGCGCCCACCTTGGGCGCCCACGCCCATGGCAGGAAAACGATCCGAGCGCTGAATGCGGAATGTGGCGCTGGCTTCCTCGACGCGCAGCGCGGCCACGCGCAGGTCGCGGTTGTTTTGCAGCGCGGTCTCGATGAGGCGTTGCAGCAGGGGGTCGGTGAAGTACGCCTGCCAGGCAAGCTCTCCCGCGTGGGCGCCGTCGGTGCCTGATCCAAGATGCGCGGGCCAGGCTTCGGGCACGGGCAATGGCGGGGTGTCTGGCGCCGGAGCGAGCGACATGCAGCCGGTCAAGACGACGGCGCTCAGGGCCAACGAGGCAGCGCGCAATCTGAACGCGGGAAACAACGGGGAAGTTGGGAGCATGGTCACGTTCCGTACAGGTATCGGGCTGAAGAGGGTCTGGTCGCAGAGGAGGGAATGGCTGCCACCCCCGCAATGCGGGGTTCGTGGCTGGTGTCCGCAGGCCCTACTTTCTTGCTTGCAAGTGCTGTCAAGCCCACTTCATCTCCTTGTTGATATGTGCATCCCCGTGTTCCCCGGCTGGTTGATAGGGCGCTCTTCCTGTGTCGTAACCCGATGTGCCGGGTTCACTCGCGCCCTGTGTTGATCTGCATTGTGAAATCTGAAAACAAACGACTGGACGGTTGCTTTCAATTATACGTTACAATCCAAGAACCGCAATCAGCGGGCTCGTCGGTCATTGACGCAGGTCAATTCGAGCTGCCGGCTTGGGTTCAAGGAAGGCCCTGATTCTTGGTAGAGCCGGTGACAGGCCCATGGGAACACCCCTCAGATCTTTGAACAGAGCCTTTGAATGCCACCCAATAAAGATGACGCGCCAGACAACAAGCGCCCCTACCTGTCCTCTGCCGCCAGGAAAGAGGAAATACTCGACGCGGCCCTGGTCGAATTCGCGGATCGGACATACAACGCAGTGTCGATGGAGCGCCTGGCGGAATGCGCGGGCTTGTCCAAGGCTGGCATCTATGCCCACTTCAAAAGCAAGGAAGAAATTTTTCACGCCTTGCTCGAACGTACGACGAAGCAGATTTGTGATTTCCAGGGCTGGCTCCCGGATGAGGATCTGACGTTGCCAGAGCTGGTAGATGTCTACCTGGATCGCCTGTACGCGACCTTCAGCTCCCCTGCCACGATGTCGATCTACCGGCTGCTTCTGGCCGAAAGCGCCCGAACTCCAGAGCTGGTGCAGCGTTGGCACAACGAAGTTGCGCTCGGGCTGAAAGAGCGGGCGCAGACCATCATCCACCGCAACATACGCCGAGGCGTCATTCGCCCAGGCGTCTTGACCGAACACTTCTTCCCGTTGGCGCTCGCGCCCGCAGTGCTGTGGCTGAGTTCCTCGATGCTGTCCAAGGGCAGTCCTTCCATCTCGCTGGTGCAGTTACGGGATGCGCACCGGCAACTGTTGCTTGAGCTTTTGCAGCCTCAATGAGCGGAGTGATGCACAGAGTCCTGCGCGCCCTTGCAGGCTTGGCGATCGGCTTTGTGGTACTGCTGCTGACTGTGTGGGGTGCGCTGGCTCTGTGGCATCAGATGCCGGGACCTTCGGTGGTGCGATGGTTCGTCATTGCCATGTGGTCTACGTTGGGTGTGACCGTTGTCTTGTCGCGGGCGGGCTTGCTTGGGCGGCGCAATCGCAACATCGCCGGATTCGCATTTGTGATCGCAGCCGCCTCCCTGCTCATGTGGTGGGGGACGCTGCAGCCGTCACACCAGCGTGTATGGGCTGACGATGTCGCCCAGTTGCTGGAGGCCAGGATCGACGGCAACCATGTTCACCTGAATAATGTGCGCAACTTCCAGTGGCGCAGCGAAACCGACTACACCCCGCAGTGGGAGAGCCGCACATACGACCTGGATCGTCTGCGCAGCGCCGACTTGGTGCTTTCCTACTGGATGGGGCCGCACATCGCCCACACCCTGGTGTCGTTCGGCTTCGATGGCGGTGATCGCGTGGTGTTCTCGCTGGAAATTCGCAAGGAACGCCATGAGTCCTTCTCGGCGGTAGGAGGATTCTTCCGTCAGTTCGAGCAGATCCTGGTAGCCGCCGATGAGCGAGACATTGTGCGTACGCGCAGCAACGCGCGAGGCGAAGATGTTTATCTCTATCGCTTGCAGATGAATCAGGCGAGTGCCCGCGCGTTGTTTCTGGAGTTTCTGAACGCGGCCAATGAACTGCGGCAGAAACCGCGCTTTTACAACACGTTAACCAGTAACTGCACGACCATCGTATTCGAGCTGGCCCGGGTCATTGCGCCCGCATTGCCAATGGACTATCGCCTGCTGCTGTCTGGATATTTTGCGCGGTACGTCTACGACATGCATGGATTGACGCCTGGCTATCGTTACGATGAATTGCAGGCACTGGGGCATATCAACGAACGTGCCCTTGCTTCCGATGTGTCAGAGGATGACTTCTCGATGTCGATTCGACAAGGCGTGCCAGGCATCCCTGCCAACGAGGTGAATCCATGAGGTTCCCGCAGGCCTGCCTTCTCATTACATGCGCCGCTCTTGCTCCGCTGCTGCTGGGGGGCTGCTCGATCCTGCGCGAGTTCGGCCCAGTGGTTGAAGTTCATACGCTACCTACCAGGGAGGCCATCGAACTCAAGCGCGGCGACATCCTGACACGTGGCAAGCTCAGCGATGCGACTGTCCAGACCATCAGGGTGGCGGCATTGGATGAGCAGGCATGCGCAAAGCCGATCTCCTCGGAGTGCGCGGAGGCCTTGGCTACCGTGACGGGGGTTGCCACGGATAGACGCCTGGCTGCACTGTCCGAACTATGGCTGGCGCAGGCTCAGGCCATGAAGCCCGGTTCAGCGCAGCAAGCCGCCTGGCTTGAGACGATTCGCTATGCCTATGCTTATCTGTTCCTTGGTGACCATACTCCGGGAGAGCGGGCCTTCGAGGATCGCCAGACCCAAGTGCGGGATTGGTATAACTATGCCGTCGAGCATGCGGCCACCGGCATGTTCGAAGTTCGGCAACAAATGCCGACGCAGTTGTCCGACCAGACCAGTTGGAACATTGCAGGCTGGGAACTGAAGCTGGATATGCGCGGCGCGCGCTTACCGGGCAGTACGGCGGTGCCAGCCGAACTCCTGCCAGCCTCGTCCCTGTCTTTCCGTGGATTGCGTAGCCTCTACCGGCGCGACGGCTTTGGCGCCGAGCTTGTGGCGGTCATTCCGGACGAGTCCCTGAGCGCCGCCCCAACTCGGGGTGGTCGCCCAGCGGCAAAACATGATCAGCAACCGCTGCCCTGGAGCGAGATGCCCGCGCCGTCCATGACGGTTCTGCTGCATCCCGACGGAGACAACTTGGACAGCGTGCTGCATGCTCGTACAGCCCGTCTGACGGTGCATGACCCCTATGTGGAATCGGCCATTATGCTGCGCGGCCAACGTGTGCCGCTGGCGGCCAATTTCACGGCCGGCTATGGCGTATGGCTGGCCCGTGCCAATTTCAACCGCCAGTCGCTGCGCAGCCTGCTCGGGCGCGAGGGTGGCATCGACCGCCCGCACGTCTACTTGATGCAGCCCTACGATCCGAACAGGCGGATCATCGTCATGCTGCACGGACTGGCCAGCAGCCCTGAAGCCTGGGTGGAACTCGCCAACGAAATCCTGGGCGATGAGGCCCTGCGCCAGCATTACCAGATCTGGCAGGTCTACTACCCGACCAACATGCCAGTCGCGTTGAACCACGCCATGATTCGCAGGGCGCTCGGGGATACGCTGACGCATTTCGACCCATCCGGCCAAGCGCCGGCGTCGTCCGACCTCGTGCTGGTGGGGCATAGCATGGGCGGGGTCATCGCGCGGTTGATGGTGTCGTCAACCGATCAATCGCTGGTGCAATTGGCTGCGGATCACAGTCGGTTGACGCCGCAGCAGATCAGGCGCATTGATCCCATGTTGCGCTTCGAGCCCTTCCCGAATGTCAGCAGTGCCATCTTCATCGCGGCGCCTCATCGGGGCACATCGGTCGCGGGTGGACGCCTGGGGCGCTGGATGGCGGGATTTATCCGCTTTCCCATTACGGTGCTCGAAGAACTCGCCCATACACTGACACCCAATGCGGCCGCCAGCAGCCGTGAAAGCCTGGCAACCATTCCCAATAGCGTGAACAATCTCGACGAAAACGATCCGTTCGTGCGTACGGCGGCGGGCTTTCCCATCTCATCCCAGGTGCGCTATCACTCGATCGTGGCCCAAGCCAATTCCGAAGTGGCCCTCGATGATTCCGATGACGGTCTTGTGCCTTATCGCAGCGCACATCTTCCCGGCGCACAGTCCGAGAAAGTCATTATTTCGGGGCACAGCGTGCAACAGAGCGCGGCCGCGATACTGGAGATCCAGCGTATTCTGAGAGAGGACATGGCTCTGCGGGAAGCGCATTTACAGCCATAGACAACTGCCATCTGCTGTGCGCGGCCGAGCTGATTTCGGATTTCGTATGGGCGTAATGCATTCATCTGAATGCGCAAAGAGCATCAGACTTACTGTTGCCCGCTCGACGCTGGCACAGTGGGTCGGTGCGTGCGGCGCGCAACTGCAGCCGATGGTAAAGGCGCTGGATGACGAACTGCGTCGCCACGTGGTGCTGCACGCCCACGAGACGCCGATGCTCAAGCCCAAGCATCTTGGCGACGGCAAGGCGTACCCAACGTGATCCGCCGTCTGGCGGCGACCCAGCCCATGCTCGACAAGATCGTCGGCCACCAACGCCACATCGCTCAGGCCTACGGCATATCGATGGAGCATGCGCGCTGGCTGTTGACCACCGTGGCGTTCCACTGCCTTGCCGTGGCCGACACGGTGTACTCGGTCGCCGAACGGGAACCCGTCGTGGATGCAGACCGTGCGACGGAGGAAGCCGAGATGGAGGCCGAACTCAACAGGGCATGCACGCACTCATTGTTGGCATGCTGGCCTTGATGGATGCTGATGGCCTTTCAGGAGATAGTTGATCGTCGTTCTCGTTTGTGGGGGTTGAATGGAAATCCAGGGATGCCGTAATTGAGGAGCCTGGACGGCGTATCGTTCAGGAACAAACACGCACGGGCGGCCAGGCCCTGCCGTGGCTCGACATGACGGCCTTCCTGCGCGGGGCCATCGACCTTGCGCTAGACAACCATGCCAATGCGCCACGCAGCAATACGCAATGGGTGTTCTTCGACCGTGGCCTGATCGACGCGGCGGCAGCACCCCAGGCACTGGACGGCACTACTATTCTGGACACGATTGCCCAGTCGCATCGCTACCACTCGCGCATCTTTCTGGCCCCGCCGTGGCCTGAAATCTATGTGCAGGACGAAGAACGCCGTCACAGCATGGATGAAGCGCGGGCTGAATTCGAGCGGCTTCAGCGCACCTATCCAGCGCTGGGCTATGCGGTATCGCGGTTGCCCAAGATCAGAGTGGCGCAACGCGCTGACTTTGTGCTGGACACCTTGGCTAGCCGCTAACCTACCAAGGCGAACTCTACCGTATCTCACCGCCACGTAGGACTCCATGCTCAAATCTCTTGCGTAACTCTGAGATAAGGATTGTTGGGTGGTACTGCATCGAACAACCAATTCGCATCGATCAGCAAATACCCATGCAGCTTCCGGGACTTGCGCGGCCCGGTGACTTCACAGATCCAGATGTTCAAGCCGCTGTCGTGCTTTCGATGCAACCCCAGTTTCTCAAAGCGCTTCTGCACCCACTGCCAATCCGGCATCTTGTCCTGCCGTGCCAGCGTGCCGACATGAGGGTGCTCCTGGACGTAGCGCTGGAACACACCTGGGCTGACCAAGTAGGCCGTGTCATTCACGGAATGCACGAGCGCTTTTGCGTCGTTGATGATGAGCCGGCGCGAAGCAATTCCCTGTTTCAGCCACATCATGAAATGTTCGCCTGACGGGGGCGCTGCTGTTAGGGGTGGTTTAGCAGTAGATGGTGGTGGCGAAGGAAGCACTGCGGCAGTCGCTGGCATAGGAGTGCTGGGGTCTGCGGGGTAGCTTCTCTGTGCAACCGGCTCCACATCCTGCTCGGCACCAGGCGAGCCGCTCGTGCTC
Organism: Parazoarcus communis; assembly: GCF_003111665.1. Classification (NCBI taxonomy): domain Bacteria; kingdom Pseudomonadati; phylum Pseudomonadota; class Betaproteobacteria; order Rhodocyclales; family Zoogloeaceae; genus Parazoarcus; species Parazoarcus communis. The sequence goes on along the minus strand of NZ_CP022188.1, from coordinate 369,438 downwards.
ACCATTGCCAGCATGTCCTCCATGACATCGGACACGGGCTGGGCCTTAGGCGGTGAGGCGGTGACGGTACTACTGCCTTCCCAAGATGGAAGTTTCTGACCGTTCGGGGCTGCCTTCGCCATGGCCGCAGGCGGCATTTTCGGCGCCTCGGCGTCGTTTTCGGCGACTGCCGCGTCGATCGCTACCGTGCCTGCAAAAGGCGTCGGTCGCTCGCCAGATTCCCAGATCAGCGCAGGAGCGAGGCGCAACAGGGTGAACGAGTGGGACCAGCCGGTGGAACTGGTTATGGTCGCGCGCCAAATAGCCTTGCCGTCGGGCGCCGGCTGCAACATGCCGTGATCCTGGAGGACGTTGAACACCGCGGTGTTGTTCGCAGGGATGCCATCGACGCCTTGGGACAGCAGGTGCGCACGCAGTTTGTCCGAGACCGTTTTGCTCACCAGCCACAGGGCATCGTCGGTGAGCCAGCCATCGGAGGCTTCCGGCTGGTTCAGTTTCAACTGTTCCTTGAGCAGGTAGCGCAACCCGTCGAGCAGCTTGCGCTGCAGCGCGTGCTTGGGCGCAGCCATGGCGCGGGCCGGATCGCCGCCCAGCTCCTGGGCCACCGAGGCCCGGTCTGCCTGCACGACAAGTTCGCCCAGTACGCCGGCGTGCTCGTACTGCCCGGCCAGGACGTAGAGCAGTGGTGCCCACAGGGACGGATAGCCGCTGAGCCAGTCCAGGGCCTCACGGTCGAGCAGTTGGTGGTAGAGCAAACCTGTCGCGGCGCTGTGCAGGCGGTACTCGCGATCGTCGCGGTAGCGGAATCGGTATGGCTGGCGCAGCGGGCCGTGCCAAGGGTGCCAGATGCTGCCGTCGGCCAGCTCGACGTGCAGATCGACGGCGATCTTGCCGATGTCGTGCAGCAGCGCGGCGTAGGCGACGGCGGCGGTCCAGGCTTCGGACTGTGCCGCTTGGTCTTCGGGGCTGGCGCCGATGGGCAGCAGATGGGACTGCCGCAGTTTCAGACTGTAGGCGACGATTTCGAGGCCGTGGTCGAGCATGCCGCCCAGATAGGCATGGTGATGCGCCTCGGAGGCCGGGAAGGCCTGGACCAGCTCGGCGTAGCGTTCCAGGGGCGCTCGGTACAGCGTGGCGAATTGCCTGCGCGACAGCGAGGTGCGCTGCCAAATGTGCTCCAGCAGCTTCTGCCGGCGCGGGGTGGCCAGCAGCGATGCGGCCGACTCGGGCCGCATCAACCCTTTCGGGAGGACGGTGGCGGGTGCTGGCGGTGGCGCGCCGGCGACCGGGGGCCGTTTTCGCTGGAACAGGGAGAGCATGCGGGTGTCCTGTGGCGGGCCGACCGGGAGGCCTTTTTGCCTTTTCGAGGTAGGGCCTTTCCCCTTGCACCCCATTCCCTTGCCGTTTCGGCCCTTTGGCCTTTAACCGTTTCGGTATAGCGGGGCCTGGGTTGCGGTTCCAGCGTCAATGTGGAACCCGCACGAATGGATTGCGCGGCGACCAGCCGCTGGCCTCGGCCTATGCTGCGGAGACGCTGTTTTCGCCAGGTAGGTTGCTCTCTAGGCGTCAAAGTTGACAAATGCGACAAAGGCGACTAGAGTAAGTCCTGTCTCAAACCTACCTGGGAGATGACCATGCCCACCGCCATTGAATTCATTGCCGACCGTCTGCCGCGTGTCACCGTGGAGGATGTGCGCCGCTTCGCGGATACCGTCGAAATCCGGGATGCGCCGGCTTTCGCGGCCGAGTTGCAGGCGTTCATTCACGAGCGCGTGGAGGCGGTAAAGCTGCCAGCCAACCTCGAAGGTGAAACGGTGGAGCACGCCTTGAAGCGTAAGACGGCTGCGCTGCGCGCTGAGACGCGCTGGGCGCCGACTGAAACCGACGTCCAGCGAGGCCGCGCCGTGCTGCTGGAAACCTTCAACCAGCCGCACAACCTGCCGCCCGCGGAGTACGCCAAGCTGGCGGACAAGTCGCGCCAGCAGATCTACAAGGACATCCTCGCCCGTCGGCTGCTGGCGCTGAACGTGGGGCCGCGAGGCCAGAAACTGCCCGACTGGCAGCTCGACCCGGTGAAGCAGCAGTTGACCCAAACCGTGCTTCAGGAGGTCGAGGGCATCGACCCTTGGACGATCTACCGCGCACTGTCCGAACCGCTCGAAGGCTTGGGCGGCCGCTCGCCAGTGGATGCGGTGACGCATGGCACGATCGACGACGTGGCCGAGGCCGTGTTCAACGTGCTGGGCGTTCAGGTGCATTGAAGCGAGATCGCCATGAGCCACGAGCTGCCTTCGTTCCTGATCGATGCCGGTGAGCTGCTCCAGCATGTGAGCCGCGTCGTCTATCGGGGCAGCCCGCTGTACTATGGCCGCAGCAGCACCAATCGCTACGATGACCCGGCCCAGGCCTACGGGGTGCTCTACCTGGGGCGCGACCTGCCCACGGCGCTGATGGAGTCGGTGTTTCATAAGCACCAGTGGCTTGCGGACACGAAGCGCTCGATCGCGCTGAAAGAAGTCCAGAGCCGGATGGTGCGCGCAGTGGGCGTGATGGACGACGTGCTTCTGGCCGACCTCACGGCGCCGGGCGTCATGGCGGGCTACTTCGGCCTGAACCTGGAGCAGTTGGCCAGCCGCGACTACACGCACACGCAGCAGGTGTCGGCCCAGGTGCATGCGATGCTTGGAGATGACGGCCAGGTGCTGTTCGACGGGGTGCTCTATCCGTCGCGCAACAACTATCCCGCCAAGAGCATCGCGCTGTTCGAGCGTGCCAGCGCGAAGGTCAGTGTCATCGAGGACATCGATCTCGTTGACCATGTGGACTGGCCGCGTTTCGTTGCTACATACCGCATCGGCGTGGAGCCCGACCCTGGCCCGTTGGAACCGGATGACGAAGCGTCCTGAAGCAGCAAGAGAACACATTGAAGCCCTAAACAGAATGAAATGGACCAAACTGAAATAGGCATCCCTCAGCAGTAGGAGACGACCATGAACACCACGACTCGCACCAGCACCGCAGAACGCCTCGGCCGCGCCTTTGGCCGCGGATGGCGTGCCTACGCGCGCTGTGAACGGCGGGCGTCGAACTGGTTGGTTTCCAAGGGCATGCCGACGGCTGGAGCCACCGCGCTCGTGTGGATGGTTAAGCTGGCTGCGCTCGGGGTGCTGCTGTACACCACCTTCTGGCTGGCCCTGGTGATGGTGTGCGTCATGGTGGTTGCCTGGATGGCCCGCAACACCGACTTGGGCGAGGAGTTGCCCGAGCCAGAGTGGCGAAACGGACCAGCAGGATTCGGCCTATACACCTACGACGGTTTCCGCATTGATCCTCATGTCGAGGACGACTAGCAGCGATCACTTCTTCGACACTGCATTGATCGCAATGCTTCCTCCCCTTCCGCCAGCAGCCTTGGCATCTCCGGTGGCTCCTGCGAGGCCTTGCAACACGTTGCCGGCACGAACGCCCGCCCAAGCCAAGGCCATGATCCAGAACGTAGGCAGTACGATGAACATCGTGCCCGTGACAAACATCAGGAGCATGTCTCCGAAGGCGTTGTTCAGCCCCACCAGCGGGTCGAAGTTGGTGTGCGGCCGATTCCAGCCGAACCCCCAGCCATAGAGCGCATCCAGGATCGTCGAATCGATCCAGCGCGCAAGCTGAAACCAGAAGTCCGTGAAGAAGAGCGCGAACTGCACGACGCTGACGGTAACGACCGTCTTCAGATCGTAGGTGCCTACGACCAGCACAAGCGGGATGCAGATGACCAGCGCCATCTTGAGCAAGGCGAGGACCATGGGCAGAGACTGTCTCACGACGTCCATGGCGGGAAACGCGGCAATCGCGCCGACGGCCATCCCAACGTCTCCCGTGGCCCGCGTCACGATGTTCGGCAAGGTCTTGTCGATCTGGCCGCCATAGTCCGTATAGACGCTACCCTGGTTCAATTTCTGTTGCCGCGGTGACGCGATGGCGCGGATCACCGAGTCGTCCACCTCGGCCCTGCTCAGGAACCCGGCCCAGCCTGCCAGGCGATTCAACAGGTTCGGGTCCACCTGTCCCAGCAGGCGTGCCCGCAGGCCATTGCCGCCATCGGCCCACCACTGCCTGCAGGTCGGGTAGCCGCCACCGCTGCCCACCTGTGCAAGCCCCGCATCGCGGGTGCTGTCGTAGGGCCAGTCGTCGCGCGGCGTGCTTGAGCGGTAGGTGTCGTAGTAGCCGCCCGTGTCCGTGAAAAACCTCGACCCTATCCAGGTCACGTCGTGCATCTGCTGCTCATCAAGCTGAGGGCGCTGCATGAACAATTTGGCCCGCGCAGGCCCATAGCAATCCCGCGAGAAATCCGCTACTTCCTGAGCCAGTACCGGGTCGTCAATGCGGGTCGCGTCGATCTCCATGCGCATCTGCCGCAGGTCCGTGCCGCATGGGATCGCCGCCACCGAGGCGCTCGTGACGGCGCGCGAGAGCGCGTGCATGAAAGCCCACCAGACCGGCACCTTCGCCGACTGGTTGTTGATGGTGCTGAAGGACTGCGACCAGCCGGTATCCGTGGGCTGCGGCACGCTGACCTGGCACTGGGCCGAGCGCGAGCTGTCGTACTGGATGGTGTTGAGGTCCACGTCGATGAACGGGATGCCAGCGAACATCACCACCACGATGGCGACGAAGACCCGGTTCTCGATGCGCGCAGCCGAGAGCACGCCCTTGTTGCCTTCGTCGGCACCTTCCGCACGGGCCTTCAACCACTCCTGCACGATGATGGCGACGAACGGCAGCGCGAATACTCCGCTCGACACCAGCACCGCCCAGATGCCGTTGTTGACGATCCAGGACACCAGCGTCAGGTAGTACTCCAGGTAGTCGGTCGTAAAAAGCGTCATGGCGCGGCTCCCTCTTCAGCTCTGCATCAGCAGGCTGGCTTCCAGCGCCACGATGGCGACGACGCCGGCGATCTCGCTGCGCACCAGGCGTCGCCGCGCTTGCGCGTCTTCCTCGCGGGCCAGCAGCCGGCGGCGCATCCAGACCCAGCCATAGACCGTCGCGCCGTACAGGCACAGCCGCCACACCAGGAAGTAGCCCGCGCTGGCAGCCAGCCACCGCTCCCAGCCGGCAACGCTGCCGACGAGGTAGATGCCGACGAGATTGGCGCCCACGGCCGCGGCGATGATGACCACCGCCAGGAGCAGCGCCTTTGCCGCGCGCCGGCTGAAAAGCCAGCGCGGGCGCAGCCAGGCCGCGTTCATGGCGTGCCTCCCGGGTTGCCCCGCTGCAACCGATCGAGGCGGTCGGGCACCGGGTCGCCTTCGTAGATGCCGCGCGAGCCGGCCGCGCGCGTCCCGTGGCGCTGGATGATGGCCATGGGCGAGTTGTTCGCCAGTTCGCGCCGCAGTTCAAGTTCGGTCTTGAGGTTGCGGATCTCCTGATCGAGCGTGTCGCTCTCGTGGTTCACGGCCTCGACCGCCAACTGGTTGGCCGCCACGTTGGGTTCCTTCTTGCCGGTCAGCAGGGTCCGCTGGAGCAGCAATGCCTTCTCCAGCACGGACGACAACGCGACCTCGGACGCGAGACGTCGCGCCAGCAGGTCTTGGTCTGGCTCGTCGCGCAGCGCCTCGATGACGCCGCGTGTAATGGGCAGCGAGGTGCTGCCGGCTGCATGCAGGTTCTCGAACGTCGTGTTGCGCGTCCCAGAGACCAGTTCCTGCAAGGCCTCCAGCTTGGTCTCGTACTCCTCCTGGATCAGCGGCGTCAGCCCGACGCCAGGCACGGTCTCGGTCTTGGTGCAGGAATCACACGTGCGCTGTACCTGTTCCCCGAGAACCCGCGTCGCCCATTCGGTCGCCTGCTGCGGCGACGTCCAGGTCTGGCAGGACAGGCTCGCGCAACTGGCGGGCGCGATGGAGGACGTGTCAGTCACGCTGCGCCCGTTGACCAGGTTGTAGCCCGCCCGCGTCACGTCACCGACCACCCGGATGGCCGACTGGCCCGCGCCGCCGGCATTGCTGCCGCCCACCCAGGGCACGCCGTCGTTGCCGCGGCGCGTCTCGGCCTGCTCGATCGCCGATACGGCATCCGTGCTCGACACCGCATCGCGCAGCGCCATGCCTTCCGCCATCTGGCTCCATCCGAGCTGGCCGCCCGCCGTCTCGGCCATCTTCTCGGCCATCGCGCGACACGTCAGCTTGGAGCGGTCGAAATCCAGCCTCGCCTGCAGCACACCATTGGTCAGCAGGTTGTACAGCCCCGGATCGGCACGCTGGATGATCAGCGCCGGCAGCGATGCCACGGCACTGGTCGCGCTCTGGATCACGTTGCTCATGATCTGCTGGAACCCATTCGTGATCCCATTGAGCTGATTGCGCAGCGTGGTCTGGATGCTCATGTCGCCGCAGATGAGGTTGCTGTTCCAACCCAGGCCGACCCCGATCGAACGCATGCCAGCGGCGCGGCCCATGGACACCGCACTGCCACCGCCGATCGAGTACATGACCTCATCGCCGATGACGGGGCCGCTGGTCTGGAAGCCGGCCTGCGCCCACGCGAGGCCACAGACCAGGGCGAGCGCGCCGGCTAGCGCCGTGGGGCGCAGCGGGCGGCGAACCTTGGCGGATGGGTTCATCAGTTCAGGACGCTTCATCGCCGTACCCTCAATAGAAATCGACGCTGCCGAGGAACACCTGGCCCCGGCGTTCGCAGCACGCATAGGGCCGCCACAACGCCCAGGCGTAGTCGCCTTGTTGGGCCTGTGTCAGGAAGCCGTTGCGCGGGAAGACCGTGCAGGACGAGGACAGGACGGGCGTGAGTTCCTGCCACTTGCCGGTCGAGGCATCGCCCTCCATCAGCGCGCCGGCCGGCCAGTAGCCATCGCGGGAGTTGGCGAGCAGCGGCTGATAGACGTGGATCTGCCCGCGGCGCGTGACCACATCGCCGGCCCGTTGGGCCACCACGGCACCGGCCTTGTGGTCGTCCGTCTGGTGCAGGAAGCCGCCGCGCGGATAGACGTTGCCCCAGAGGTTCAGGGTCGAGCGCGCGCCGACCTCGCGCATGCCCGGGATCAATGCCTCCGGGTACACCATCTCCGGTACGTTGTAGCGCCAGGCCGGCGTGTCCAGCGTACTGAGCAGGTACGGCATGAAGGCCGTGCCTGCGCCCTCGCAGAAATAGCCCGAGGACGAGACGAACTGGTTGAACACCTCGACGCCGGGGTGGCCGATGACGTCCGCGTTCTTGAACTTCGCGAGATTGTTTTCGTGATCTTCATTGGTGGTGCCGTCCCCGCCGGCCTGGGCCGAAGGGTTGGGCGTGCTCATGGCGCGCACTTCGACCCAGGGGTTCTCGCCGGTGTTCGAGTAGGACGAAACCACCGCATCGGGGATGTAGTGCCTGACCTTGACGGACGTGCGCACCGTGCAGCCGGTCCAGGTGCAGTAGAGCCAGTAGCAGATACCCACCACCCGGTACTCCAGGCAATCGGGCGAAGCCACTGAACCCACGATGGTCGCCGTGTTCAGGGCGTAGCTGCCCGTGGCGCTGAGCAGCAGCACGGAGGTGACGGCAGCCCGCATGCGGCGCAGAAGGTCGAATGAGCGGATCACGGTTCGGCCCTCCGGTGCTGTTCGATGCGCGCGATGGCGCGGGCCACGTCAGGCTCGCCATAGACCACGTAGCGCTGATCCACCACGACAGCCGGAATGGTGGTGATGCCCAGGCTCCATGCGTCGGCAACGCCCTGGTATTCGGTGGCGATGCGACGCTGGAGGTCAGCGCCCCCCTGGCTCAGCCGGCGCTTCACGATGGCTGTTGCCTGTCCGGGATCGGCGGGCAGCGCCGCAGAAAGCTCCGCTTCGATCCGGGGCGCTTCATCCAGCTCGATCAGCTGCTCGCCACCCATGGTCCTGACCGGGTGACGGCTGTCGGTGATGATCACCACATCGGCGGCGAAGCTGGCCGGGCTGAACACGGCCAGGGAAGCCGGCAGCGCAACGGCCAGGCCAAGGGTTCGCCAGCCCGATGCGAACCTGGATGAAGATGCTGGCATGTCGAGCGCCCCCAAGAGTTGTCAAGGGCCATAGTCAAACGCCGAACGCCATGCGGCCCCAACAAACAATGCGCATCGCGGACTGCCCGCATACCTGCTTGTCTTGCGCCAATGAAAAGCGGAGGCCGAAGCCTCCGCGTGGATCAAGGAGCCGGTGCCATTGCTACAGCAGGCCGGATTCCGCAAAGGAGAACGGGGCACCCTGGCCGACGATGATGTGGTCCAGTACCCGCACATCGATGAGCGCCAGCGCGGCTTGCAGTTGCTGGGTCAGCATGCGATCCGCGCTGGACGGCTCGGAGACGCCCGAAGGATGCTGGTGGGCGAAGACCACCGCGGCGGCATTCAACTCCAGCACACGCTGCACGACGACACGCGGATAGACCGAAGTCGCGTTGATCGTGCCCCTGAACAGCGGCTCGTAGGCCAGCACCTGGTGCAGGCTGTCCAGGAACACAGCGGCGAATATCTCATTGGGCTCAGCGACCAGTTTCAGACGCAGGTAGTCCCGTACAGCGGCCGGTTGGCTGAGGCACGGTCCAGCTTTGAAGACCCGTCTCTCCAGCAGCACGATGGCTTGCTGGATGATCCAGTCCTCGTGTTGGGCAGCGATGGCGGAAAGCGACTCCAGGCAGGAGTCATTGACGGCGAAAGACATGGCGAACCTCCAGACGGTGAGATCGGAGGGCACTCGCCCTGGGAGGGCAAGCCCTCCTGGGGAACGAACAAGGTGCATCCATCACCGCGGCAGCGGTGATCGTTCGCGGCCAGGATGCGAGGCGAACGGGGTTGTGGTCAGCGCAGCGGACTGCGCCGTAGCCTTGAAGACCGGGGCTACCTGGGCATGTCGCCGACGACGTCGGCAGGCATTTCCGATGTGGGTGTGGCGGCGGGATCGCCGGCCGCGAGCATGTCCATGGCCGACAGCAAGGCATCGCCCTCGATCGGGCCCTGCAGCAGGATCGCCTTGCCGGTTTCGCGATCGTGCAGCCGCAGCGACGGCGTGGCGGTCACGCCGCTGTTCGTGGCTTCCGCAGTTTGGGTACGAATCGCCGCGTCGGGCCGCTCGCTCGCAATGCACTGTTCGATGGCTGGCGTCAGGGCGGGGTGGCGCAGGTCTTCGGGCAAGCCCTGGCCGTCGCTGTGTGTGTGGACATAGACCCACTCGACAGCCTGCCAGAAGGCGGGATGGCCGCCGGCTTCGCCCGCGCATTCCACCAAGCGCGCTTCGGCGGACGCGGCCGGCTCATGCGCGGCCAACGGCAGGTGGTGCCATTGCAAGGCCACGTCCGCATTGCCGGCCACCCAACGCTTGAGGACAGGGAAATAGGACCGGCAGAACGGGCATTCGAGGTCCGCGTAGAGCGTCAGCGTGAAACGACCTGCCGGGTTGCCCATCTGCCAAGGAGGCCCGGCCACCTGCGTCTCGCTGACAGGCGCCGAGGTTTGGGGCGTGGACTCGCCTGGCGAACGGGACACGAGCCAGATCAGCAGCAGCGCAACCAGCACTGCGCCTAACGCCCATGGCCAGCGGGCCCGCCAGCGCCGACGGCGGAACGCCTGGACCTGCATCGGAATGGATGAGCGTTTCTGTTCCATGGCGTTCTCCGGTGCACGGCAGATTCAGGGCAGGGCCAGGGCCGGCGACTCGATGCCGCGTGCCCGGTCGATCTTCTCGGCCACCTTGAAGGCGGCATCCAACTCGCTGACGCCGTGCTGCTGCATGAGCTGGTAGCGCTCGGCCTTCTCTTCGGGTTCGGTCTGCGCGAGCGCGAGATACAGGCTCGGCGGCACGGCGCGGAAGAGCACCTCCATGCTTTTGGAGAGGATGACGCCCTCGGTGAACTTGCCCGCTTCCTTGCGTGCCGAAAGCATCAGCGCCTTCTGCGCCGGCGAGAGTTCGCGGAATCGTGCGATCTTCTCCACCTCGTCCGGCGGCATCGACAGGCAGATCCACCACTCGATCATGTTGAGCATGGGCTCTGCGGCGCGCGGCAGATCGTCGATGTTTTGCGTCGCCAGCCAGAACCAGGCGCCCAACTTGCGCCACATTTTTGTAATTTTCACGACATACGGCGCGAGCAGCGGGTTCTTCGTGATGATGTGGCCTTCGTCGGTCACGTTGATGATCGGGCGGCCGAGATACTGGTCACGCTCCGCGATGTTGTTCACCGTGCTGATGAGGCTGATGTACGCGATCGAGAGCTGCGCGTTGTAGCCCTCACGGGCATAGGTCGCGAGATCCACCAGCGTGATGTCGGCCTCGGGCCACGGCGTGCCGTCGCGGTCGAACATCTCGCCGTCCGTGCCTTGGCAGAACATGTCCATCGCGTCCGCCATCTCCAGCAGCCGCACGCGCCGCATCTCGGGCAACGTCGGGTCCTGGCCGCGGGTGCGCAGCGCATTGCGCACGTCGCGCGTGAGCACCGTGCGCTTCTCGGCCACGCAGTGCTCGGCGGCGTCGAGGATGCACTGGCGGATCAGCGAGCGGTCGGCGCGCGTCATCCTGGCTTCCTCCTTGTCCTCGCCGCCAGTGATCATCAGCCGCGCCGTGATCTCCAGTTCGCCCAGCACGTCGCGCTGTTCGTCCGCCTCCATGGCTGAGGCATCGGGTGGCAGGTCTTCGTCCAGCGCATCGGCATCGAGCGTTTGCACATCGCTGGGCGTTTCGATCAGCCGGCGCGCGTCGGCGAACGGCGCTAGGCTGATGCCCGATCCGGGGGCCAGCTTGACCCGATTCACGGTCAGGCCCAGGCGCCTGGCGAAGTCGCTGAACAAGCCGAAGCTATTGCCGGCTTCCACGATGAAGAGGCGCGGCCGATAAATGGCCGTGACCTGGTTCAGCAGATTGTTGAGCGTGGCCGATTTGCCGGAACCCGTCGGGCCGAACAGGAACAGGTGGGCGTTCATCTGCCGGTCCAGGCGATTGAGCGGATCGAAGGTGATCGGCCCGCCGCCGCGGTTGAACATCGTGATGCCTGGATGCCCCGTACCCTGGGCACGGCCCCACACCGGCGACAGGTTTGCCGCGTGCTGGGCGAACATCAGTTGCGTGTACCACCGGCGCCGATCCTTGCCGGGGTTGTAGCAGCACGGCAGCCAGCGCAGGTAGCTGTTGAGCGGCGCCACCTCATCATCCTCTCGCACCGGCTGCAAACCAGCGTTGAGCATCACGTTCGCCAGGTCCAGGCCGCGCCGATCCAGTTCCGCCTCGTCGCGCCCGCGCAGGTAGAACGCCAGCGTGCCCCGGTAGAGCTTGTGCGCGCTGCCGATCAGCGAGCGGGCTTCATGCACGTCCTTGAGCGTCTGCTCCGACGCCAGCGTCTCGCCCACGGCCTTCTTCGCCAGGTGGTTCAGATCCGATTCCAGGACATCCTGGGGCGTGGCAACCATCGTGAGACAAAGCAAGGTGTCTTCCGGCATCTGGTCGAACAGCGTGTTGATCGCATCGCCCTTGCGGGTCTCGCCGGTTAGATGTCCCGTGCCGGGCGGCATGCGCAGCCGGTCGGTGATCAGCACACGGTGCGGCATGCCGTCGAAGTACCAGGTGCCGTGCTCCACGTCGGAGCGTGGCTGGCCGAAGAACAGCCGCTGGCTGAAATCCCGCCCGCTCGCCAGTTCGATCTCGCCGGCCTCAGTCTCGTCCGGGTAGCGCGCCAGTGCGTAGAAGCGCTCCCGGTCCTCTGTACTGGGCCCGAGCATCGCGGGGCGCGGATTGAGCCACCGCAGCAGCCAGTCGTGGACGTCGGCTGCGACCATGCGCCGTGCCTGGATGCCGGCGTTCGCCAGCCCGCCACACAGGCGGTCGCAGACGATGTTCAGCATCTGCTCGGGCGTCTGGCCGCGGCGGCTTGCCTGCCCGGTGGCACGTCGATAGACCACCATGCGCACGCGCCGCGTCTGCCCGCGCCAGCGCAGCCGCGTGACCACCGTGTCCTCGAACAGGCCGCCGGGCTTGGCCACCGCACGCAGATGGTGGCCGAAGAAGCGCAGGTAGAACTCGGTGAACGCTGTCCCGCGGGCACGTGGCTGCACGTAGTCACGCAGGGTCTGCATGTACTGGTCGAAACTCGGCTCGTCCTGGGCATAGAGCTGGAGCACCCAGGGGTTCTCGTCCAGCTCATCGAAGCTGTCCTGCAGCGCGTTCTCCAAGGCGTCGCGGGCGTGGGCAAGCCAGCCCGGTTCCCGGCCCTCGGTCCCCAGCGGCACCAGCTCGAAGAAGGCCGCCACCGATTGGCCGTCCTCCAGCAACATGGACCTTGACTCGGGCAAGAACTCGACCCAGGGCAGCAGTTCCACGAAGGACGGTGCGACCTCGTACAGCGCCTGCTCGTCGGCCTCCGTCGCCGGTTTGCGGCCCCGGACTGCCGAGCCGGGTTCGGGGATGCCGGCTTGGCGCAAGGCCTCAATGTGGCGCTGCCAGCCGTCCGGCTGCTCGTCATCACCAGCGCCGGATGCGGCCAGCTTCAGCGCGGCCGGCTTAGGCCAGGGAAGTTTCCAGCGCATCAGTAGTCCTCCACGCGCTCACCCGGCATCGCGTACTGAATGCGCTGGTACAGCGGGAAGACGGTCGTGTAGCCGGGCACCGGCACGGGATCGGTGCCGGCCAGGTGCGGGTACACGTACATCACGAGATCGGGATTGGGCAGGCGCTGGAACTGGCGATGGACCTCGTTGCGCGCGGTGCGCGTGTAGCGCATCTGCTCGGCAGGTGCGGCCTGCATATCGGCGTCGGTCAGCGGCCGACGCAGGCTCTGGCGCGCATCGAGCAGTTGGCCGCCGGCGTTCCGTCCGGCTGCGCCACCGCCGTCCCCGGCCTCCTGCTGCCAGATGTCCATCATCGTGCGGTCACCGTGGGTCAGCAGCTTTTCCTTGCTGGTGGCGCAGCCGGCGAGCGCCGCGACGGCGAGGACCAGCGCCAGGCCACGGGCCAAGCTATTCAAGTTCGAGAGCATGGCTTTCTCCTGTGCGGTGATCGACCTTGCGGCCTTCGGGATCGAAGTCGATGGCGAGCGGCTTTTCGAGGTGGACGGCGACCTTCGCGCCGGGCTGGACATAGACGGCGGCGAACGCTTGGCCGTAGAGCTTGTTGACCCAGGCCGACATGTCCCGCACGCCGCCCGCCAGAATCTGGCCGACCGCCTCCTGGCCGCTGATGCCCACGGTGCCGATGGAGCCGTCCGAGCCGACATACGACATGCGGCCGCTGTCGCTCTCGATGAGCGAGGCCACGCCGGCACCGGCCGCCGTGATCAGGGCCTGCGAGCCCAAGTACTGCTGGGCGTTGCTGCGCCGCTCGCCGCTGACGCAGGGGATGCCGTGCGGGTCGCTGATCCATCCCAAGCCGTCGCGTTGCTGGTTATTCTGCTGGTTGCCCTCGCGGTCTTCGGGGATCGTGCGGATCGTGCCGTCGTTGAACACGAACGTGATGCTGCGCACCTGGCCGCGCACGCACGAAAGCGTCCAGTCGCCCGAGGCGGTGCCGCTGAACACGGCGCCGGCCACATCGGGAATGTCGATGCCATTCGCCGTCAGGTTGTCCGGCCCGACCAGGACTTTGAACGGATAGGGATCGTTCACCGTGCCGTCGATCGGCACACGGCCGATCAGCGCCGTCATCGCGACCGAGCCCATGAGCGTGGAGTTGGTCGGCACGGTATAGACGGGCTTCGCGGTCTTGACGCCCGCGACTTGCGCGCCCGCGTTCGCCACGGTTTCCGCGGTGGTTTCGAGCGTGCTCTGCGCCGGGCCGAAGCTCGTGGGGAAGCTCATTCCGCCGCTCGCGCCACGACCGGCGTTGCGCCCCTCGGCGGGCTTTGCGTCGTCCGGCTCGACCCACCGCACGCCGCCCTCCATGCCGGCCTCGTCGCCGCCCTGCAGCCCCAGGCCCACGGGCAGGTCCGCATGGCCGCCGCCGCGCCCGCCGATGCTGTCCAGGCGCCGCTGCAGGTCGGCGAGCAGCCCTTCGGTCTGCTGGCGCGCGCTGGCCGCCTGCTCCTGGTCGCGGCGCAGGTTGGACCGCTCGGATTCGAGCGCCGAGTTGATGCGCTGGTCGATGGAGTTCTCGCGCTGGCGCAGCCGCTGGTTCTCTTCACGCTGCGACTTGTTGTCCGAGAGCGCGGTCTGAAGCTCGGTGCGCAACTGCTTCACTTGGGCAACGAGCGTCGCCACGGTGTCGCGCGGGGTGTCGCCTTCGATGCCCAGCGCCTTCATTTCCTCGGGCGTGAGCTGGGCGCCGTTGTCCGCCGCGGGTGGCGCCGTGCTGCCGCCACCCGAGAACAGCCGGATACCGACGAACAGCACCAGGATGGCGACAGGGATCATCAGCCACTTGAGCAGGCCGTTACTGCGCATGGCGGGCCTCCTCGACGTTCTCGTCGCCGTCCGGCTGCGGCAGATGCACGGCAGGGTCGAAGCGGTGAATCGCCGGCAGCAGCGACTGCGCGAGGCCGCGGCCGCGCGTGACCAGGTAGAGGACGGTCGTGTCCTCGGGCGTGCCGCGCGGACCCAGCGCCTCGTGCTGGAAGGTGGCGGTGAGGAAATCGCCTTGCAGCACGCGCGGGTCGAGCGCGACCCAGTCGGCGCCGGTGTTGGTGAGGCGCACGGCAGTCACCCATTGGTCTTCCAGGCGCCACGACGCGAGCGCGACCGCGCGCACCGGCAGCGTTGGCATCAGTGTGTCCAGGTCGAGGTCGCGGGGCAGGTTGGCCCGCATGACGCCCGGAAGCGGCTCGACGGTGCGCAGCGGTGCGTAGAGGTTCTGCGCGGCGAAGCGCGTCAGCACGACAGGGACCGGAGTTTCGCGCCGCGCGGTCCGCGCACCTGCCTGGCCCTGGGCGCGTGCCGGGGCCTCGGCACTGTCGGCTTGCTCGCCATAGCGTCCCGGTGCGCTGTCACCCTCGACGATGCGCACCGGCTCCAGCTCGGCTTCCCCGTCCTTGGGCAGTTCAGCTGCGATGTCCAGCAGGATCAGCGCGCCCGTGTCGGCGTCCTGCAGTTGCAACCGCGTGGGCTCGATCGGCTCGCTGGCGCGCAGGTACACCGCGCCGCCCGCACTCTGCACGCGCAGGCGTTCGCCCACGCCCGCGGGCACGCCCACGCGCACGTTCCGGTTGATGAACACGATGCGTTCCTGACCGACCTTCAGCGGCACTGCCAGTGGCATGCGTTCCCAACGCAGGATCTCCACCGCCTGGGCGACGGGTGCCGCGGCCACGGCCAGTAGCCCCAGCAGCGCGAGTACAGGATGCTTCATGGGGTGTTTCCTCCTTGAGGCGCTTGCGGAGAAAGGCCACTCGGCGCCGGGCGCGCCGGCTCCGGTGCACTGATGCGCTGGGGCGCGCCCTCATAGCAGTCCAGCGCCAGGCCGAACGGGTTGCGGGCGGGATCGACGTCCACCCGCGTGACCTTGATCGGATAGCGCACCAGGGCGCGTTTAACCTGCTCGGCGCCGTAGTACTCGTCCGCCGTGATGTCCAGCGTCACCACCCAGTCGCGATCGGATACGGTGCGCACGCGCGCCGTGGGGTCGTCGCCATAGCCGCGGCCGGGAATCTCGTAGATGCCGCGCACGCGCTGACGCAGCTCGCCCGTGGAGCGGCGGTAGTCATAGTCCGCCCGCAGGAAGGCCTGGCAGGACGGGGTGAGGTACGGCGAGAGCGTGTGGAGGTTGCGCGAGTAGTCTTCTTCGCCATTGGTCGGCCAGCGGTTCAGCGTCTGGAACACGTAGAACGTGAACGCATAGACCGATTCGGGCGGCACTTCCCACCACTTGCGGGTACTGCCAGAGCGCAGGTCGGGCGGGACGTGGATGGTCAGGTCGCGCGGCGCGCTCCACCAGCCGCCGCCCATGACCAGGGCGACGACGACCAGCGCGCCCGCGCCCAGCCGCAAGGTCTTGATGTGCGCCTGCAGGTGGGTAACCTCGTTTTTGAAGCGGCTCATCGCATGCTCCTGCGGGTGGACCAGAAGCCCGAGCGCGAGATCAGCACATGGCCACCGACCCAGCCAGCCATCAGCGGATGGCGCGTGGCGATGCGCCATTGCAGTTGCCGATACAGCCAGGTGTCGGGGCGCCCACGCTTGAGGCGGCGCAGGATGCCGCCGCCGATGAACACGCCCAAGGCCACGCCCAGGACGACGAACGTCGGCGCCAGCGCGATCGTGCGGAACACCCAGGACAGCGGCGCGCCGACCAGCAGGCCGGCGGCGCCGGACAGGCCGCAGCAGATCCACAGCTCGTCGGCGGTGAGGCCGCGCACGACAACGGGATGGCGGTTGAGCCGGTGCGGAAGGAAGGTGACCGTTCCGTCCGCACGGACGTGCTGCTGCTCGGACATACCGGCCTCGCTTACAGGATGCCGGTGGCTTCGGTGAGCAGCCAGATGCCGATCACGAGCAGCACGGCGCCGATGGCGACCGTGAGGCCGAACTGGCCCCAGGTCTTGCGGCCGGTGTGGATTTCCGCGTAGGTGCCGTAGGCGTGGTAGCACACGCCGATGAACATCGACGCCACCACCAACAGGGCCACGAGCATGATGATGTCGTAGCCGTAGTTGCGGATCGTCTCCATGATGCCGTTGCCGGTGCCGCGCGTCGGGTTCTCCAACTGCGGCAAGCCTTGCGCGAACGACAGCGCGGGCAGCGCGGCGGCGCCCAGGGCCACGGCGGCGCGCTGGGCAAAACGGGAAGTGAAGATGCGGTTGTGCATGGTCGGGCCTTTCAGGTCAGGACAGGAGGAAGAAACTCAGGACGAGGTACATCGCGACGAAGCGGATGCAGACGCCGAGGAACTGGCGCTGGTTGAGGCGGCTCTCGGACCACCCCACGTAGGCCGTTCGGATGGCCCAGACGCCCCACACGAGCAGGACCGCGAACACGACGCCGACCAGGACGGTCGCCATCGCGGAAGGCGCGATGCCGCTGTTGGCTTGAAATGCTGAGACCTGGGCGCCGTTCATGGCTTGCCCTCCGCAGTCGTCGCCGGCAGCGGCTCGGTCGCCCGCTCGGTGCGGTAGTCGCCGGCCAGTTCGGAGGGGTCGCGCGGCTGGGCGCGCGATGGCGTCAGATGGAACTGGATGCCGGCGCGAACACGCGCCAGGTCAGCCAGCAGCCGCGGGTAGTCGAAGTGGTAGCGCTCGCCCGGCTGGATGGGGGCATGCGCGGCGCTGTCCGCGACGGTGCGCTCCAGCGCGTCGAGCTGGCGCAGTGCGGCGACCAGCTCCTGGCGCTGCGCAGGGGACTCGGCCAAGGCCATCGGGGACTGACCCAGCAGGAGGGCCGTCACGAGAAGAGTGGGTACGCCGCGATGCGCGGCGCGCAGCCAGATCGAAGCCACCATCGCGCCATTCCTGTGTGATCAGCAATGGGGTGATCGTGGAGATCAGGGCTGTTTTAGGCCGCAAACAATAGGAACTGGCGGACGACCGGATTGGGCATGCCGCGAGCGAACCTACAAAAGCCCGGGTCGCGTTTCGATTATTGCGTTTTTCGAGTGTTTCGAATATGATCGGCTCTGCAACCGTTTTCGCTTAGGAGCTACCCATGACCACCGCCACTGCCCAATCCAAGATGACCCTTCCCGCCGCGGGAGAGGTTAAGGCAGCCGTCCAGGGTCAACGTGCCTTGGCGGCTTACCTCGCAACCCAGTTCGAGACGCAGCACATCCAGATCTTTGATGACCACAAACAGGCTCATCAGGTGGAACTGCCTACCTCGGCGTTGCGCCTGCTGGTCGACATCCTGGCCGAGTTGGCCGATGGCAATGCAGTAAAGGTGGTGCCCGTCCATGCAGAGCTGACGACCCAAGAGGCGGCGGACTTGCTCAACGTGTCCCGTCCCCATTTCGTCAAGCTGCTAGAAGATGGGGTGTTGGCATTTCATCGCACCGGCAAGCACCGCAGGGTGAGGTTCGCCGATCTGATGCAGTACAAGGAAGCGCGCGAGCGCGCCAGTGAGCAGGCGATGGCCGAACTCGCTCAGCAGTCGCAAGAGTTGGGAATGGGATACGAATGAGGCATTCCCCATTCACCGCCGTCTACGACGCGTGCGTTCTATATCCCGCGCCACTGCGGGATTTCCTGATGTGGCTCGGCCTGTCTGGCCGCTTCCGGGCGCGGTGGAGCCAAGCCATTCATGAGGAGTGGAAACGCAACCTGTTGATCAACCGCCCCGATCTCACCCGGGTTCAGGTCGACAGGACGTCGGATCTCATGGACAGGGCCATTCCGGACGGCTTGGTGGAGGGCTACGAAGCGCTCGTGGCAGGCCTGACATTGCCCGATCCGGACGATCGGCACGTCCTGGCTGCGGCGATTCGCTGCGGTGCGAGCGTGATTGTGACGTTCAACGAACGGGATTTCCCGAACGATCTGCTGGCTCCGTACGGCATCGAATCGCAGCACCCCGATGAGTTTGTGGACAACCTGCTGGATCTGGATGCGGCCGCCGTAGTGTCGGCTGCGCAGCGCCAGCGTGCCCAACTCAAGCATCCGCCGATCGATGTGGACCGCTATCTCGAAATCCTGCTGCGCCAAGGCCTTGTGCAAACGACCAAGGTGCTGGCGACCTATCGCACCATTCTCTGACCCGCCGAGAGCCACGGATGACCAAGAATCCTTCATCAGACGCCACTTTGCCGAAAGGCATCCATCGAAGCTGGAAGCTGCCGGACAAGTCGCTGGGTGACTTGTGGGATTCGATCGTGATGGACGAAGCCATCAAAAAACAGTTGCTGTCACAAGCGATCGTCAACTTCACGGTGCGCCCCAAGGTGGAGCGCACGGTACTCCCCCTGCACGGCGTGATCTTGTTGGTCGGCCCACCGGGGACTGGGAAGACCTCCTTGGCACGGGGCTTGGCGCATCGTGTGGCCGAATCTTTTTCTTCTGCGAAGTTTCGATTGCTGGAAGTGGAGCCTCACACGCTGACGAGCTCTGCAATGGGAAAGACTCAACGCGCCGTGGCAGACCTGTTCTCGCAATCGATCGCAGAATCCGCAGCGGCGGGCCCGACGATCGTCCTTCTGGACGAGGTCGAAACGCTTGCGGCTGATCGAGCCAAGCTCAGCCTGGAAGCCAACCCGGTTGATGTGCACCGGGCCACCGATGCGGTGTTGGTGCAGTTGGACATGTTGGCCGAACGCAACCCGCATCTGCTGTTCGTGGCCACCAGCAACTTCCCACAGGCCGTCGACAGTGCCTTCCTGTCTCGTTGCGACATGGTGATGGAGGTGCCACTGCCCGGCAAGGATGCCTGCAAGCAGATCCTGGTGGACTGCCTGAATGGCCTGGCAAAGACATTTCCGGGGATTGGCAAGCTTTCCTCGGCTCACCAGTTCGACGCGTGTGCTGGCGAGTGCGTCGGATTGGATGGTCGGGCCATTCGCAAGGTCGTAGCCAACGCCCTCGCGGCCGACCCGCAAGTGGCTATCGATCCGAACAAGCTTTCCGTAGAGCACCTGCGCAGTGCGATACGACAGGCAAAGCAAATGCGCCTTCAAGGAGGGAAGCAAAAATGACCACCGTTGTCAGCCGGACGTTTCGCAGTTCGCCGCACCGCGATGCGTTGCAGACGTGGGATGCCATTGTCGAACTGCTCACTCAGGGCAAGGACGGCACGGCTCGCTCTGAACTCAGGGCCGTGGCGGGCGTGGCCGCCAGCTTGATCGCCGACCAGGCACCCAAGAGCGCGCCCATCGTTGCGACATGCGATGGACCACGGACCAGGATCTACTGCCTCTTCGACGAAGACGCGATCGATGGTGATGATGCCAACGAAGAAGTCTTGGGGTTCGAGCCGTTGAAGGGAGACTGGGGAGTCTCGCTGCCGTGTCCGAAGGAGCAGCTCGGCTGGGTGCAAACCGCGCTCAAAAAGCACTGTTCTCGCATCATTGCACGGGACTTGAGCCAAGGAATTGCCACGCAGGCGCAGGACGATGCTGGGCAAGCGCTGTCGCTCGACCTCGGAGGTTTCCTCAAGTCATGAGCACCGTCGCCACCTACTCGTACACGCACTCGGTTACCTATGTGACCGACAACATCCTCAAGAGCTTGAAAGACATCATCCTGCTCAGTGGGCTGGACCCTGAGCACTTTGCGGATCGCTGGGAGAGCAATACCCGAGCCATCAAGACGTGGCTCGGGACCGGTGATCTGCGCAAGGTGATTCTGGAGATCTACAACCCGGCAACCGACAAGCTTGTGACCCGATGGGATATCGACATCGTGTATGGGTGGTCCGATGGCGACGGCAGCTTCTGGACAGATACCGAGCAGTTGAAATACGCGATCAAGAAGGCTGGGCTGTTGCCATCGCAGGCTAAGTACAAAGTCATGCTTGATACAAAGCCCGGGCGGCCTGACGTGGATGGGTGGAGCAAAGGAAGCTATCGCTCGACGGATGGGATGGTCAAGCAGAGCCTGGGCTCGACTGTGGAACACAGCGGCCTGGCGGGTCAGGCTGGATATTGGAGGCAACGCTGATGCTGTCGATCGATGAAGCTTTTCGCAAGTTCAAGTCGCGCCTGGAACTCAACGAGCGCGAGCAGAAGAATGCCTCGCAGCGCCAGAACGAAGTGCGAGACTACCTGCAGACGAAATTCGGTATTGCGCGCAGCTTCCTGACCGGCTCCTATGCTCGATACACGAAGACGAAGCCGCTCAAGGATATCGACATCTTCTTCGTGCTGAAGGACTCGGAGAAGCATTACCACGGCAAGGCCGCATCGGTAGTGCTGGATGATTTCCACTCTGCATTGGTGGAGAAATACGGTTCGGCAGCCGTGCGCAAACAGGCGCGCTCGATCAACGTGGATTTCGGTGTTCACATCGACGCGGAGGACAACACGGACTACCGGGTGGTCAGCGTGGATGCGGTGCCCGCATTCGACACCGGCGACCAGTATGAGATCCCCGATTCGGCGTCCGGAAAGTGGATCAAGACGGACCCGGAGATCCATAAGGACAAGGCGACCGCAGCGCACCAAGCCTATGGCAATGAGTGGAAAGGTCTCGTGCGCATGGTGAAGTACTGGAACAACAATCCCAAGCACGGCGATCAGAAGCCGGTGAAGCCCTCATTCCTTATCGAGGTGATGGCACTGGAATGTCTCTACGGCGGCTGGGGTGGATCGTTCGATCGCGAGATCCAGTCATTCTTTGCCACGCTCGCTGATCGTGTCCATGACGAGTGGCCTGACCCGGCCGGCCTCGGGCCGGCGATCAGCAACGACATGGACGCTGCGCGCAAGCAGCGCGCGCAGCAACTGCTGTCGCAAGCGAGCCAGGACGCAAGTGTCGCCATCGACCACGCGCGTCGCGGTCGCAATCTCGAAGCGCTTCGAGCCTGGCGTGCGCTGTTTGGCCCCAAGTTCCCGCTTTCCTGACCCCGTCGGCTGCCATACGTCCAATCGAGGTACAACATGTCCCAGTGGTCGCTTTCCCAACTCTTGTCGTCCTTGCACGAGGACATCCAGCAGCGCCTGTCCGTAGTACGCAAGACCTTCGGTCACCCGGGCACGAAGGGGGATGCGAGCGAGAACGTCTGGATCGACATGCTGGATACCTATCTGCCCAAACGGTACCAGGCGGCCAAGGCGCATGTGGTGGACAGCCTGGGGAACTTCAGCCAGCAGATCGATGTGGTGGTGTTTGATCGGCAATATTCGCCTTTTATCTTCACCTACGAGAACGAGACGATCATCCCAGCCGAAAGCGTGTACGCCGTGTTCGAGGCCAAGCAGACGGCTGACGCGGGGCTTGTGGCCTATGCCCAGGAGAAGGTCGCCAGTGTGCGCAGGCTGCACCGCACGAGCCTGCCGATCCCGCACGCTGGCGGGACCTACCCAGCGAAGCCGTTGATTCCGATTCTGGGTGGCTTGCTCACCTTCGAGAGCGAATGGAGTCCAGCATTGGGCCCATCCATGGACAAGGCGCTGAACGCAAACCTCACCGAGGGGCGTCTGGACATCGGATGCGTTGCCGCCCACGGGCACTTTTTCTATGACCAAGCCAGCGGCGCGTACAGCTACACCAACGAAAACAAGCCGGCGACCGCGTTTCTTTTCAAGCTGATCGCGCAGCTTCAGTTCAGTGGAACGGTCCCCATGATCGATGTGGAGGCTTACGGTCAGTGGTTGACCAAGTGAGGGGTCGCTGTGGCAAGCATACGTTCGGAGTACCACCGGTTCCTAGCGCACTTGGCGCAGCGGCACGTGCACGACGACGTGCGCCGGCTGGCGCACCTGGTGCTCGATCACCTGCAGCCACTGGCCGAGGTCGGTGCTGCACGCCGGGGGCGCTCCACGCGCTTGGCGCCGCTGGCCATCGCGCATCTGGCGCAGATGCCTGTCGCCTACAACGGGGACGCGCGCGGCCCCGAAAACGGGCCGGCGCTCGGGCGACTGCACCAGCTCGAAGTCGGGCCGTTTCGAGGATTCATGCGGCAGGAGACGTTCGACCTCAGCCATGACATCACCTTGGTCTACGGTGCCAACGGCACCGGCAAGAGCAGCTTCTGCGAAGCCTTGGAAGTGGCGATGCTCGGTTCGATCAGCGAAGCGCAGGCCAAGCGGGTCGACCAGCGGACGTACTGCAACAACGCTCGCCTGCGCCGTCATGTCGCGCCTGTCCTATCGTCCCGGGCGGAAGACCAGCCCCAGGCCGTCCAGCCAGATGAAGCCGAATACCGCTTCTGCTTCATCGAGAAGAACCGCCTTGACGACTTCGCCCGCATCGCCGCGCGGACGCCGGGCGACCAGCGGCAACTGATCGCAACCCTGTTCGGCGTGGACCAGTTCAGCGAATTCGTGCGGGGCTTCAACCCTTTGCTTGATCAGGACCTGATGCTCACCGGTGTCCAAGCTGCGCAGCTGGCACAACGCCGCGTACAGTTGGCGAACTCCGAGCAGACGATCGCCGCCTATCCGCAGAAGATTGCTGCGGTCGAGGCCCTAGAGCAGGCCTTGGCGCAGCGCATGTGGCCTGGCGCGACCTACCAGGCCTGCGTCGACTGGCTGCTCGGCACACCGCAGCAACAAGGGCGGCTGCCGTACGTCCAGGCACAACTGGACGCCAACCCGCCTGCCATTTATGAAGTGACGCAGGCCCGTCTGCAGGCGTTGCTGGCAGAGGCTTATCGGATCCAGGGACTGTGGCGGGCGTCTTCCGGGCAGCTTGCCGCCCGCGCCGGCGAGGTGTCATACGCGAAGCTCTACGAGGCCGTGTTGGCGCTGGCGGACGGGGCGACGGCTTGCCCCGCCTGTGGAACTGCACTGGCCGCTGTGGCGCAGGATCCGTTCGCGAAGGCACGCGCGGGCCTGGAGCAGCTTGCTCAACTGGCTGCCCTCCAACAGCAGGAGACCGGACATCGCACGCAGTTGAGCGAGGCGGTCCGAGTTCTGTGGGAGGAGATGCGCCGCGTGGTAACGGCGGGTGCCGTTGCCTGTCCGGCCGAATCACAGGGTGCTGGCCTGCCGCTGCTGCCTCCCACTGCGGCCGGCAATTGGCTTGGTGCCTGGGTCGATGGAGATCGACGTGCCTGGAACGCTCTGCTGCGGATCGCCGAGATCATTGAAGGGGTCGACGCGCAGGCGCGGGAAGTGCATGCCCAGCGCGGCGCATTGGCACAGGAGCGAGATGGCCTACAGCAGCACCAGTTGGAGGTCCAACGACTGCGCACCTTGCGGGGGGCGGCCGATCAGGATCTGGCCACTGCCCGCCAGACCGTCGCCCAGTTCGACGAGGCGAACCGCGAACTGATCGAGGTCGTTGCTGCGGAAGTGGCGGTGGTGGCGCACCATCAGCGGGTCAAGGTTGCCTACGACGGCTTTTTGCCCGAGATTCAGGCCTACCTTGCCGCACTTCCAGGTGTGCTGCTCCAAGGGCTGGGAGAGCAAGCGCGCCAGCTCTACAACGCATTCAACCGGGCCGATCCGCCCGGCGATCTGCTGCACGCGCTGTGGCTGCCAGTGGCCGAGAACGGCAAGATCGAGGTGGAGTTCGCTGGGGAGCCGGGTGTCCGTTACGACGCGCTAATCGTGTTCAGCGAGGGGCACATCAAGTGCCTCGGCCTGGCGATACTACTCGCCAAAAATATCGCGCAGGGTTGTCCCGTCGTCATCTTTGATGACGTCGTCAATGCGATCGACGATGACCACCGCGACGGCATCTGGCGCACCTTCTTCGAGGATGGCCTGCTCGACGGTAAGCAGGTCATCCTCACCTCGCACGCCGAGGAATTCCTGCATCGCATCCAGCAGGAGCTGGGCGCCCGGCGCGCTGGCGCCATCAAGCGCTACAAGTTTCTCCCGCATCAGGGAGAGCACGAACTGCGGGTCGACAGCGACCCGCCAGCGAAGAACTATGTTCTTCTGGCCCAGCAGGCGTTGGCGGCTGACGAGAAACGCGAGGCACTGCGTCAGGCCCGGCCGGCGCTGGAGAGTCTGACGGACCGCCTGTGGACGTGGCTGGGTCGGCGGACGGACGGCCGGATCGACATCAAGCTGAGCGGGCCCCGCGCGCCTTGGGAGCTGAACAATAAATGCACCAAGTTGCGGTCGGCCGTCGAGCGTATCGCGGCGCAACACGCGGGTGCGCCGGATGCCGTGGGGGCGTTGGTCAGGCTGCTCAATGTCAGCGGTACGAGTATTGAATGGGGTTACCTCAATAGCGGTGTGCACGACGCTCAGCGCGATCATGAGTTCGATCGGGCGACGGTAAGAACGGTCGTCGAGGCGGTTACGGCGTTGGATGCTGCTCTTGATACCCTGCAGAACCGATGAACGGCACACGGCTTTGCAGAGCAGTGCCGCCCGTGTCACCTCATAAGTACTTCTTGAAGCTGCCTGCGGTCAGGCTAACTGCCATCCCCAGCAACGCCGCGCTGGGCAGCAGGATGACCAGAGGATGCACCGATATGGGCAGAGCGAGATAGGTGACCCAAGGCAGCACGGCCAACGGCATCAGGCTGGCCTTCGCGCGGTGGTAGATGAAGCCGGATTCGCGGCCCGCGCCGAACCGGCGCACATCCCGTCGCACCAGGCCGTCAATCAGGCCGACGAATGCCGCCGTGAGGATCAGCGGCAGCGTGAGCACCAAGACCAGCAGGCGCACCAGGAAGGTGAGCGTCGTGAAGGCCGCAGCGATCAGGTAGCTCTCGGTCCAGACATAGACCTGGCTGATCCAGTAGCGGAAGTTGTGGGTCTGCCCGTGGCTGGGCGCTCGGGCGCGCTCGGCGGTCTGGCTCATGTGCTCCAGCAGCCCCGAGCGCACGAACACCCATTCGTATCCGGTGTCCACCAGCTCGTGCGCCGTCCGTCCCGGCTCCTGTACGACCACGCTGCGCGTGAAGTGGCTGGACAGGTGCCCGAGTTCGTACTGCAGCATCTGCTGGGAGTGGCGCCAGCCCTGGTCCTTCCAGAACAGGTGCATGCCGACGCACTCCACCACGATCGAGAACAGCAGCGAGCCGATCAGCACCCCGAGTAACCGGAACGGTAAGGTGAGGGTGCCGACGATCAAGCCTTGGCGTTGGTTCTGCTCCCGCTGCGCGGTCGAGGCGGCATCCTTCATGGCACGGCCTCGTTGCCCGCGCCATCGTCGGCGCCGGTGGCCACCGCGTCGGGCTCGGCCGCAGCGGCATCGTCCAGCAGGTCGTCGGGCAAGGCCGCATCCTGCAAGGCCGGCGAGCTGGTGAACTCCCACCACTGCGTGGCCTCGCTGTAGCTCTGGCGCATGTACCCGGCCAGTTGCTGCAGGTCCGCCGGCATCACTTCATCCGGGTCCGGCGCCGGCAGCGGCATGCGTACCTTCCAAAGCTGGCCGCCCTGCAGCAGCGCGAAGCATTGGCCTTTGGGCAGTCCAACGACGTGCGACGGCTCGATCATCGGCACGCTGGACATGCTGATGCGGTCCTGCGTGTTGCTGGTGAAATCCGTCGCCCCACGGATGTCCGAGCTATCGGTCGCGCCGGAGACGATGGTGGTGGTATAGACCTCGACCTTCGGCAACTGCCTCGTCAGCAGTTCGGCCGTGGCCGTCTCCCTGACCCTGAGCATGAACAGGTTGTTGAAGTTACCGATCACCTGACCGGCCTTCGCGCGGTTGCCGATGCGGGCCTCGATGTCCGAGAGCGTCTGCGTGTACGCCGTGACTTGCAGGCCGGCACCGCCGCCCTTGTTGATTAGCGGGATGAATTCATCGCCCATCAATTCATTGAATTCATCGGCATGAACGTTGATGGGCACGCGCGCACCGGCCGTTGCGCCCGGGAGGCCATCGTCGATCCCGTGCTTGTAGATGTGCCCGGCGACCGACACGAGATCGCTGAACATCGAATTGCCGACCGCTGCGGCAACCTCGGCGTCGGATAGCGCGTCCAGACCCACATAGACGACTGCGCGCTTTCGGATGACCTGCATCCAATCGAAGATCGGGCGCGGGTCGGCCAGGTCGGAATAATTTGGGGCCAAAAGCTGGGAAATCTTCCCGCTGGTGAGCTTCTCCAGCAGCGGCAGCAACGACGCGACGATCTTGTCGAAATACGTCTTGTCGTAGCGAACCGCCGAGCGCAGGCCGTCGAGAACCGGGTCGTAGTTGCGGGCCTGGGAGAGGTACTGTTCCAGCGCCACCACGCGCTTCTCGCGCCCGATCATGTTGCGCGGGATGTTCTTCTCGTTGAGCTTGGCCTCGATCTGGACGATCACCTCCCAGGCTTTGGGCTCAGTCTTGGCGAAGTAGTGCTGGGCGTACTCGATGAACAGCGCGTCGATGTTGATGACGTGCCGCTGGATCAGCATGTAGTCCGGGCGCTGCCCCAGCTCCACCAGGGCGCGGGCAATGATGTTCACGAAGCGCCATGCGAACTCGCGGAACGCCGCGCTGTTGCCTTCGCCGGAGAGCTGCCCCGCCACCCGGGTCGCCACTTCGCTGATGCGGCCGAAGCGGCCCACCGCGTTGTAGCGCGCCGAAATGTCCGGCCAGCCCAAGTGGAAGACGTAAAACTCGCCTTCACGGCCCGCGCGCTGGGCCTCGGCATACATCCGCTTGAGCAGGTCCGCGTCCCCCTTGGGGTCGATGACGATCACGACCTCGTGCTCGCCTGCGGCGTTCTTGCGGCGGATGTCCTGCGTGACGAACAACTCGGCCAGCCGCGTCTTGCCCACCCGCGTGGTGCCCAACACCAGCGAGTGTCCGACGCGCTCCCCCAGCGGCAGGCTGACGTCCACCTCGTCGGGCTCGATGCCATGCAGGCGCGGCAGGCCGCCGACAGGCGGCAACGGGCGCACGGGGTTGAAAGGCACGTCCCAGCCCGTGAGCGCGGGCAGCCGGGACAGCGGGAACGGCGCGAACTCCAGCCGTTCCTCCAGGCGCCTGGCCAGCCGGTAGGCCGGCGTCGGCTCGACGTAGCGGCGAAACTCCGGCCGGTACGTCTGCATCAGCCTATGGGTGTGCTTCTGCTCCCAGAGAAACCCGCGCCCCACGAACAAGCGCTGCTGGCTGACCGGCACGTCCTTGCTCGTCATCACGTACCGCGGCAGGCGGCGGATGTTGTGCCGGTAGCGCAGAATGACGCGGGCATCGCGGTAGCGGATCGCGCCGTAGGCACCGAATGCCAAGGCGCTGCCGACGCCCATCGAAGGGCTCAGCGCGAGCGACCATGGGGCCACCAGGCACAGAAACGCGGCGCCTGCACACGCCGCGATGGTGTATAGCTCCACCGCTGGGCGTAGCAGAACCTCGACCGGCTGTTTCCCCGACATGGCTTCATTGCTCGATGCCAGTGGCCGTGATCAGCGCCGGGTAGTGCCGCAGGCCCAGGCGATCGGCCAGGTCGTCGCTGGCAACGGGGGCGAGCGGCAAGCCTGGCGCCAGCGCGCGCAGCCGCGCCAGGCCCTGCGCGGTCTCGACGTTGACCACCAGGCCGACCGCGCCACGTTCGCGCAAAGCGGCGGCGCGGCGCTGCAACCAGGCCCGGGAAGCCTCGTCGTCGCCGATGACCACGAACGGCCGCAGGCCGGGCGCTTCAATCACACGCCGCGCGACGGTGCCAGGCGTGAGCTTGGCGCTGCGCACCGGCAGCATCGCGGCTTCGTCCGCCGGTGTGGCAGGAAGCTGGGGCGTCGGGATGGACGGCCGCGCCGGTGCGTTGGCGCGCGGCTGGAGATTCAGGGCTTCGTAGTACGGCAATGCCGACGTGCCGCCACGGTCCTCGACAACGATCAGTGGCTCGCCGGCACGCGAGGCCAGCGGCAGGCCTGACAGCAGCATGAGTAGGCCCGTGAACGCGAGATGGGCGGGATGGGGTTTCGTCATGGGGAGGTCTCCTGGCGCGCCGCGAGGACCGCGGCGGCTGGTCGCGTGCCCTGCACGCGGGCAAGGTGGCGCGACACGCTGCGCCGATAGCGGGCGGCGGGCTCGCCGCCTGCGGGGCGGTGGTAGCGGCCGATCGCCAGCAGCCAGTCCTCGCCGGGGGTGTGCTGCTCCTTCAGGATCTCGGCGGCAACGGCCAGGTTGCGATACGGATCCAGCAGGTCGCACGCGCCGGTAAAGCGGTGCTTGTGGTAACCGAGGTTGATCTGGCCCAGGCCCGCATCAATGCGCGTGTGCGGCGTGGCGCGCATCGCCTGCTGCAGGCCAGCGCAGGCGTCGGCGCGCGTGGCGAAGCGGCGCGACTGGCCGGCGACGTTGAGGGACCACGGCCACGGCACCAGGCGCCCGTTGCGCCGGATGCCGCTCTCCTGCAAGGCCACGGCGTAGAGCACGGTCGAGGGGATGCCTGCGCGCTGGGCGGCAAGCTGGTAAGCCGGTGGCGGAACCTCCTGGGCCAGGGCGGCAACGGCATACAGGCCGGCAGTGAGCACCAGTGCGCGCAGGGGCATGGCTACGGCTGGCGCTGCCATTGGCCGTTCACTTCGCGCACGGCGGCGGGCAGATCGCCGGGCAGGCCCAGCGACAGCCAGCGGCCGCCGTCGTGGTTGAGCGTGATGCTGCCGGCGCGCACGCGCGCCGGGTCGATCTGCGCGCGCTTGGCCCAGTCGCGGATGCGCGCGTCATCCTGGCGGCTGCCCACCATGTACAGGTCGAACTCCGCGCCCGAGGATTGCAGGCGCTGCACGAGCTGTCCGCAGGCTGCGCAGCCGTCCTTGACGAACACCGCCATGCGGCCGCTGCCGCGCAAGGGACTGCTGGATGTGCCGGCGCCCGGCTTGTCGTCGGGCAGGTTCACGCGCTGCATCCCCGGATTCAGGCGCTGCCAGGCCTCGTCGTAGGCGCGCTGGTAGGCGAGCAGCTTCTCGACGCGGCGCGCTTCCACCTGCACCTGCAGTTCCGCATAGCGGCGCCGTTCTTCGTCCGTGCGAGCTTCGATGCCCAGGGCGGACAGCGGGTCCAGGTTGGGCGAGTAGATACCCAGCGGCCCATCCATCAGCTCGCGGTAGCGTGCCCATTCTTGTGGCTGCAAGCCCCATTCGGTTGCCACCCGGTCGTCCAGCACGCGGGCGGCCAGCGGGCGCTCCTGGCTCTGTGCGTTGCGCGCCGGGGTCGTTGCGGGCTGCTGCGCCCAGGCGGGCCATTGCGACGACGCCACCAGGACCGCGAAAAGGAGGATCGACGGCTTCATGGGGTGCTCCGGTCAGGGAATCGCCACGCGGCGGGTGTGGTTGCCGGCCTGGAACACTGCGGTGTTGCCCTCGATCGCCTGCAGGCGCCACGGGCCGACCGCATCCCCGGGCAGCAGCACCTGAAGTTGGGCGGGCGTGAAGTCCCCGGTGCTCGGCGCGACGGACACGCTGCGCTGGCCGGCGCGCAGTTCGGCGCCGACGACGCGGAATGACAGCGGCGACAGCTCGGTCTTGGAGGCGGCGGACGTGCGCGATGCGCGCCGCTGGGCGGGTGCGGTGGCACGTGCGGCGGCTTGGCGCGCCTTGATCTGCTCGACCTCCGCGCGAAGCGCCTGGAGGTCGTCGGCCGCTGCGTAGCCACTGAGAGATTTCTCGACCTGGGCCGCGCGTGCTTCCAGGATCTGGCGGGTGTCTTTGAGGTCAGCGTCCGTCGCGACGGCCGGGCGCTGCTGGATGGCCTCGATCGTCTCGGCCAAGCCAGTTGCCTGCACTTCCAGGCGTTGCAGGCGGGAATCCAGCCGCTCCTGGTCGGCCTGGTCGCTGAGGGCCTGGTAGCCCAGGGCCACCAAGACGCTGAGGAAGACCAACCAGAGCCACAGAAGGCTCTGCACCACCACGACGGCGCCCGGGCGCCGGGCAGACTGTGGGGAGCTCATGGCTGGCCTCCCGAAACCGAAGGCTCCAGCGGGAACGTCTGCACCGCCTCGGCGGCGGGTGGCTCGGATGCGGGTTCGATGACCGC
The DNA here is from genome assembly GCF_003111665.1 of Parazoarcus communis. Lineage (NCBI taxonomy): Bacteria > Pseudomonadati > Pseudomonadota > Betaproteobacteria > Rhodocyclales > Zoogloeaceae > Parazoarcus > Parazoarcus communis. Next base: position 339,042 of record NZ_CP022188.1, on the reverse strand, counting down.
GCTGTCGGCGGGCCGTTCGAAGCAGATTTGCCGTGCGCGGTCATCCGCGTGCAGTTCCCAGGCCGGGCCAGCCAGCGTGAGCAGCGCATCGCGCAAGGTCATGGGGCCGAGGTGCAGGTGCGCCGCCGGCAGCGGCAGCGCGTACAGCTCGATTACCGCGTGTGCCGTCTGGCACAGGCTGTAACCGCTACGCTTGAGCACATGCCGCAGCCCATCGCCGACGGTGGCACGGGCATCTTCGGGCATGGACACGTCGATGGTCTGCAACAGCAGGTCGCGCTGCGCCGCTCTGGGTGCCAGCTCGACCAGCGTGTAGCGACCGTAGCGCACGACGGGGATGTACTCGGGCGCCTCGGGTTCGGGCGCGGCCGAGACTTCCTCGATGGCATCAGGTGCGGGCGGCGCAGTCGTCGTAGCGCAGCCGCCAGCCAGCACCGACCAGAGCAGGCCGAGGACTCCAGCCAGCAGGCGGCGTTCGGGATGGTGAAACCAAGGTGGAGAGGGGCACATAAGCTCGGCGTCCTGAAACATCGAGCCCTCACCATCGCCGCTAAGACCCGGGGCAGCAGCAAACAATGCGAACCACGCTGCGTCCGATTTACCGGCAGCGGTCTAGTCGAACAAAAGCGGCCTTGAGGGGGCCGTAACGGAAAAGCTCGGTCGCGGTCGGCGGATGGAGGCCGGCCGCTTGACTGCTACTATTTGTTAAAACACCAGTGGACGGGGGCGTAAATGAGGGTTTCTCGGGTCAGGTTGATCAATTTCGCCAATTTCTCGGATGTTGATGTCGAGACGGGGGAAAGTATCGTCATCGTGGGAGAGAACAAGGTTGGCAAGAGCAATTTCATTCGCGGCCTGCAGTTGATCCTTGATCCGGGCTTGTCTGAGCGCGATCGACAACTGGGGCTTGAACATTTCTGGGACGGACTTGGCGAAGACAAGGTTGGTGCGACCATTGAGGTCTCTGTGGATCTAACGGACTTCACAAACGATCCCCGACTGATGGCTCACCTCAACGATTGCGTGATTGATCCTGGCCCACCCATGGTGGCCCGACTCACCTACCGCTTCCAGCCTAAGGCGGGCCTGGGGCGCGCTCCGGAATCGTTGAAGGACTATGAGTATGTGATCTTCGGTGGCGACGATCCCGACATGCGTATCGGCGGCGCACTCCGCCGGATGTTGCCAATAGATGTTCAGGTAGCCCTGCGTGACGCTGAGAAGGACCTTGCGAGCTGGCGCAATTCGCCATTGAGGCCGCTCATTGAGGATCTTGCCGCGTCGTTGGATGATGACGCCCGTGAGGAGATTCAGGATCAGGTCGACCAAGCACAGCGAGAGCTGGCTGGACACGAGGAAGTGGTAGCGACAGCAGAACGGATCAGCGAACGGCTGATCGCCATCGCTGGGGGGCAACATGCCGTTCCGGTATCGCTCGGACTTGCACCAACTAGAGTCGACGCGTTGCTGCGCAGCCTGCGGCTGCTGATCGACAACGGCGTACGCGGAGTCGGCGATGCCAGTTTGGGAACCGCGAACCTGATCTTCCTGGCGCTGAAGAGTCTCGAACTGGACCGCCTCGTTTCCGATGGAGAGCGCGACCACACCTTCTTCGTAGTCGAGGAGCCCGAAGCGCACCTGCACCCGCACGTGCAGCGTCTAATCTATCGTTACTTCCTTGGCACGGGGGCGGAAGATGGTGAGGAACAGCCACCGCTTACGACAATCCTCACAACCCACTCGCCACATATCGCAAGCGTTGCGCCGATCAGATCTATTGTTCTGCTGCGCCATGACACAGCGGAAGGCAAGACTGTCGCGGTCTCGACAGCAAACGCACCTTTCACGCAGCGGGATGAAGAGGATCTTCAACGTTACATTGACGTCACTCGCGGCGAGATTTTCTTTTCTCGGGGGGTGATTCTGGTCGAAGGCGACGCCGAGCGCTTCATCGTTCCCGCGTTTGCCGAGGTACTCGATATTCCCCTCGATATGCTTGGAATCACTGTGTGCTCGGTGGGGGGGACTAACTTCACCCCGTATGTGAAGCTACTGGGCCCTGAAGGACTCAACATTCCCCATGTGATCCTGACGGACCGGGATCCAACCAATGGTAATCATCCATTGGTTCGCAGGCGGCTTATCAATGTCCTTGACGTGATTGAGGGCGGTGTCGATCACGAAAACTTGGATGCGGATGAAGTGATCGAGCTTGCCGAGCAGTACGGATACTTCGTCAACGAGAACACGTTGGAGCCCGAACTATTTGCAGGTGGACTGGCGCAGGACATGCAGGAGGTAATTCGGGAGGAACTGCCGCGATTAAGGAGAGAAACTCTGAATGCCTTGCAGCAGTGGGTGGACGATCCTGATCAGGTTGATGAAGACTGGCTGCTCAGATTGATCGAGAGGATCGGAAAGGGGAGGTTTGCGCAGGCACTTGCACCGTCGGTGTCACAGGACGTTTGTCCGGCTTACATTCGTTCCGCTCTGGAGCATATCCGTGACGCCATCGCGTAGTGTCAGCACAGCCTACTTGGCTCAGGCTGCCGAACTGGCTGGGAATCCGGGTCAGTTGGCAGCCTACAACTCTCAAGGACATTGTGTGGTACTCGCCGGTCCCGGGAGCGGTAAGACCAAGACACTCGTCCTAAAGCTCGCCCGCATCCTAGCCGAAGACGTCGAGGCCCCTCGTGGCGTTGCGTGCATCACTTATAGTCAGGAGTGCGCTCGCGAACTCGCTCGCCGAATTGAAAGCTTGGGACTTCAGCAGGCACCTAATCTTTTCATTGGTACGGTCCATGGGTTCTGTCTGCGTCATCTCTTGATGCCGTATGGACGCCTGGCCGGCCTGCCCATATCTTTCCCACTTTCGGTGGCCACTCAACGAGTCAGTGATCGGTTGTTGAAGCAAACTGGAGATGCGCTTTTCGGCCAGAACCATCCGTACAAAGTTATTGACCTCGGACGGCATCGCCGTTCCGTGCTCAATCGAAATAGCGTCGCTTGGCGTAGCGAGGAGGAACTCGCTGCCTGGGCCGAGACCTACGAGGCCGCTCTGCGCGACGAGGGGCTGATTGACTACGATGACATGGTTGTCTTCGGCCAACGTTTGATCGCCGAGCACGACTGGGTACTACCTCTGGTTCAGGCAAAATTCCCCGTGCTCGCGGTGGATGAGTACCAGGATTTAGGTGTAGCACTGCATCGCATCGTCAAACGCCTTGCCTTCGACGGGGGTGTCCGACTTTTCGCTGTCGGGGATGCGGATCAGTCGATATATGGATTTACGGGGGCTGATGGCGCGTTGCTCATGGAATTGGCGGCTCGCAGAGACATTGAGCCTGTCCAGCTTCAATTAAATTACCGTTCTGGTGCAGGGATCGTGACTGCGTCAGAGATGGCGCTTGGAGAAGCCCGAGGCTATCAAGCGAGCGATCCTGCGCGACAAACGACCATCGAATTTGTCCTGCGCCCGGGTGGTACGGCGGACCAGGCTGCGCACGCCGTCGCGCAGATCATTCCGGCGGCCTTAGCCTCCAAGCCGGGACGAACACTGGGCGATATCGCGATCCTATACAAAGACTATCGCGCAGGCGATATCGTGGCTAAAGCTGTGGCAACCGGCGGTCTCGATTACATCCGTGTGGATACCGCAGCACCTTACCGCAAGGTTGCCCTAACAAGTTGGGTAGAAGATTGTGCGGCGTGGTGCGCGGGTGGCTGGCGTGTTGGACGCCCACAATTGCGTGGACTACTCGACCGCTATCGCGCATTTCATCGGGCGAGCTTGGACGATTCACAGGCCAAGCGCGAAGAGCAAGAGCTAACCGCCTTGCTATGGGAGCTGCGCGCTGACCAGCAACCTGCGCGAGAATTTGTTGCTTCGTTGCGCAACGGTGTAGTGGATCATCTGCTGGCGGCTGAATTGGCGCTCGCTGATCAGAAAGAGCAACTGGATCGCATGACGGCAGCGCTCGCCGAAGGCGGTGCACTGGCTTCGCTAGACATCACTAGTTTGGGCGGTCGGGACGGTTCGCCCGATCACCTGAATCTGCTGACACTGCATTCCGCAAAGGGCTGTGAGTACGACGTCGTCATCATGGTTGGACTCGACCTCGGAAATCTGCCGTGGCGCAATGAAACTCCAGAGAAGTTGCGCGAAAGTCGCCGGCTCTTCTATGTGGGACTCACACGTGCTCGCGACGAGGTCCACATGCTGTATTCGGGCTTCGTTGATGGCCGCTATGGCCCTATGCGCTTTGGGCGCTCGCCATTCCTTGATGAGCTGGAGGCGCGAATGCGTGCCGCTGGCATTTGAGTGTGAACCAGGGAATCTGGAGTGTCGGTGCTGCGTCGGCGCATGTCGAGCAACACCACAGTCGAGCTACATCTTTGCAGCCAAGCGATTGGCTGCAAAACGCTCGCGCGAGAGTCTGGCGGCGTTATTCATCGAGTCTAGGTTATCGATACACCATAGACCGTTGATGCAAAGAAAGCGCTCACTAAGCACTGCTTCAAGTATGTTTGGAAGGGTTGCGTTGAAGAATCCGGCACCCTTGACCGTTGGGGCCGGATCTAGCTCAAGCATCGCGACCGGCAGGTCAGAAAGGCACGGGCCGAAGTGGCCGGCCGAAGGGAACTTGCCCCCAAACTCGGTGCGCAGACGCTCCTTTCCCATGCTCTTGGTGAGTGTGCTATATCGCTCCTGCCGCAGCAACCAAAGAGACTTGACGCCCGCCTCGCGGTACCGCTCTTGGCGTTTACGGTAGTCACGGAGCGACTGATACGATCTTTGGATCTCGACAGCCAACCTAACCCCATTGCGCTCACCCCAGACATCAGCCTGCCAGCGACCTGCATCACCCGAACCCGGCATTTCAACCGAGGCACGGCATCCAAGATCTTCAAGCACGCTGCGCACAAGTATCTTGGCCGCCAGGTGCCATTGGCTTTCTTCGGAAGTACTGCACGCACCTCCTAGATGCGCAAAGAAGGGGTACCCATTAGCACTAACCTTGGGAATCGCTGGAGCGTTGCAGCAAGGCATCAGCAGATCACCGACGCAGTACGCCCGTTGCAACTCTTCCCACTGCGCCTGAGACATATGCAGTGCGTTGGCTGCACCAGTACCATCTGCATATGCTGCTTCGATCACCATAGCCACAGTGCCTCCTTGAATCTCGGTATTGTCTAATCAGTTTAGCCTTCCCCGCGCTGGGAGCGGGGCGGTGATCGAATCCTCCGAGCAGCAATTTCCTAGAAAAATGCCGGCACCCCCGAAAGGATGCCGGCAGACAGCAGATCACGCAGTTACCAATTGCCGGGCCAATGCGACCTCCACGGAATCACCATCCTGGTTCAGGACATCGAGCCCCGATTCGGGTACATCGCCCGAAGTGGACTGCGAGACCATGATCTTCTTGGCCATCAGCTCCAGGCAGGTCATCTGCGAGGAGCCGGCGTAGCCCAGGTACATCACGCGCACGGACAGCTTCTGCCCGATACGCCAAGAGCGGCGTGCCGCCTGCTGGAGCGAATACACGTTGTAGCCCGACTGCATGAACACGATCGTCGGAAACTCCAACAGGTCCAATCCCGTCTTGACAAGCTCCGGATTGGTGATGAGCACGTCGATGCCACGGTCCAACTGCTCGGCGATCCAGTCCTCGCGGCGGCTGGCATCCACGCTTGCGCGCAGTACCGCCACTTTGAAGCCTTCCTGCTCCAGCAATACCTTCAACCGGCTAGTCGTGTCGCGCGTGCCGGTATAGACGGTGTAGGCCAGAACCTTGCGGCCCTGTGCTTTCTCTTCCCTGCAGATGTCGATCAGCTCACGCTCCTTGGGGCTGATCTCGAACTCGTTGAACTGAGCCGGGACAAACGCCAGGGTGTTGCGCGTACGCGGATGCACAACGGTCTCCGACCGGAAGCAGCAATCCGGCCAGGCCAGCAGCACATTGAGGACTACACCGAGCAAGGTAGTATCGCGTCGCGCCAGAGCCTGTTTCAGCTCCGCGGTCAGCCGACCTGCCAGATCGCGGTAGGCCGCGGCTTGCGCCGTGTCCATCGCGACTTCACGAAACTCTTCGTCATACGGCGGCAGGACATTGCCGCCGATGTCTCTGAGCTTGAGGAAGATCGTGAACGGCAGGATGCAGCGCAGCACACCCTTCGGGCCGAAGCCCGGGGCCTTGACCGTTCTGACACTGACTTTCGTGCCTTTCGCGGTCTTGTGCGCCGTCCCGGTGCTCTCGGAATAAATGTCCTTCAGGACACCGTGATCGCGCATGAACGCCATCGCGGCCGAGGTCATGCTGCCGCTCGTGGTCGGGCGATAGCCGTCTTCGATCATCCGCCCGGGAAGGGCTCGGAACAGCAGGTAGAACAGATCGTCGCCGTAGCCGCCCATCAACGTGCCGGTCAGCAGCAAGGTCTTGCGAGCCTTCGCCGCCAGCACGCCCATGGCCTGGCCCTGGGCGCTGCCGCCGTTCTTGTACTCGTGGGCCTCGTCGGCGATGAGCAGGTCGAACGTGCCTTGCGGCAGGTAGCGCTTGATGAACTCGGACGGTTGATAGCCGCCCTCGCCAAAGCCGAACTCCATGTTGGCCATCGCACGTTCCATGCGCGTGGCTTGACGGTCGGAAAACACCAGCTCGCCGTTGCCATCCATGAGGTTGATGAACTCGTGAATGTTGTCGCCGAGCATCGAGGCCAGGAAGCCGTCGCCGAACTTCTGCATCAGCTTCTGCGCGGTGACTTCCCCGATCGTCGGGATGCGCTTCAAGGCTTTGAGCACGGCCGAGGACTGGTCGCTGCCGGACAGGCTGCGCGGGCGGATCAGTGTCCACAGGGGCGCAGCGCAATGGCCGCACTTCCTGCGGGATTCCTCGGCTTCGAGCGCGACCGGGTTGACCGGCTCGCCGTCGAGGTCGGTGATGACCGTGCCGCAGTCCGGGCACGCTGCCACGTCGCCGTGGCGGGTGCGCCGCGTGGTGAAAACGGGCTTCCAGTGGAAGCCCATCCGCATCCTCACGCGGCCCAGGACGAAGAACTCCTGACCCGTGGGCTGGACACCCAACTGCTCACGCAGCTTGATGAGCTTGACGAGCGTATCCGGCCCGTTGAGCACCCACACTTTGGCGCCCGCTACCGTCTCCTGGATCTCGCGCCGCCACTTGTAAACCAGGTGCGGTGGCGAAAGCACCAGAGTGCGGCGGTAGCCTTCGGCGTTGAGCACGACAGCCGTGGCGATGCCGACGGTCGTCTTCCCGCAACCCATCTCGCCGTTGACGATCGCGGCGCGTTCGCCACGGTCGATCAGCAGCTCGGCAGCAGCGTGGACGACTTCGGCCTGGGCCGGGAACAGCTTGCGCTTGAGGCTGGCGACGATGAGTTGCCGGTGCGCCTGCGGTTGGCCGGTATAGACCGGCGGATTGGCGCTGTTGAGGGCGTCGAGCAGTTCGTCGCCGAACTCGCCAACGAAATCCTGAAGGCTCAGGGTCAGAGGGTTGGATTCCGCGTCGAGCAGTTCGCCCTGCACGGGTGTGGCTTCAGCGGTAGTGGTGTCGAGATCGAGGGACATGGTGATGCTCCAAAGAAAATGGGGCATGCACCACCCCCAACGGGGCTATGGCATGCCCCGGAGTGGGAAGAGAATCGGCGCGTGGCCGAAGGTTGAAGGTGCGGGCCTGGGTGGCCTGCGAGTGAACCGTGCTCAGTCCTCGGACGGCAACACGATGACGGTGGCGCTGCGCTGCGCGTCGGTAACGATGCGAATGGCCAGCCCTGGGTGGATCACGTAGTGCGACTCCAGCGAAGCACCTGATTGAAGCGCGGTGCTGTTGGCCTGCCATTGCTGGACGTTGACGTCTCCCCAGTCGCCACGGGTGTGGCGCCTGAAGTACGGGATTGGGTCGAGGCGACCCGCGCGGACCAGGCGGTCAACGGCTCTGCTGAAGATAAGCGCCCCGATGGGGAACGCCAGCCTCTGGCAGTAGGTTTCGATGCGATGCGATGCCATGGGCTCCTCCTTGGTTATTGAGCCACGACACCCCTGGCGGAGTGAAGTGGCTCCGTCAGGTGGATGGGATGACGAGGCGGTGCCTTCAGATCAGGTCGCGCTCTTCGGGAAGCTGGACCACCGTGGTCTGGTGGTCTTCGCTGGTCTTCACGATCAACACCAGTTCCGGCGTGATCCGGTACTGGGAGATCATCAGGTTGTCCTGATCGAGTGCGACATCGTTGGCCTGGCGGGTGGCCTCGTCGATCTCGCCCCAGTCGCCGCGCACGTGGCGCTGCACATAGGACAAGGGATCGATGAGACCTCGGCGGGCCAGCCAATGCACCTTCTCGCTCAACTGCAACGAGGCCGGTGCGAACAAGGGTTGCTTGTGCGGCGCGGGCCGCTTGAACGGATTGGGGAACATGGTGTTTCTCCTTCGATGAAGTGCAGCGGGACGTCAGGCGTCCGGGGGATTAGCGGATGGTCAGCACCTCGCCCCGTGTCGGGGAGCCAGGCGTCATGTCCCATGCGCGGATGACGGGAACAAACTTGTCGGTGAGGATGCGGGTCTCGGCGATCGAGCCGTCTTCGCGTTCGGTGAATTCCCGCTGGAGCGTCTTGTCCTTGTGGGTGTCACCTTTGACGACGAGCACGCGCCCGGTCTTGGAGCGCACAACCCCCGAGATCGCACCCGCGGCCAGAGCCAGGGCGAGATGCCAGTGGGACAAGGCACGCGCCGGCGGACGCAGCGACTGCTGCGCGGCCCCCAGGTGCGTGTCCAGCGACGGCCAGAGGCCTTGCAGCCGGCCGACTTCATCGGCGAACTGCTCCGGCTCCATCGTCACGCGGAAGAAATGCTCCGGCTCGGCCGGACTGGCGGGGACGATGTACGGCAGGAACGGCCAATCGCTCGGCAGCTCCTCGGCTTCGACTTCGCCAAGCCCAACCTGCAGCAGCAGATTGCGCACGGCCTTGACGCCATCGGGAGCCTGTTCACGCTGTCGCACCCTTCGGCCGAAGATCACCACCTGCTTGAACTGCGTCTCCACCGCTCGGTAGATGCGCAGGTCCGTGTAGTGGCGTGTCAGCCAGCCGACCAGCTCCGCATCGAGCACGTAGGCGGGGACGATGAAGACCAGCACGCCGCCGTACTGCAACAGCGACAGCGAACGCTGATAGAACAGCTTTTCGAGGCGGGCACGGCCCTGGCCCTGATAGCCGATGTTGCCGTTGACGTCCTTGGACAAGTCGCCATACGGCGGGTTGAGCCAGAGCAGCCCGAACGACTGCTTGGAGACCATCGTGTCCATCAGGTCCGCGTGCAGGCAGTGATCGACCAGGCCGCGGGCATGGCGTGCCCGCTCCGCGTCGAACTCGACCGCGAACGCCTTGGCCTGCTCGCGCCCGAGGGCATGGGCGGCTTCGGCGATCGCCACGCCTTCGCCGGCGCAGGGATCGAGGATGCACATGGGCCCGTCGCTGGGCATCAGTGCGTTGAGGGCTCTTTCGAGCGTGGGTTCGTCAGTCGGGTAGTAACCGTTCTTAGCGAAATTGCGGGCGAGCCGCGGGAACATGAGGGCCATGGAAGTCTCCTGGTTGGCGGGGAGGAAACACGGAAGCACGCCAAGGCGTGCCTCCGTGGGTGGGTCAGGCCGCTACCACTTCCGGCGTCCAGATCTTGGCCGGGTATGGATAGGCGGTGAGCACATCACTGCGGATCAGCGAACCCAGCGCCAAGGTCAGCGCCGGCACGTCGATGGCTAGCCGATGGCCTTCCAGCGGCCCGAGGGCGAACGGAAGGCGGGCCAGCATCTCGCGGCTTTGCAGCAGTTCCAGCACGGTCTCGCGCCAGTGGTCGAGCAGCGGCAATGGGCAGGTGTCCCGCACCAGCATCCACAGGCGGTCGAGCCGGTGGGCGCTGTCGCGCGGCAGCAGTGCCAGTGCGCTGGCGTTGGCCTTGTCGGGCTTGACGCAGCGGCGGTCGAACAGCCACACGTTGGACAGCGAACCGAACAGCGTTCGCCGATAGGCGCGCGTGACGCGCTTTTCCAGGCGATCGACGTTGCCGATGAACACCGGGACGCTGCCGCCCTGGTCGGTGATGATGTGGAACTGGTCCAGTCCCTGCTCGTCGCGCCCGAGGGTCAGGCGAGCCAGGAACTGCTGGACGGCGGTGTCGCGCGCCCAGATGGACAGGAAGATCAGGTTGCCCTGGTCATCGCCGACGCAAGCGTCGGCCATCACGTCCGGGCATTCGTCGATGCGGTACAGCGTGGTGGAAGAAGTGTTTGCGAGCATGGTGGTGTCCTCGGATTAACGGGAACAGCACCGCCCGCTGGGGCAAGTACTGCCCCAGGGGGTGGAAGAAAAACGCTCAGTCCGGCTCGAATTGCCGGGTGTGCGGGTTGAAGTGAAGCGCCTCGTCCACCGCCGTGATCGGCGTGAAGCCGTCCAGGTAGATGTTGTTGAGGTACTGATCGCGGTAGGTCAGTGCCTGCCGTGCCTGTTCCTCGGTGAGGCCGTTGCTGATGAAGTACTCCAGCATCTCCTCGTCGGAGGACACTTCGTCGTTGGACAAACTTCCTTCAACGAGTGCCAGCAGCGAGGGTGAGAGCGCAGCCAGGATCGGGTCCATGTTGGTTCCTCCTGGCTCAGGCCATCAGCGTCGCGGCGGGAGCCGTGACAGCCGTGGGTGTGCGCCGCCGTGCGTGGTAGGCGCGAACGCCTGCACGCCAGTCGGCGGACTGCTCCGGTGCGAGGTCCAGATAGGACAGCGGGCACGAGTAGTAGTACGGGTGCATGGACTCTTCCAACGGCTTGTAGCCCCACTGGTTGCCGCTGCGTTCCAGCAGATCGCAGCGGATGTAGCGCAAGGACTGGCCCGGCGCGAGATCACGATGCACACCTTCGACCTTGGCGGTCAGTTCGACCACTGACCACAGCACGTTGCCGCGCAATGCGTGAGCGATAACCTTCGCGCTGACGCGCTCGGTCTGCTGTGGTGCGATCAGTTCCGCGATCAGTTCAGACCGCGATTGGGGAGAGAAATACCAGCCCATGAGAGGCCTCCTCGAAAAGTTGAGCTGGAGGCCTCCCCGTGGGGAAGAACCCCCAGTGGGTGATGGAATGCCGCAGGTGCAGCGAAGGAAAACCTATGCCTTACCCTTAGTCCCAGTCGTCATCGTCGCGATCACAACCGGCCGGACAGCAGCCGAACTCGATCCCATGCGAGCAATAGCCATGCTCCGCATTCCAGTCCTGGGTTTCCTGCCGTTCGGCCGGTGTTGCGTAGTCCCATTCCTGTGCGATCTTCAGCGCCTGTGCGCGCTGTTCTTCCGGCAATCGACCGAGTTGCGCGTCGATCGCCGAACTGAAGCGTTCGACGTAGTAGTCGTGAGACAGTCCGCAACCCTTGGTGGCTTGTGCGGCTGCCGTCTCGCAGAGAGCCCGCCACGCGGGTTCATCCAGCGCGGAGCGGGGGATATCGCAAGCGATGGTGGACATGATGAAGACCTCCAGAAGATGGCCAGGGCCTCCCCCGCATGGGGAAGGAACCCCGGCGGGTGGATGAAGAACACCGCGCATGCGGCGTCTACGATCACGCAGGTTGCAGTTCGGCCTGGCGGCTCCACTCCTGCGTCTTGAAGTCCAGCGCGTAGCCCAGCTCGCCCAGGCGGGCGATCTGTGCACGCAAAGCGCGGCGGTCGATGGTCGAATCCAGTTTCACGGACTCGCCCAGCGGCCACAGCAGGCCGAAGAGCGCGGGGTCACCGTCTTGGGTGCTGCCGGGGGCAGCAGCCTCAGCAGGTGGCGGCGCATCCACGCCAAAGGGCGTGGTATCGACCATCGGGTCCGCGGACGCCTGCACGGGTGCGGGCTTGGCGGGCCTGGACGCTTTGGTCGGCTTGGCCGGCGTTGTCGCAGGCTGCGCCCCTTGCTCTTCATCGAGCGGATCGACGTCCTGGGTGGCGAAGCTGCGGGCTTCGTCGCGGCTGAGTTTGTCGATGCCGTTGAGCGTCATGCCGTCGAGGCTGGCACGGATCTCGAACCGCATGCCGCCGCCGACCGGATAGGACTTCGGGAAGATGTACCTGATGATGAATTCCCCGTCGTACTTGCCTTCGGGGTACTGCTCCAGCTCCGGGTCTTTGACCTCGAAAGTACCGAGGTGCGTGGCGAGGCGGCCAACCGTGAACGGGCCGTTCTTGCCGCGGATGGTACGCAGCGTGAGCTGGCCGGGGACGACGATGGGCGCAACCGATTTCTCGGAAGCCGATGGGGTTGCCATGATGGTTCTCCTGATGATGAATGACGGGCCGCCGACGGCACCCGGTGGATGAGAGGAAATGGCCTCGCCCGAGGTGGGCGAGGTCCGCGTGGCATCACGCCTTGAGCTGGCGCATGCCTTCGGCCAGCAGCCACAACGCCCGGTTCAGGCGCAGGTTCTGGTCGATGCCTTGCACCGGACGGGTGCGCTGATTGCGGCCGTTGGCCGTGCGTCCGTTCAGGCCCCCTTTGACGAGGTTCTCCTGGACGCGGTTGAAGACGGCCCACAAGTCGTTCTTGCGGTCGTCCCATCGCCGGGGTGCCAGCAGTTGGCTCTCCGTGACAGGCGTGGACTTGGCTGGATCGTCGTACTTGAGTGCGAGCGCGGAGTTTGCAAAGACCTCCGCTTCGCCCTCATCGAGGGTGATGGTGCGCATCGCATCGCGCGCGTTCTGCACGCGCTCGAAGCCTTCGAGGACTCCGTAGGCACCTTCGATCACCTGGCTGGCCACGTCGCCCTTGTGGGGAACGCGGATGTCGGCGGTGGTGTCACCGCAAACCAGGCCGTTGTGGCAGACGAACCGGAACATGCCGGCGAGCATCTGATAGCTGCTCGTGCCGTCGTGGCTGTTGAGCAGGATGATCTCGTTCGCCTCGTCGCCGTTGATCTGGCTCGCATGGCGAAGTCGGATGAGGTGCTTCGTGTACTCGCGCCGGTCTTCGTTGCGCACGCGTGTCTGGCACACCATGAAGGGCTCGAAGCCCTCCTGGCGCAGCTTGGTCAGCACGGTCGAGGTCGGTATGTAGGCATACCGATCGGACCGGCTCCCATGCGGAGCGTCGGCGAAGATCGACGGAACGACGGCACGAATGCGGTCGTCCGAGAGTGGACGATCGGAGCGCAGGATCGGGGATTGCGGAGCAAAACGGGATGCCAGAGACATGGCTGATCTCCTTTGAGAAATGCGGTAACCGCGCGGCGGTGAGACCACGCGGAACTCGGGGGATGAAATGCGCAAGCGCGCGTCATGGGGACGCGGCGGATGCGGGAAGAGAAGCGACAAGGCCCCGTGAGGGGCCATGCCGTATCAGAACGAAGCAGCCAATGCCGGCTCCTGCTCCTCGACTTGCGCCTCGGGCTCGCGCTCGGCGGGCTCGGTGGCCGTGTCGATGGCGTCGTCGGCTTCGGACGCGGATGCGTCTTCGGCCGGCGGCGCCTCGGGTTGCGCCTGGCTCGTCGGATAGACCTGGGTGCCGTCGATCTTGATCAGACCGATGTGGACCAGCGTCGATTCCAGGCTTGCGGCCGGTTCCCCGGCGTGCTCGCCCTTGGTGCGGATGTACGGATCGATCTTCATGTCGTTCAGACGGAAGGCGATCAGCACCTTGCGGTCACCCTCGATGGCCTGAACGCACCGGCGAACCAGATGCTCGGCTTCCGGGGTGGCGACGATGGTGTCGAAGTACCGATACTCCGGTTCATCGACAGGCCCGGCCAGTGCTGCGACGGTGCAAGAGAGGAACGAGTCGCCAGCCTTTGGGGTGACGTCCTTCACACGATTGAGATAGCCGATGCCGCGGGTGATCAGCTCGTGCTGCTCGATCGAAGCCAGTTCGGCCCGGTCGATCAGTTCGGCCTTGAGCAGTCGCGCCTTGAGGGACGCGGCGGCCTGACCCTTCTGCTCACCCTTGTCGCGGATGTACGCATCGCCCCACAGGTCACCGAGGCGAAATCGCACCAGCGGGCGCTGCTTGGGATCGTCAACGCCGATGTAGCGCTGAACGAGCTTCTTGGCCTCGGCACCCGAGACCTTGACGTCGAAGTAGCGGTAGCTGGGGTCCCGGGCGGGGCCGACCAGCGCGGCGATGGTGCAAGCAAGGAAAGGCTGCGCACGGCGGCCGCCCCGGACGGGCACTTCACGGACACGCTGGACGTAGCCGATGCCCGAGGTGTGGAGGTCGAAATACGATTTCTCGTTGGACGTGGTGTTCATGGTGAATCTCCATTGGGATGAAGCGGAGACACACCGGCCCACGCATGCGGGGAAGGTGCGTAACCCCGCGGTGGGTTGATAAGGCGAAAGCATCCGCCACCAGAGGCTGGTGGCCGCTCGCGGATGGATGCGGTGCGAGCTGGCTCGGTCACGCAGTGGGAACTGCGCCGCAACCTCGAAGACCGATGGTTGCCTGGCATGTCGCTGACAACGTCAGCAGGCATGGGGTCAGCATGGCCGGGCCTCGCGCGCGCGGCAGCAATCAATCGGCATCCGGGTGCTTCCCTTTGTCCGCGCCGCCCGGCGCCTGCCACAGGCATTTGGGGCGGCGCAGGTGCTCGGGGTATCGGCGAGGGGGCGGCTGGGACGGCTCCAGGCGCCGCCGCCGCGCGCGCCAATCAGCCGCCAGCCGGCGGCGCGCGGGCTGGCGCCGCCTTCGTCGGGTAAGGTGTAGGTGATCAGGCGGATGTAGCCCAGCGACTTTGCCGCCTGCCAGGCCGCGCCGTATAGCTTGCTGCAGGCGTTGGGTGTGCTGTCGGTGCACAGCCGTGTGACTTCCCGCGTCCAGCCATCGTCCAGGTGCCGCGCGACCGGCCGGCCGACGATGGCCACGCCGCGGATCAGGTCGCTGTCGACCAGCGTGACGGCCAGGGCGAACTTCGCAGCCTGGACCGGACGGTGATGGTGTGCCAGCACGAAGACGTTGGCCGTGCGCAGCGACACCGGCAGCAGGTGCAGCCTCGGCGAGGTCGATGATGTGTTCATGCGGTCGTCTCCGGTGGCATGCCGGCGCTGTGGCCCGCGGGGCGTGCCTTGGCGGCTGGAGACGAACGCGCATGCGCGGCGATGGCCGCGGTGCGAACAAAAGAAAGCCCCCGGTGCGGGGGCTGCGAGGGCTGCGCGGCGGTTGCCGCTTCAGGCGGGAGGCACCACGGCCAAGGACAGGTGCGTGGCGGTGGCGGACAGCACGAGATCGTCCGCCGAGTGCAGGAGGCGCGTGAACAGGCCGTCCTTCGGGTCGAAATACTCCGCAAAATCGTCGCCACCCAGCTCGCGGCCGGCGAGGTGCCACCAGTCATCGAACGGGTCGGTGTCCGGGTTGCAGCCGACGGCGTAGGCGAGCAGTTGCTGGCGTCCATCCGGGCGACGCTCCCCACGCTCGGCGAGGAAGTACACGCCCTGGTCCTTGACCAGGACGATGCGGCACTGATTGGCGATGGCTTCGGTCAGCACGGGGCGCAGGTCGGCGCCTTTGAATCGCAGTGACATGGATGAAATCTCCTGTGTTAAAAAAAGAGAAAGGCCCTCCACCCGATGGGATGAAGGGCCTGTAGGTCACGCGGCCGGAATGGCTGGAACGCCGTGGCGGGTGCCTCGGGTCAGCCGAGGGGCGTCATGCCGGGACGGCTTGGCGCTTACGGGCCGCCTTCGCGTCGAGGATGCTCACGTCGATCTGGCGCCAGCGCCCGTCGTCGATGAGCCGCTCCAGCACTTCGCCGAGCATGTCGAAATACACCTCGTCGTGCCGATCGACCAGTTCGACCGATTCACCGTTCTGACGGTGCAGTTCCACCACGTAGGTGTCTCCGCCGCGGTCGTAGAGGATCGTCACCCGGCCCTCGAACTTCGCGGTCGAGACCGTGAAGCTGATCGCCGGCGGGGTCTCGATGATCTTGGAGGGCGTGGGATCGACCCAGGTGAAGTCGCGGGCACCGGCATCCACCAGCATGTGGGTGATGCGCCGGAAGCGATCGGGGGCCGGCATCTCTTCCAACTGCTCGATGAGCTGGCCCAACTCCATGCACTGCGGCGTGGGAATGGGCAGCTTGGCCGGCGCCGAGCCGAGGATGTGCCTCGTGATGGTGTACGGCGTGCCGTCCGAAGTCTTCTCGGTGATGACCTCCGGCGTGTCCGCGCGCAGTCCGTCGAAGCGACGACGGGCATAGGGTTGGACATGCACCTTGGCGCCTTCGGCAGGAACCGTGGTCACCAGGCTGGGATCGAGCACCGCGAACTCGGAAGGCTTGAGCTTGACGACGATGGCATCGTCGGTCGCAGCGACCACCTTGCCGTCGAAGGGTTGGGGGTCGATGGCAAAGCCCAGCGTTGAGGACAGCGGCTGATCATCGAACACGCGGTACTTGAACGATCGCACGTTACGGGGCACATGGCCTGCGACCAGCGAAGGCATCATGGATTTGATGAGGGAACGGTCCATGGGGAAACTCCTTGAGAAATAACAAGGGATTCCCCGCCCGCAAGGGAGAGGTCCCTTGTGGGTGGCGTGGATGGACGCGGTAGGTCCGTAGGAAGAAACGACCAGCACGGTTTCCCGTGCTTGCAGCCTCGAAGGTCTCGACTGCCTGGGCATGTGTCGGCAGCGCCGACGGACATGGGGTAAGCATGGCCCCGGGGTGGTCGGCCTGCCCGCAGGAAACGGCACCGCAACATGCCCGCATTCCTGTGCTGCGTACAAGAAAAAGCCCCTCGAAAGGGGCCGGAGGGGTCAGGCTTGGTACACGAAGTAGTGCTCGCGCTGACGCGGAAAGAACACGTGCTTCCACGTGTCCCCGCTTGTGTTGCCACCGTCGAAGATGACCATTTCGTAGTCGTCCACGTCGGTGTCCATCAGGTCGGCGCTGGCGATATGGCGCATGTGCAGCATGCCGCTCATGCGCTCGACTACCAGGATCTGGCCGATGGCATCGTCCTGGCTCATGGCATTGAAGCAGGCTCCAAGCTGGTGCTCGAAGTCCGATACGGGCGAGATGAGATCGGGGAACATGGGATCGCTCCTATGAAAGTGAACCGGCCCGGCTCCCTGGCGGGAGACGGGCCGGCATGCGGTGAGGAAAAGGTAGGCTGGGGATGTGTCTGGCAGTTATTCGCCGGCCAACGGCAGGCCCGGCAACACGGGTGCGTCGGCATCGAGAATGAGGATGCGCACATCGGCCTGGCCGGCCAGTGCAAGGATCTGTGCCAGGTCGTCCGGCATGCCCTTGCTGCAGTGCTCCTGCCGAAGCTGCTCGGCGGAGATCTCCTCGACGTCCTGCAGGTGCTGGCCCGTCCAGGGCGTGGAAATCAGCTTGACGCCGATCGCCGGGCTGTAGGGAACCCGGAACGCAATGAACAAAAAGGCTTCCGGCGTCGCGAGGTCAGCCAGGTTGGCCAGGTACTGGCCGGTTTCGTGGCTGATGTGCGCGCTGCTGATTTCCCAGCACCGGCTGTAGTAGCCGGTCTCGAAGCTCAACCGCTGCACGACTTCCCGTGCGGCCTCGGCCGAATAAGTGTCGCCAATGTGGACGGGGAGGCCGTCGAAGTCGTCGCCGTGGATCGCGTACACCACGGCACCCACCACGCCGTAGGCGCCTTCACCGGCATCGCGTTCGGCCAGCACCTCGGCACTCACGGAGTCTGGGCCATTGCTGACTACGGCGAAATCGCTGGTGACGATGCAGGATGCTGAAACCAGCTCCTCATCGGAGAGGTGTTCTTGGCTCTGGTGGATGTTTCGCCAGACATGCGGGCTTCCGTCCTCGTGGCTGATGGACAGCGTGCGGACGATTTTCAGATTCCAGTAGCCGCGTAGAAAGGGATTGGGATTCTGGGACATGGGATTTCTCCAACAGAATAATGATGGAGCCAATCCCCGCCACCGGGAATTGACCCCGGTGGGTGGAAAGAAAGGAAACAGCGTCAGGTGACGCTGATCGTTGGCGTTTGGGCCAATCGCTCGGCGACGCGTCGGCGCAAATTCATGCGGAATGGCTCGTCGCTGACGCCCGCCAGCAGATTGATGGTCTCCAGCGCAATCAGGGCCGAGGCCTCTTCGATGTCGGCGGCCACAATGGCCTTGCGCAGTTGGTCGCCGAGCTGGAGGGCCTGCGAGGAGGAACTGATGACGCGGACCTCGCGGCTCAGGTAGCAGCCGTTGCCGCCGAACTCGAACAGCCGCGGCTTGCTGCAATACCAGCATCCCTCGAACTGGATGGCGGTCAGGTGGTGGCCGTCATCGAATCGGGTGGCGATCAGAAACAATGCGTCGAGATCGGCGGTGTCCTCGAACGAATGACGCTCGATCAAGTTCCCCAGCTCTTCGTCCTCATCGGCACCGAAGTGCACGGCGAGCAGTTCGAGCAGCGGCGGGATCGAAAGCCCTTCGTCGTCCGGCATCGGAATGCCGAGTTGCGTGGCCAGGTCTTCCAGGCCATCGAGCACGTCCGGCCATTGCGGATTGGTGGTCTCGGCGATCTGGGCGATGTAGGCCTGCCCGTTGCCGGGATGGCTCTCGTCCAGCGCGAAGGCGCCGAACAGCGCCTGGATGACGGGCGTCACACGGTCGAGCACGAGAACGCCGGTGGCTTCGTAGTAATTGTTGGCCATGAAGGCTCCTTTCGATGAATGAACGGAGCCAGCCCTTGCGGACGATGGCATCCGCAGGGGAACCGCCTGATGCCGGATGGCACTGGGCGGGGAGAAACGCGAGGGACATGGCCTCGGGCGAGGCGCATGTCCCTCATGGGGTCGCGTGAACGCAGTGATGAAGGTGTGCCGGGGACCGGCTCACCAACCGCTGTAGTTCAGCAGGAGGTCGGCGATCACCTGGCGACGAGGCAGATCGAGGCCGTCGAAGTCCGACAACCCGTTGAAGTGGCAGCGCTTGAGCATGGCACCGCCCTCGCGCGCGTTGTAGAAGCTGACCATCGCGGACAGGAACATGCGTTCCCCGCTGCTCAGGACGCCGAGGGCGTCGTTGAGGCGCAGCATGTCGGGGCGCAGATCCCACTTGCTCTTGGCCTGGTTCAGACCTTCACGGGTGCCATCGCCAAACCATTGCGGGCCGGCGATCTCGACACCACGCTTCCATGCCTCGAAAAAGGCTTGGGGCGCGGCGCTGAAATGCCGTTCTTCCCGAACGATCTGATCGACGACTTCCTGCGGCAGTAGCTGGTTCATGACGTGATTCCTCCAGTTGGATCAGGGAACGGCGAGCTGGGACCAGCCGCCTCTTTCGAGGGCACGTTGAGCCGCGGCATGGCTGCGGAAGTACTCACGAGATTCCCGCGAAACGGGACCTTCGGTATCGCGCGTGCCGATGTAGTGGCCGGCGGCGCTGTGCAGGACTTCGAGCGGCAGGAACTTGCCGCAGTAGGTCAAGGCCAATTGACCGAATCGGCCGAAAGAGGCTTGCTGGGACATGGATGGGCTCCTTGGAAAAGCGGGGCCCTGTCCCTCACGGGATGGCAGCTCCCGCACGCGGTTGAAAAAAAGCATCAGCGTCTTGGCGACGCGCGTCCGCGCAATGGATGCGATGCGGACTGGTGGGTTGCGCGGGGAGAACCCCGCGGCAGCCTGAAACCCTGGCTGCTGGCATGTGCTGACGAATCAGCGAGCATGCGGGCAGCTTCGTGGGGGGGGCGCGCCACGTCAGTTGGAAATCGGCATCTGGTCCAGCCCCGATTGATGTACGCAGAGACAAAGAAAAGCCCCGCAGCAAGTGCGGGGCGGTCATGACGGTGCGGTGAGGCTGGATCAGCGGGGCTTGTCGCCCAGGACATGCTGCTTCCAGATGGCGAATGCCTCGTCCGCTGGCAGCTCGGCCAGGATGACGATGGGCTGGTCCTGTCGGCTGCGCAGCTTTGCGAAATACGCTGCGCGGTCGGCAATGGCCTTGAGCTTGATGCCCTTGAGGAACAGCAGCCTGCCGTCCTTGATGAACAGCACCTTGTTGCCGATGTCGCGGTTGAACGCGGTGCGCAGCTTGCGCTCCGCGTGCATGGCATCGGCCAATTGGTCCACTAGGAAGTCGAGCGTCATGTCGATGAGAAGCGGCTCGTCGTCTTCGCGTTCGACGTCGAGCGATGCCGGCGGCAGGCTCTTGGCGAATTCCTCGGCCTGGGCCAGCAGCGCGGCCTGGCCTTGCAACGCGCGCACGAACGTCGAGCCGCCGTGTCCGTCGTTGCGGGCTTCGGCGATGGGCCTGCCGTCGAACATGACGGTGGCGGTGAAGCACAGCGTTTCCTCGCTCGCGAAATCCGCGACCTTGAGGTTCTTGAGGGTGATGCGGTCTTGTCGGGTGATGGTGTCCATGGGAAGTCCTGATATCGACCGGGTTGACGACACGCCCCTGACGGGACGCGGCATACATCCCGTGGGTTGGAGGAAGGTGGCATCGATGCCCGGTGGGCAGCGTTCGCCGGAGAGATGCCGGGGCGAACTGGCGGGTGGCGTGGGCGGAACCCACGGCAGTCTGGACACCCTGGCTGCTGGCTGTTGCCGATGCGTCGGCAATGCAGGAGGGAGGATCGCGCGACCCGCCGGCCGCGTCTTGCATCAATCCGAAGCGATCGATCCCGTCTTGTGCAGGTACTGCACCAGCCGGCGTCCCCAGCCACGCGACGCACAGCACGGCCATGGAATTGCCGATCGCCTTGCAGTTCGGTGCATCGGCGGTGCGTAGTGAGGCGGATTGCAATGTTGGCGGTCATGTGGGTCTCCCGTTCGTGTGGCGCAGGGCCATCGCCCTGGCCGGGGCGTTGAAAGGCAGGAGAAAGGCGCCGAAGGCCCCAGGGGCCTTCGGCTCGGGAGGAAAGAAGAACCACCCGT
This sequence comes from Parazoarcus communis, assembly GCF_003111665.1. Lineage (NCBI taxonomy): Bacteria > Pseudomonadati > Pseudomonadota > Betaproteobacteria > Rhodocyclales > Zoogloeaceae > Parazoarcus > Parazoarcus communis. The sequence continues at coordinate 318,171 of NZ_CP022188.1, read as the reverse complement.
GGGCTGATTGGCAGGCCCGGTCGTCGCTAGAACCGTCTGCTCATCCAGCAATCACACCCGGCCCATGTCGTGGCTGGGGCCGGCATCGTCTGGCGCACATCCGCGCACAAAGGGAGCCCGTTTTTGCGCCGGCGGGCACCGGCACCGAATACCGCTGACCGCGAAGGGTCTCCGGATGGCTCGCACAGGCAAGCCATCGGGGGACCCTTCGCAGCGGCGGAAGGAATGCAGACGAGGAGAACGCGCGGGGTGCGGTTCGCGGAGAAGCCACCTTCAGGTCCCGCGGCCGGGGCCGGCCGGACGGGACGCGCACACGGAGCAAGAAGGCGTTGCGCGCTGGGGCGTCCCGCAGGGCATGCGGGACACGGGCCACGCCGCCGATGGCGGGCATGGCTCACGGGGAACGGGGGCGGTCAGGCGCCTTTGCGGCCACCGCCACTGGTACGGCGTGGACGCGAGGCACCACGCCTGGACGTGCCGGTTGCCACCGGCAGCGTGCCTTTGCAGTCGGGGTAGCGACTGCACGACCAGAACGGGCCGCTCTTGCCGGTTCGCTGGCGCGTGGGTGCGCCGCACTGCGGACAAGCCGGTCCTTGGGGAACCTTGATGGACAGGGACGTGCTGCCGTATTGCGCGATCAACTGCGAAATCCAGGCGGCCTGCTTGCCGATGAACACATCCAGGGTGAGTTGTCCGCCCTCGATCATGTCCAGCGCCTGTTCCCAGACGGCGGTGGTGCCGGGGTCGGCAATCGCCGCGGGCACGGCGTCGATCAGCGTGAACGCCGCATCCGATGCGCGGATGGAGCGCCCCTTCTTCACGATATAGCCGCGGGCGATCAGCCCGCTGATGATGTTGGCCCGCGTCGCCTCGGTGCCGATGCCCGTCGTGTCCTTGAGCTTCTGCTTCAGGCGCGGGTCGGTCACGAAACGCGCAACGCCCTTCATCGCCTTGACCAGTTCGCCCTGGGTATAGGGCTTGGGCGGCATCGTCTTGAGGGCCTTGATGTCGGCCCCGGCGACCTGGCATGCCATCCCGTCACGCAGCGCAGGCAGCACCTGGGTGCGCACGGGGGCGTCGCCATCCTCATCGGCGCTGCCTTCACGTTCGGACTCGGCCAGCACCAGGCGCCAGCCGCGGGCGACGACCTGCTTGCCCGTAGCCACCAGCTTCTGCTGGCCGCAGGAGAGATCCGCCACGGTGCGGTCGAACTCGTGGTGCGGGAGGAACTGGGCCAGGTAATGTGCCCGGATCAGCCGGTACAACGCCCGTTCCTTCTCGCTCATGGCGGAGAGATTCGCGGGTTCGAGCGTCGGGATGATGCCGTGGTGCGCCGTCACCTTGCCGTCGTTCCAGGCGCGCGAGCGCTGGGTGCGGTCGAGCTGGCCCATGATCTGGGCCAGCGTGGGATCGGTCTTGAGCAGGCTGTCCAGGACCGTGGGCACTTCGGCGAACATGCTTTCGGGCAGGTAGCCCGAATCCGAGCGCGGGTACGTCGTGGCCTTGTGCGTCTCGTACAGGGCCTGGGCGATCTCCAAGGTTTCCTGCACGTCCAGCCCAAGCTGCTTGGAACAGACTTCCTGCAAGGTGCCCAGGTCGAACAGCAGCGGCGGGCCTTCGCGCACGCGCTCGGTCTCGACCGACACCACCTGGGCACTGCCCGCGGCGCGGATCTGCTGCGCGGCCTGCTGTGCGACGGGCTGCCGCAGGCAGCGGCCGGCGTCGTCGGTGCTGGCATCGGGTGCCACCCACTGCGCGGTGAACGTCTGACCGCCTGCGGACAGCGACACGTCGATGGCCCAGTACGGCACGGACACGAAGGCCGCGATCTCTCGGTCGCGGTCCACCACGAGTTTGAGCGTCGGGGTCTGTACACGCCCGACCGACAGCACGCCATCGTAGCCGGCCTGCCGCCCGAGCACGGTGAACAGCCGGCTGAGGTTCATGCCCACGAGCCAGTCGGCGCGCGAGCGCGCCAGCGCCGAGTAATACATCGGCAGCGTCTCGGCCGAGGGCCGCAGCTTGGCGAGCGCGGTGCGGATGGACGCATCGTTGAGCGCCGACAGCCACAGGCGTTCGATGGGACCGCGGTAGCCGCACAGGTCGATGATCTCGCGTGCGATCAGTTCGCCTTCGCGGTCGGCGTCAGTGGCGATGACAAGCTGGGTCGCCTTCGCCAGAAGCGCTTTGACGACCTTGAATTGCGTGGCGGTCTTCGGCTTGACCTCGACCCGCCACTGCTGGGGAATGATGGGCAGCTGTTCCAGCGACCAGCGCTTGAGCGCCGCGTCATAGACCTCGGGTGCTGCCGCTTCGACGAGATGGCCGATGCACCAGGTGACCGTGACACCGGAGGCGTTGAGGCAGCCTTCACCGCGCTGCGTGGCGCCGAGAATCCGGCCGATGTCTTTGCCCTGGGAGGGCTTCTCGCACAGAAACAGCCGCATGTCCGTCCATCCGCTTCCCGTTGTTCATGGAGTTGCTGGGATCGAGGATGCCGAGCGCCTGTTGGGGCAGCAGCAAACAAGCTGCATGCGGCAGCGACCGCTTTCACGCCGATGGAACGGCTTGGGCGGGATGGCGTGCGGCCGGCGGTGTGCGAGCCGGGAGCCGCGATGTTCGGGAGCGCGCGGAAGCCGGTGGACGCTGATGGAGCTATCCCCTGGGGATAGCTCGCGAGGACATGGGGGGCGGCAACGTACTGCGGCCGCCCCCACGCCGGATCACTTCCTGCGCTTGGGCTCCTTCGACGCTGCCGGTTCCTGGGCGGCCTGGGGCTTGGGCTGCGCGTCCTGTGCGGTCTCCTGCGATTTGGGGCTCAGAACGACGGACTCGATGCGGAACGGCAGGATGCCGACGCTGCGCGCGTTGATCTGCCAGGTCTCGCGCGGCTGATCCTCGTTGTCGGTCCAGGGTTCGCGCTCCATGCGGCCGACGACCAGCACGCGCATGCCCTTCTGGTAAAGGTCCTTCCAGTGTGCGGCGTCGCGGTGCCAGATTTCCACCGGCGCCCAGAAGCCGCCGCGGTCCTCGAAGTCACCGCCCTTGGTGGGAACGGGGTTGTCGAAATACACGTTCAGCCGCAACAAGCGCCGCGGTTCGTCGTTGCCGTTGGGGAACTCCCGGTACTCGGGGGGCGAGCCGATGTTGCCTTCGCCCGAAAAATGCGTGCTCATGGTGCAATCTCCTTGGTGGTTGAAATACCCGTGCCATGTCGGCGTCGGGCGCGTGCTGGGGTGCCCGACGCGATCACCGATCGCGCACTCCGGGGGGTATGGACGCGAGCCGGCGCAGGTAGGCGTCTTCCGCCTCGGCGGCCTTGCTGGCGCACTCCTGGGCCTGCCTACCCAGGGTGTGCAACAGGCTGATCTGCATGTTCAGCGTGATGCGCTGCAGCTCGATCGCGTGCAGGTCGGCCAGCAGGTTGACCGGCGTGCTGGTGCTCGCCATCAGCTCCTGCCACAGGGCCACGCCCATGGCCGAGCGGTCGTTCCTGCGCCAGCGCAGGAACGTCGTTCCCGCGCCAGTGGTCTGCTGGGCCAGTTCCACGGGCAGCAGATGGAAGGGATGCCCACCGGCCTGTTGCAGCACTTGTCGCTGCGCCAGGCCGATCAACTCGTCGCGCATGGCGAAGCACTGGCTGGCCCAGGCCTCCAAGTCCCCTTTACCTTTAAAAGGCTTTAAAAGGCCTTTTAGAGAGGCCGCGTGTTCCAGGCGCATGAAGGCTCCCTGTTGCAGGCCCCGGAAGTAGCGGGTCGGCTGGTTCAGATCGCTCATGCGGATTCGTCCTCGCCGGCAGTGGCTGCGCCTTCGGACGGGTCGGCAGCAGCGGCCGCATCACCATCGACGCTGGTAGCGGCTGCGGCAGGATTCTCACCGCGCTGTTGCAGACCACGGCGCACCATGGGTGGCGCAAACGTCGAGCGGCGCGTGCCTTCGAGGACGTCCTGCGGCAACTCGCCGAACTTCTCCAGCGCGACCCGCGCTGCGGCATTCTTCGCCGCGAAATCGTCGCGGGTGCAGCCCGAGTAGCGGTACTGCTGGGCCAGCGAGAACAGGCTGCGCAGCGCGTGCGCGCCCTCGTTGAGCCAGCGCTCCAAAGTGCTGCGGTCGATCAGCGCGGTGTGGTGGGCGAGGATCAGCTTGCGCGCGATGTCGTCGTAGTCGGCCAGGAGATAGACGGCGGCAAAGCCCAACTGCGCATTGACGAACAGCGGCAGCTTGACGGGCTGCACGTTGAGGTTCTCGCCCAGGCTCAATGCCGCAGGCACGCCCGCCAGTGCCTGGTCCACTTGTTTGCGCAAGGTCTGCAGCGTGGTCCTGGTCTGGTCGAGCTTGTCCTCGATGCGCAGCATCCACCAGTCGCTGTAGGGGTCGTCCTGCTCCGAGCCGCGCTTCATCTTATTCATCACCGCGATGTAGCCGTTCAGGCCGACGATGCCGGGTCGCCCTTCGGCGGCGGCGCGGCCGTGCCAGATGCGGGAAGCGTGATGCGTGTGCAGCGTCAGCGACATCGCGCTGCGCAGGGAGCCGAGGTTGAGTTGCAATGGTTCGTTGCTGGTTGCCATGGTGAGCGCTCGCAGTTGGACAGGGAGCCGCCAGCATCCGCATGCAGCGGAAGGCAGTCAGTCAACAAACCGAAATGAGCCGGCCCCCGGTTCTATGCGCGCTGGCGGCGCAGCGCGCAACGGTCCCTTGGAGGCCGGAGCATTCACGTTGGCGCTCCGTGCCTCGGTCGTTGACGGTATGCGTACTGCACCGCACGTCGCGCTGCCGTTCGACACGATCCTTCGCCGCGCAGCCGTCCCCAGTGGACCGTTCCGTTGAGCGCCATGGAGGTCTGCTTCATGGTCTTGCAGGCGCTCTACTCAGGTTTTGCGCAGCATGTCGCGCCGTCGTCCGGCGTTTCACCACACAGCCGTCCCCTGGGGACCGTTTCTGCCGACCGCCAAGGAGGTCTGCTTCATGGCCTTGCCAGGCCCTGCGCTCAGGATTTGCGCAGCAGATCGCGCAGGCGCTCGATGTGCTGCCGGGCCACCGCGGGCGGCACGACGTTGCGCGGCGGCTCGGGCGGTGGCGCTCGCGCCGCCGATGGTGTTGGCGCTGCCGGGCTGGTCTGCTTGGCCCACGCATTGAACTCGCCGCGCATGGCGCGCTGGATGATGCCGAACAGGTACCCGGCGGGGTTGCGGATGCCATGCTTGCCGCACCGTGCGGCCCACTCGTCCAGCACAGCCTGCCGCAGGGCAGCGTCCACTTGCTGCAACGCCATCCTGGCGCCGGCTTGCTGTTCCGCCTTCAGTTCCGCGAAACGCTTGGGCCATTGCAGGTCGCCCAGCGCGCGCGCCTGCGCGGTAGTACGTACTTCATCAATACGACTACTACGTACTGTACGGTCCTGCTTCGGATTCCGAAGAGCGCCGTCTGGCGCGGGTTTCGGCCCTGCTTCGGATTCCGAAGAAGGGCGTTCGCCATTCCGAAGAAGGCTGGCGGGCCCTTCTTCGGAATCGTGGATCGCATCCTCCTGTGGATAACTTGCGGTGGCGGTGATGCCCTGGTCGGCCAGGCGCTCGGCGAGCACTTGCAGCCGCGACGGCAAGGTGCGTCCGGACAACATCGGGTCGTCCGCGATCTCCTGGAGGGTGTTGAGTCCCACCACCTGGACGGCCTTGGCGGAATGCCCCAGCGACTGGCTGACCAGGGCCAGGTAGTCGGCGTCGAGCTGCATGGCCTCGAACAGTGTCAGGGGTTCGTCGTGCAGGACGTAGAGGTTTCCGAGGATGCGGCCGGTCTTGGGGTCGCGCCGTCGTCGCACGAGGCTCAGCCAGCGCGTCAGGCGCAGCAGCGTCAGCGCCCGCGCGACGGTCTCGTGGGAGGCTTGTCCCGCGCAGGGCATGGACGCCAGCCATGGGCGCAACTGCTCATAGGTCGGGAACGTCGTGACGCCGTCGTCGTTGAGCATCAGCCGGAACACCTGCCAGGCGTTGCGCTCCAGCGGTGTCAGGCGGCGGTCGACGAACAGCCGCCGCGGCACGCTCTCGTGCCGATTGCCACTGAATAGGAAGGCGTCGCCGGACGCCGCAGGCGTGGGCACTGCCATGGGCGCTGGCGCGCGGGGATTTGGATTGGGCGTGAGGTCCTTCAGCGCAGCGTCGAACAGGTCGGCGAGTGCGATGGGGCCTTGACGCGGGGCTCGTGGGGCGGTGTCGTCCACGGCCATGGCCTAGTCCAATCCCTGATCGACCCAGTTCCTGATCGCGGCCCAGACCACCGAGAGCGGCAGTGACATGCCCTCGGCCAGGTCCATGGCCGCATCGAGAATCGAGGTCTCATCCTCCAGATCGACGTTCCTGCTGCTGGTCACGGCTTTCCATTGCCGCCAAAGTTCGGTGTCCTGGGTCTCGTCCAGGACGGGGTGGCGCCCCTTGCGCTTGGGCAGGCCGAGGATCTCCCGCCGCAGGGCGACTTCCTGATGGGTCAGGCCATAGAAGCGGCTGACCATCTCCGTGCTGGCCCCCAGCCGCAGCATGCGATCGACCGTGGCGATTTCCTTCTCCACGTCCTGTGCCTGGTTGAGCAGGCGCTGCAGCACTTCGCGGTTGACCGTGACCGAGCACCACGAGACGCTGGCGTTGGCCAGCACGCTGATCAGCGCGGGGTGCTTGAGCGCATCCAGCTCGGCCTCGCCGAAGCCCATGGCCTTGCAGCGGCGCAGTTGGCCGTTGCGAAGGTCATACAGCGCCTGGGCAATCACGGCCTGGTTGAGCGGATGCGATGTGGACATGCGGCCTCCCTCGCTCACGTCCCGGGCGCCGTGGTGCCGGCTTCCAGGTCCAGCAGACGCCGGGCCAGGCGGAGCAGCCGAAATAGCTTGACCAACGCCGTGTCGCTCAAGCGCCTTGTGCAGTCGCCGTGGTGTTGACCCTGGCCGTGCAGCAGTGCTGGCAAGTCGGCGGCGAGCTGCGCGCCATCCACGCCCGCTTCAGCAGTGGGCTGACCCGTCAGAGTGATGAGCAGCGCCAGCACCGCCCGGCCGAGCGGCGATGGTGCATGGGCGGGCGCGCAGCAAACGAAGCCGATGCCATCGGAGCGATCCTCGATGCACTCGTCCAGGGCTGCCTCCCCGGCGATCTCGCGCGCGAACTGCGCGATGTGGATGCGCAGCCGATCGGGCGTGTCCAGGCCGGCGTCGATGTACCAGACGTCGGAGATCGGATAGAGCCCGCCGGCTTGCACCGGGATGGACTGCAGCACGCTCGCCGAGAAGTCGGGCGGCAGCGCATCGCCCAACTGGTCGGCAACCATGCGCTGGATCGACTGCAGCCGTTCGGTCGTCGGTGCCGGCGAGACGATGTGCTCGAGAAGCAGATCGCCTGGTGCGGCCGTGGGGCTTTCCGTTGTCGTCTCTCGGGCCGTATCCTCGCGCAAGGTGGGCTCGGACGCCGGAGGGCTGGCGGGTGGAGGACTGGCCGCCGCTGCAGGCTTGGCGATGGACGATGCTACGCCCGGGGGAGGCGGCGTGCCGGCGGTGGGCGAAGGCAACGCCGGCGGCGCCGCAGGTGGCGTCGGGTCACTGACCAGCGCCCGGTGGCGGCTTTCCGATTCGGTCAGGTCCAGCGCCAACACGTCGTAGCCGATGCCCAGCAGCTCGGACATCTGGCCGATCAGCTCGTCCTGCACGCGCTGCGGCGCGAACTCGTCGCCCTGCGTGTCGAACTGCGCCAGCACCTCCTGAAAGAAGCTGTCGAAGTCCAGCGGCAGCGTGCGGTCCTTGGCATAGTGCTCCCAGGTGCGCTTGCAGGCCGTCCGCATGACCGACAGCCGCTCGACCTGGTGGCGCCCCAGGCCGCCATAGAGCACAGTGGGAATGGCGGGCAGCAGGTAGCGCACCGCGTCGGCCATGCGGGTGATGTGCGACCGCTGGACGGGGAACCCATCGGCCGCCAGGCGGCGGGCCAGTTCCGACTGGCTCAGGGCGGCGCTACTCTCCTGCTCGTAGAACTCGCGTGCTTTCTCGACGCCGAGCGCGCGCTCGATGAACGTGAGGCCACCGCGCAGTTCGTTCTCGGCAAGATGCCCGGTCAGCGCGACGATTTCACCGCGCTCCGGCCATGGCCGAAACAGGCACGATATGCGGAAGAAGCGTTCGTCCTTGGTCTCCGACCAGAGTTCGCGCAGGATCGCCAGCCGCGTGTTGCCGCCGTTGCGGATGATGTAGTGGTCCTCGCCGGGCCGGCGGGTGATGGCTGGCGCCGCGTCCAGGCCGCGCTCGCGGATGGACGCCTTGATTTCCTCGTAGGCGGGGTTGCGCTTCATGCGCGGGTCATGGTCGTAGGGCCGCAGCTGGTCCAGCGTCACGACCATGGGCGTGTCCGCGATCGGGTCGCTCAAGGCCGTAGCCGCTGGGCCGCTGCGCTCGAAGCCGGCCGCGAGCAGCTTGCCGGCCATGTCCTGCGAGGTCATGTCAGCCATGGCCGCACCCCTCGCAGTCCCCACGACCGCCGGCCGGCGCCATGCGGGCCTCTCGCTCGGCGCGGCGGATCTGCGCACGGGCGTTCAATTCGGCCCGGTGGTCGCTCGCGGTCGAACTGGTGTAGATCGCCGCGCAGCCGGCCTTGGTGAACTTGAGGTGCCCGCCCGGCGTGCGCTTGACGTGCCAGCCTTCACCGACCGCGAACTCGATCAGCGCGCGCAGCCGCTTGTGGCCGCGGGCCAGTTCATGTGCGTTCGCCATGGGACCTCCCGGCATCAAGAGGACGTGGCGGGCGACCGGACATTGCGGCAAATCTGTCCTGCCATTGCGGGAACAGCTCGCTTGCGAGCGCGCGCATCGTGTCGAGCGAGGCCGGCGCGACCCTGCCGGGCGGCTGGCGGTGCTCGACCCGATGCACCGGCAGGCCGCGCGTCGCGGCGCGCGGATAGGCTTCGATGGCTGGCACGTCGGTGGCGAGCACGCGGATGCCGGCATGGTCTTGGAACAGGTCGCGCAGGGCCTGCTGGATCAGTCGGGCGTTCGCCGACACCGGGTGGACGCGGTTGATGAGCAGGTGCAGCGGCGGCGGTTCGATGCCCAGGTGCCGGTACGGCGCGATGTCTTCGAGCAACTGCATGGTGCCGCGTCGAAGCTCCCGGGCCGCGAGGATTTCCGGCGTGACGGGCGACAGCGCAAGGTCGGAGGCGAGCACCGCCATCTCCAGCAGCACGGAACGCGCGCCCTGGGTGTCGATCAGCACCAGGTCGTAGAGGGGAGCAAGTGCTGGCAGCAGATGCCGCAGCCGCAGGCGGCCATCCGGCGCATGCAGCAATAAGGTGTTCAGCTCGCCCCGGTGGTCGTTGGACAGCACCAGGTCCAGGCCCGCGATGATCGTGCGGGACACGAGCTGGCCAAGGTCGCGCTCGTTGAAGGCCAACAGCTCATAGATGCCGCCCGGCGCGCGCTGGGTCAGTTCGTAGTAGGAGGACAAGGTGGGCTGCACGTCGAGATCGAGCAGCAGCACGCGCAGGCCCGCGTCCGCGGCGAGCCCGCCCAGGTTGGCGGCCGTCGTGGTCTTGCCGACGCCGCCCTTCGTTGAAATGATGGATACGACCTGCATGGCGCTCTCCGGCTGGGAATGGGAAGTCCGCGGGAGAACGGGTCAGGTCCGGTGGTTGAGGCGCTCGGCGATCCACTGGTCGATTTCGATCGAATCCCAGCCGACGGCGCGCACGCCCAGGCGCAGCGCCTGGGGAAACTGGCGCTTCTTCATCAGGTTGTAAATGTGGGCGCGTTTGAAGCCGGACTTGGCTTCGACTTCATCGAGCCGCAGGATGCGGCGCTCGTTCGGCGGGAGTACAGGGGGCTGCGACATGGCGGTCACTCCTGAACGCTCGGTGGCGTTTGTTGGCGTGACCTTTATTCAATAGACCTGGCTGCGGAAAGACATTGCAAATGCAATCTCCGCGGTTGCACATACAAGCTGGAAAAACCTCATGCGCTTGCGCTACGGACGTACTTCCTGGCGTTGGCGAACTTGCCGTTCAAGGTTCGCTCCGTGATGCCCATGGTGCCGCCGAAGTGGGCGACCAATGCCGAGACGAGTGCCTCCTGTGTTTTGAAGCTGGAATAGGGCACACCCGAAGGGGACTGGCCCAGCATCAGCGTCAGCATCCCGCCGATGATGTTGAGATACGTCGTCTCCGCTCGCTCGCTGATCTCGCATTGCTTGGAAGCCAGCAGCGCGGTGGACTGCTTGAGCAAGGTGTCGCGCTGCTCCTGCAATTCCTGCATCTGGCGACGCGCATGCTCCAGGGCCGCCTGAAGGGCCAGTCGCTCGATCAGGATCGCCTGTCCTGTTTCCAAGGTGATAAAAGGATGCGCCATGCGTTCGCCACGGCTGAACAGGAATCCTGGCCGGTGCTCGGGATAGTGGTTGCGCATCCAGCGCTTCAGATCGACATGGCGAACGGTCAGATCCGGCGACTGCAGCAGCTTCGGATCATTGAGCGTGATGCCGTTCTGGCCGTAGGGCAGCTCCCCGTTGAGGATGCCGTCATAGATACGCTCCGAGTACAGCCGGCACTCATTCCATCGCGGGCAATTCAACGATGGAGGCAGGAAGCGCGGTGACGCGATCGCAGCCAGGATCATCGGCAGGTACCGCAGCAACCCGGCCCACCGTATGGCAGCCTCGATGGGACGATAGAACACCTTCGATGTTGGAATGTCCTTGTGCATGTCTTCGTCTCCTTTCGGAAGCGCTACATCACCGGCTCCTTTCTTGCCCTGCCAAGGGCTGCTGTGTCGTTATGACCTTCCGCGGGTGCCTGGGAAGATGCCCTGAACGTAGACGGGCGAGGTGATTGGTTTGGCGTCCGCTGTAGGTGGCCTCGTCTTGCTCGTTGTGCAAGAATCGATCGGTTGCCGGCCCATCGAGCGATGAGGACGAAAGCTCGATATTGGCGCTCACGGTACCAGCGTCATGCGCTGCGCTGTTCCCCGCAAAACCGATTTGGTATGGTCTGATACGGCGATGGTTTCAGAAGCTGCGATCAACGGCTTCTGTTCTCCGGGACCTAGGGTCGGCAGAGAAAATCCGGCGGTGTCATATCTGCCCCGGATGCTGATATAGCGATATAGCATCACCCGCGCAGGTCCAGATGACTGCCAACCTGAGATTCGATGCTCACAAGTCCGTAGCAGTTGGTCTACTTGCTCTCTGGTTTCGAGACTGGAAGTGTTGTCGTCCGGTCCGAGGTAGATGGGCGGGGTGATGAATGCCCTGGCATTCCAGGAAGTGGCTTTGCCTAACATGCTCATGGTAAAATTCCCCAGGCTTACTTTGGAATTCCGTTCGGGTGTACTCGGGCCGAGTTCTGGCTTTTAAATTCAACACTTTGGTCTGTCCATGACCCGTACCGCTTCGACCAACATCGCTCTGTGGTGGCGCTTCCAATAGGAAGCGGCATGTCGTTGCGGTCTTGACCGCACCTTGCCGCCGTACCGGCAGGCAAGGTTTCAAGAAGGCTCCCCGGCACGGCGGCTCCAAGATTTGAGGAGATTGCCCGATGCCCTTGGCACCCCAGCCCCGTCGTAGAACTGATGCCCCGCGCGCTGTGTCGCCGCGAGGGGTAGGTCTGTCCGCCCAGTCTCAGCACTTGGCCCTGGCATGCGGGCGCCGTCGCTGCGTCAGTACACCGCACTGGCGCACGCCAAGACATCTCTCAGGAGCCCTTGCTACCTTGAGCCAGCACATGCTCGCGCTTCGTCCATCGCAATCAACTGTCGATGTGTGTAATAAAGTGGGTAATGGAGGTTGTGTGTAATGGAAAACATTAATGAAATCAAGGACTTAGAATCATGAGACTCCTGATGGTCGACAACTACGACAGCTTCACCTACAACCTTGTGCAGTACTTCGGCGAACTGGGTGCCAAGGTGAAAGTGTTCCGCAACGACGAGATCACGCTCGAGCAGATCGCGTCCATGCAACCCGCGCAGCTGGTGATTTCACCCGGGCCATGCTCCCCGGCCGAAGCAGGCATCTCGGTGGCGGCGATCCGCGAGTTCGCCGGCAAACTGCCGATTCTCGGCGTCTGCCTGGGGCACCAGAGCATCGGTGCCGCCTTCGGTGGCCGCATCGTGCACGCCCAGCGCCTGATGCACGGCAAGACTTCGCCCGTGCATCATCTCGACAAAGGCGTGTTCCGGGGGCTGCCCAATCCGCTGATCTGTACCCGCTATCATTCACTGGCCATTGAACGCGAGAGCCTGCCTGACTGTCTCGAAGTGACGGCCTGGACGGACGATGGCGAGATCATGGGCGTGCGCCACAAGACGCTGGATATCGAGGGTGTGCAGTTCCACCCCGAATCCATTCTGACCGAGCGCGGGCACGACCTGCTCCGGAATTTCCTCGACCGCGGCGATTCATTGCCGGCTGCGGCCTGACCGACATGAGGACGAATATCATGATGACTGCCCAACAGGCGCTGCAGCGCACGATCGAGCACCGCGAGATCTTCTTCGACGAAATGCTGTCGCTGATGCGTCAGATCATGGCGGGTGAAATCTCGCCGGTGATGACCGCTGCCATCCTGACCGGTCTGCGCGTCAAGAAGGAGACCATCAGCGAGATTACCGCTGCGGCGACAGTGATGCGCGAGCTGGCCACCAAGGTGGTGGTGAACCCGCCGCACGATCACTTCCTGGACGTGGTCGGCACCGGTGGCGATGGCACGCACACTTTCAACATCTCGACC